>JAULUH010000073.1:0-2616 GCA_032111745.1 Anaerolineae bacterium | reverse complement strand
GGTGGAACTGGAGCCACTGGGTGAGCCGGCCATGACCGAGCTGTTCTACCGCCTGGCCGCGGCGGCGGGGGTGAAGGTGGGCACGCAGGCCGACCTGGACGCCATCCCCAGGATCGTGGGCTGGCTGCAGGGGCATCCGCTGGCGATGCTGCTGGTAGTGCCGCTGGCCCACCGGCGGGGGCTGCAGCGGGTGTGGCAGGATCTGCAGAAGCGGCCCTTGAAGGGCGTGGAGGCCGCGTTCGAGGCCAGCTACGATCGCTTGAGCGCGGCTGAGCAGAGGCTCTTCGCGCGGCTGAGCGTGTTCGCCATCCCCTTCGGTTGGGAGGCGGCCGATGCGTTGCTGCCGGACGTGGAGGGGGTGGAGGATCTGCTGGACACCCTGGTGCAGCGAGCGCTGGTGGGGTTCGACGGCGCGCGCTACAGCTACCACGCCCTGGTGCGCCAGTATGCCTACGAGAAGCTGAAAGCAATGGAGGATGTCCGGCCGGTGCATCGGCTGGCCGCTGAGCATCTGCAGGCAAAGTTCATGACCCAAGGCGGCACACCCGAGGAATGGCTGGAGACAACCGACCAGTGGGAGCGAGCCGAAGCCTGGCAGGCCTTTGCCGCTGCCGCCAGCGAGGCGGCGGATAGCCTGAGTCGCGTGGGCTACTGGACTGAGATCGAACAGCGGCTGCGGCGCGCCCACCAAGCCGTCGTGGAGCACCTGCCCAGCCAGGACGCCGCACAGGCGCAGCTACTAGGTGACCTGGCGACGATTGCGTTCAAGCGGAGTCGCTGGGACACGGCAATCCGGCAATGGGAGGAATCGGCACGACTGTATCAGGCTGCCAGCAATGAGAAGGGTGTGGCAGCCACACTGGGCAACCTGGGCCTGGTCTATGCCCACCGGGGTGAGGGGCAACTGGCGATCGCGGCCTATGGGCACTCCCTGGCCATTCAGGAGCGCCTGGGCGATGTCCGCGGCATGGCCCAGACCCTGGTCAACCTGGCCGGCGTATACCACCGCTGGGGAGTATGGCAACAGGCGATCGAGATCTTTGAACGCGCCCTGGCCACGTTCGAACACCTGGACGACGTCCACAGCATGGCCCAGACCCACGCCAACCTGGGCGTGATCTATGCCGCTCAGGGGAAGTGGCAGCAGGCGATCGCGGCCTATCAGCGCGCCCTGGCCACGCTGGAACGCGAGGGTGATCTCCACGGCATGGCCCAGACCTTGATGAACCTGGGCAGTTTCTATCTTGATCAGGAGGAGTGGCAGCGGGCAATCGAGTCCTACGAACGCGCCCTGGCCACCTTTGAACGCCTCGGCGCCGATCAGGGCATGGCTCATGTCCTGCGCGGCCTGGGCGTGGTCTATTTTCGCCAGGGGGAGCGACAGCGCGCGATTGAGACCTATGAGCGCGCCCTGGCCATCTTTGAACGCCTGGACGACCCCCGGGGCATGGCCGAGATGGACAACAGCCTGGGGCTGGTTTATGCCGCTCGCGAGGAGTGGCCGCGGGCGATCGAGGCCTATGAGCGCTCCCTGGCCACCAAGGAACGCCTGGGCGACGTTCACGGCATGGCCCAGACATGGGGCAATTTGGGTCTGCTATCCCAGGCTCGCGGCGAACTGGACCAGGCAGCTCGCTACGTTGCCCAGGCATACCTTGCCTTCGACAGCCTCGGTGCGCATGAGATCGAGCAAGCCGCAGCGCTCCTGGTGGACATACTGGGCAGTGTCGATAAAGCCAGAGCTTACCTGGCACAACTGGTGGAAGATGGCTCCGCGCCCGAAGTGGCTGATCAATCCAGCGACGACGAAGGGATGACGCTGGATGATCTGCTGGATGCCGTCGTCCGAGCGCGCCAGGGAGATGTTGAACTGGGCAGGCAGCTCTTCAGTCTTGCTCAGCAACTGGCCGGCGATCGCTCACAGCCCGAGGAAATCCGAGCGCTGGGCAGTATCCTGGCGCGCATCCTGGCCGGCGACGATACCCCCAGTCTGTCAGAACTTCCACCCGAGCTGGGCCGGGCGGTGCAGGCAATGCTGGATCGGCTGGCAGCCTAGACCAGTTGTGGACTCGGCTTCATCGCCGTCTATCCCGCGCTCACGGCTCCACCGCCACCACCTGCACCGCACCCGTGGGAAACCGCACCACCAACTCGGTCTTGCCGCTGCCGTTGTCACGGACGTAGAGGCGGGCTCGATTGGACGACGGCGCGGCGGGGTCGGAGATCTCGGCGAGCTCTATGGTGCCGGCCAGGGTGGCGAGCTTGGTCGCGGTCACGGCGCCGTCGGCCAGCCCGGCTGTCTGCACCGCGCCGGCAGCGATGGCCGGCGCCTCCACGCTGCCGGTACCCAGGGCCAGCGCGGTGATGGAGGACTCGGCGATCCAGGCGCCGTTGGTGGACCAAGTTGCATACAGGTCGTCCACGTAGAGCTTGCCGGCCCCACCGTCATCCTTGACCACCAGCACGAACACCGCGGTGCGCGCGCCGGTGGGCGGCGTCTTGACGTCGTCGGGGGTGCCACCCACGAGATGCCAGGTATCTGCAGCCAGGCCACTCTCGTGGCCCAGGGCGGCGGTCTCCAGGAGGGTGCCGTCGGCGGCATACCAGCGCAGCTGT
>JAULUH010000072.1:0-41713 GCA_032111745.1 Anaerolineae bacterium | reverse complement strand
GGCCTCCAGCCGGTCCACCACCTCGTGGAACTCCTCGCCCATGTCCTCGCCCAGCTCCGCGCTCATGCGGTGCATCCATTGGCCAAAGGACCGCGGATCGCTTTCGTCCAGGTCCTCCAGCCCGTCCATGCTGGCCAGGTCATCCAGGCGGCTCTCCTCGGAGCGCACGACGGCGACCCGGGACACCACCCGCTGCAGGTTGGCGCCACCGCAGCGGGGGCAGGCCGCCTGGCCCGTGGCCGCCTCGCCAAAGGTGCGCCACCAGATGCTCACCCGGCGCCGGCAATCCGCGCACCGGTACTCGTAGATAGGCATGACTCATCCTCCAGCTACAACCCTGTCGCCCGCGGCCGCGGGCGCGCCCAGCCATTATAGCTGAGCCCGCACCGCGCCGCAAGCACCTGGAAAGACTATTGTGACCGCAACCGATCCCACCGCCGATTTCTACCAGTCGTTACAGGCCCCGCGGCCCCTGCTCGTCGTCCTCTCCGGCCCCTCGGGCGTGGGCAAGGACGCCACCATGGACCGCCTGCGGGACCTGGGCGTGCAGTTCTACCAGGTGGTGACCGCCACCACCCGGCCGCGGCGGCCCAACGAGAACGACCGCGTGGACTACCATTTCGTCACCATGACCCGCTTCGCCGAGATGATCGAGGCCCATGAGCTCCTGGAGCACGCCGTGGTCTACGGCGAATACAAGGGCATCCCCAGGGCCGAGGTCCGCCAGGGGCTGGCCAGCGGCAAGGACGTGGTGCTGCGGGTGGATGTGCAGGGCGCAGCCACCATCCGCCGCCTGGTGCCCCAGGCCGTCACCATCTTCCTGGTGGCCTCCTCAGAGGAGGAGATGGTGGCCCGGCTGCAGGAGCGCCAGACCGAGGAGCCTGGCATGCTGGCCATGCGCATCGCCACCGCCCGCGAGGAGCTGCGCCGGCTGCCCGAGTTCAAGTACGTCGTGGTGAACCGGGAGGACTGCCTGGACGAGACGGCCCGGCAGGTGATGGCGATCATGACCGCAGAGCGCTGCCGCGTCGATTGGGAGCCGGTGGCCCTGTGAGCGTGCCCTACGAGCCCACCGCACCCCCGGCGGAGACTGCGGCTGCGCCGCAGACGGGCTTCCGCCTGCCCCTGGCCCAGCCGCGCGCCACGTACGTCCTGATGGGGATCAACGTGGTGGTGGCGATGGGCCTTATCGCCCTATCCAACCCGCTCCAGAATGGCTTCACCGGCAACATCCCGACGGACGTCCTGCTGCGCTTCGGCGCGCACCAGAGCACCCTGATCGCCGGCGGCGAGTTCTGGCGCCTATTCACCAGCATGTTCCTGCACGGCGGGTTGATCCACCTGCTGTTCAACACCTACGCGCTCTACATCCTCGGCCGCGACGTGGAGAGCCTGTACGGCACGAGCCGCTTCCTGGCCATCTACCTGCTCAGCGGCCTGGGCGGCAGCATCGCCTTCTACCTGCTGGGCTACGTGATGGGCAACAACAACCCCTCGGTGGGGGCCAGCGGCGCCATCTTCGGCCTGTTCGGCGCCGAGGTGGCCTACTTCTGGGTCCACCGCAAGCTGCTCGGCAGCCGCGCCCAGGCCAACCTGCGCAGCCTGGCCATGGTGCTGATGATCAACCTCTTCATCGGCTTCACCGTGCCCTATATCAACAATACGGCGCACCTGGGCGGGCTGATCACCGGCGCGGTGCTGGGCTGGCTGCTGGTGCCCAAATACGCCATGCCCAGCGGCTACCTCCCCAGCGAGGTCCTCACCCTGGAGGACCAGACCACCTTGCAGAGCAAGCTCATCCACCTGATAGTCGTCATGCTGGTGCTGGCCCTGTTGACAGCCGGCGCCACCGTGCTCTGGAACGGCTCCCCCCAGGCTCGCCTCAACCAGGCCATCGAGCTGATCGACGGGGAGGACTACGCTGCGGCCACGCAGATCCTGCACCCCCTGGCCGCCGATCACCCCGACGACGGGGTCGTCCTCTTCTACCTGGGCGCCGCCGAGGCCAACCAGGGCCACCTGGAGGCTGCCCGCCAGGCCTGGGAAGACTCCGCCAGCCTGGAGCCGGACCTGGCCAGCACCCACTGGAACCTGGCCCAGGTCTACGCCGAGCTGGGCCGCCGGCCTGAGGCCATTGGCGCCCTGAACACCTACCTGACCCTGGCCGGCTCCGACACGGAGAGGGCCCGGGGGGAAGCCCTGCTGCGCCAGCTGCAGCAGCCGTGACCCTGCCGTGGGAGCGCCTGGAGATCCGCTGATGTTCGCCGAAGTCGTGGTCCACACGCCCATGGCCCGCCGCCTGACGGACACGCCGTCGCCGGAGCCAGCCGCCCCCGCCGCGCCGGAGCAGCCCTTCCCCGCCGCGCCCCCTGCGGGCACGGAGAGCGGCGAGACCGCATCCGGCGCCTTGGAGGGCCTCACCTTCCACTACGCCGTCCCCGCCCACCTGCACGGCACCCTGCAGCCCGGCCACCTGGTCTGGGTGCCCTTTGGCCGCCAGCAGCTCCAGGGCGTGGTGCTGGCCCTGGCTGTCCAACCGCCCCCCGGCGTAGACCCGCGCCCCATCGACGGCCTGGTCATGCCCGAGCCGGTCTGCACCCCCGCCCAGCTGGAGCTGGCCACCTGGCTCAGCCACCGCTATCTGGCTCCCATCCTGGATTGCCTCCTGCTCATGTTGCCCCCTGGCCTGGCCCAGGCCGCGGAGCCCGTGCTGGCGCTAACGCCACTTGCTCAGCAGGCCCTGGCCGAAGCCGTAGATGCGGCTGCCGGTACGGCAGAGCCGCACCAGATGGCCTTTGGGTCCGCGGACTTCGCCGAGGCCCTGCCGCCCGACGTTCACTTTCCCCAGTTTCCCGACCTCAAGCCCGCCCAGCACGCCCTGCTTGACCTTCTGCACCGCCGCGGGCAGGTTCGCGAGAGCGACCTGCGCCGCCGCGCCCCGGCCCTGGCCCGCCGCAGCGTCTGGCAGCCCTTGCTGGACCAGGGGCTGATAGCCCGCCAGCGCCAGGTCGTCCAGCCCCCGCCACGCCCCAAGGCCGTCCGCCAGGTCACCCTGCTGGCCGACCAGGCCACCATAGACCGCGTGCTGCCTACCCTCGGCCGGCCCTCCAAACAGGCCGGCCTGCTGGCCTGGCTGGCCGCCCATCCTGGCCCTTCGCCGCTGGTTGCCGAGGCCTGCGCGGCAGTGGGCTGCACCATGGCCCCCCTGCGCAGCCTGGCCCGCCGCTCCTGGATCACCATCGATCGCCAGCAGCGCGTGGCCCTGGCCCTCCCTCCCGGCGAGATCCCTGCCCGCCTGATCCAGCTCCGCCGCGGCGAGAAATACCAGCGCGCCCTGGCCGCCCTGGCCGCCGCGCCTGGCCCGGTCGGGCTCGGCTGGCTGGCCGCCGAGGCCAACGTCGACCTGCCCACCCTGCGCACCCTGGCCGCCGCCGGCCTGGTCAGCCTGGACACCGCCGAGGTCTGGCGCGATCCCCTGGCCGGCCAGGAGTTCGTCGCCGACCAGCCCCCGGCCC
This sequence comes from Anaerolineae bacterium, assembly GCA_032111745.1. Lineage (GTDB taxonomy): Bacteria > Chloroflexota > Anaerolineae > JAAEKA01 > JAAEKA01 > JAULUH01. The sequence continues at coordinate 38,198 of JAULUH010000072.1, read as the reverse complement.
TCACCCCCGACCAGGCCGCCGTCTGGCAAACCATCACCGAGGCCATGGACCCCGGCCTCCCGTCCGCTGCCTTCCTGCTTCACGGCGTCACCGGCAGCGGCAAGACCGAGATCTACCTGCGGGCCATCGCCGCCACCCTGGCTGCCGGGCGCCAGGCCCTGGTGCTGGTGCCCGAGATCGCCCTGACGCCGCAGACCGTGCGGCGCTTCGCCGCCCGCTTTGGCGGCCGCGTCACCGTCTATCACAGCGGGCTCTCGGCCGGGGAGCGCTACGACGTCTGGCGCTTGGCCCGCGGCGGCGATCCCCGGGCCAGCGTGGTCGTGGGCACCCGCTCGGCCCTCTTCCTGCCCCTGCCCCGCCTGGGCCTCGTCGTGCTGGACGAGGAGCACGACCCCTCCTACAAGGAGGCGCAGCGCTCCCCCCGCTATCACGCCCGCGACGCCGCCCTGCACCTGGCCCGCCTGGCCCCCGCCACCGTAGTCCTGGGCTCTGCCACCCCTGCCCTGGAGACCACCTACGCCGCCGAGCTGGGCCAGATCCGTCGGTTGCACCTGCCCCGCCGCATCATGGGCCACGCCCGCGCCATCGCCGAGCAGCAAGAGCGCCTGCACCTGCCCCACACCGTCTACCACCCCCTGCCCGTCGCCCCTGACGCCCTCTACACCGACCTGCCCCGGGTGCAGGTAGTCGACCTGCGCCAGGAGCTCCGAGCCGGCAACCGCTCTGTCCTCAGCCGCAGCCTCCAGGAGGCCCTTACCGGCACCCTGGCCTCCGGCCAGCAGGCCATCCTCTTCCTCAATCGCCGCGGCACCGCGACCTTCGTCATATGCCGCGACTGTGGCCACGTGCTCACCTGCGCGCACTGCGACGTCCCCCTCACCTACCACCTGCCCGTCGGCGGCGGCGAGGCCCACCCCACCCTGGTCTGCCACCACTGTGGCCGCCGCCAGCCCTCTCCCGAGCGCTGCCCCGAGTGCGCCAGCCGGCGTATTCGCTACCTGGGCACCGGCACCGAGAAGATCGCCGAGCTGGTCCAGAGCCTGTGGCCGGCCGCCCGCGTCCTGCGCTGGGACCGCGACGTCACCGGCCGCAAGGGCAGCCACGATGCCATCCTCAGCCGCTTCGTCCAGCGGGAGGCCGACGTCATGGTCGGCACCCAGATGATCGCCAAGGGGCTGGACCTGCCTATGGTAACCCTGGTCGGCGTGATCAGCGCCGACGTCGGCCTCTACCTGCCCGACTTTCGCGCCGCCGAGCGCAGCTTCCAGCTGCTCACCCAGGTCGCCGGCCGCGCTGGCCGCAGCCTCTTGGGGGGGCGCGTCATCGTCCAGAGCTACCGCCCCGAGCACTACGTCATCCAGGCCGCCCGGCGCCACGACTACCTGGATTTCTACCGCCAGGAGCTGGGTTTTCGCCGGGAGCTCGGCTATCCCCCCTTCCGCCGCCTGGCCAAGCTGGTCTTCCTGCACGCCAAAGAGGACCACGCCCGCGCCGCGGCCGAGGCTCTGGGTCGCGGCCTGCGCGTGCTGATCCACCAGCACGACCTCGGCGATGTCGACCTCATCGGCCCCGCCCCCTGTTTCTTCGGCCGCGAGAGCGGCAAATACCGCTGGCAGATCGTGGTGCGGGCCCCCGACCCCGCCGCCCTCCTCCGCCTCGCCACCATCCCCCCCGGCTGGCGCATCGACGTGGACCCGGCTACGGTGCTGTGAAGGGAGCGGGGGGGGCAGACTGGGTGGCGGCGCCATTGGCCCTGGCGGCAGCACCAAGATTGGTGCAATATCTTTACAGAAACGTCACACAAGCGTCATCCGGCCGTCATACCCGGCCGGTAGGATAGATGCCTGGACTCAGGGCCGGTTGAGCCGGCCGGGAAGGAGGATCGCCCCTACCATGAACCATGCCAGCCACCAGGAGGAGCACGGCAGCCCGGCACCAGGGCCGGCGCCCCACCATCATGCCACGGCTACCCCCGCCGGGGCCGCGGCGGACGGGGGACTAACCCCGGCCGGCCACGGGCAGGGGGCCCACCGGGTGGACCACACCGGCCACGAGCGGATGTTCCGCAACCGGTTCTGGATCTGCCTGGCCCTAAGCGTGCCGGTGCTCCTGACCAGCCCCATGCTGCAGGACTGGCTTAACTTCAGCATGCCGGCCTTTCTCGGCAGCCGCTGGATTGGGCCAGTCTTCGCCACCCTCGTGTTTGTTATCGGTGGAGTGCCGTTCCTGCGCATGGCTGTGCCCGAGCTGCGCCAGCGGCAGCCGGGCATGATGACACTCATCTCCTTGGCCATTAGCGTCGCCTTCCTCTACAGCCTGGCCGCCCTGGTGATCGACCCTGAGGGCGGTTTCTTCTGGGAGCTGGTGACCCTGATCGACGTCATGTTGTTGGGCCATTGGTTGGAGATGCGCAGTGTGCGCCAGGCCTCGGGCGCCCTGCAGGAGCTGGCCAGGTTGATGCCTGACACCGCCGAGCGCATCCGGCCCGATGGTAGCGTGGAGACCGTTTCCACCAGCGCACTGCGGGCCGGCGACCTGGTACTGGTACGGCCGGGCACCAGCATCCCGGCGGACGGCGAGATCGCCGAGGGCGAGTCGGATGTCGATGAGGCCATGATCACCGGCGAGTCGCGGCCGGTCCAGAAACAGCCCGGCGCTCAGGCGATTGCTGGCTCCATCAACGGCAGCGGCAGCCTGCGCCTGCGCATCAGCGCCACCGGCGACGAGACCGCGCTGGCCGGCATCATGCGCCTGGTGGAACAGGCCCAGCAAAGCAAGTCGCGCACCCAGGTCCTCGCCGACCGGGCGGCCGGCTGGCTGTTCTACGTCGCCGTAGTCGCCGCCTTGCTGACGGCCATCGCCTGGACCGTCGCCCAGGGCTTTGACGTGGACGTGGTGCAGCGGGTCGCCACGGTGCTGGTCATCGCCTGCCCGCACGCGCTGGGACTGGCCATTCCCCTGGTAGTATCCATCTCCACCGGCCTGGCCGCCAGCAACGGCATCCTGGTGCGCGATCGCCTGGCCCTGGAGTCAGCTCGGGAGATCGACACCGTGATCTTCGACAAGACCGGCACCCTGACCCAGGGCAATTTCGGCGTCGCCAGCATGGCTGTGGCGGAGGGTTACGACGGGGACGCGGCGCTGGCGCTGACCGCAGCTGTCGAGGGTGACTCGGAGCACATCATCGCCCGCGCCCTTCGCCAGTCTGCAGCGGAGCAAGGGCTGGCCCTGCCGGCTGTCGACGGCTTCGAGGCCATCAAGGGGCGGGGTGTGCGTGCCAGTAGTGCCGGTCGCCAGGTTGCCGTAGGTGGGCCGCGGCTGCTGGAGATGTTAGCGGTGGTGCCCGGTGCCGCGCTGACCAGTTTCGCCGAAGCTGCTGGCAGCAAGGGCCAGACCGTCGTCTACCTGGTGGATGGCGGGGCCGTAGCAGCTGCCTTCGCCCTTGCCGACGTCATCCGCCCGCAGAGCAAGCCCGCCGTGGACCGGCTTCACGAACTGGGCATCCGCGTTGTGATGCTCACGGGAGACAGCCAGGAGGTAGCGGCGGCCGTGGCCGCTGAGTTGGGCATCGACAGCTACTTCGCCGAGGTGCTGCCCGAGCACAAGGACCGGCAGGTGGCCGCGCTCCAGGCCGAGGGGCGCCAGGTGGCTATGGTGGGAGACGGGGTCAACGACGCGCCTGCCTTGGCCCGCTCCGACGTGGGTATAGCCATCGGCAGCGGCACAGATGTTGCCATCGAGTCCGCGGGCATCATCCTCGTCCAGAGCAACCCGCTGGACGTGGTCAAGGTCTTCGAGCTGAGCAAAGCCAGCTATCGCAAGATGCAGGAGAACCTGCTCTGGGCCACCGGCTACAACGTGGTGGCCATCCCCCTGGCCGCGGGCCTGCTCTACCCCAGCTTCGGCATCCTGTTGTCGCCGGCCGTGGGCGCGCTGTTCATGTCGCTGAGCACGGTCATCGTGGCTATCAACGCCCAGACCCTGCGCCGCGTCCGCCTCGGGGACCCTCAAGCTTGAGGGTCCCCGAGGCTCCCCTGCTACTCTGTTACATTGCCGAACAGGAACACCGGCCCTCCGGCCGGCATGGGCAGCTGCAGCAGGTTGCCAGCCACCCGCACCCAGAAGTCCTGGAAGGCGGGCAACGCCTCCAGCAGCTCCGTGCTTTGGGAGTCTGGCCCGCAGTCGGCGCTGGCTGGCTCCGCCAGCTCCAGGCTCAGGGAGCCGCTCTGGCCGCCCTCGGCGACGTAGGTGCCGGTGGCCGAGACGCAGTCCGCGGTCACCTCCAGCGTGCCGTCCTCGCCAAAGGCCAGGCGGTACTTGTCCGGCTCCAGCACGTCCTCGCCCTGGCCGCCGGTGCTGGTGGCGACCCACAGCCACTGCGTGCCGACCAGGCCGTTGCCGCGCATGCCGTCGATCTGTAGGGAGGCCACCAGGGCATCCAGCTGTTCCAGGTTGGGCTCGAAATCGGCCGCCGTGAGGGCGTTCAGCTCCTCGGCTTTGGCCGCAATGGCCGCCGTAGGATCGGCCTCGAAGGCCGCCATGTCCTCCTCGGATACCTGGCTCACCTCGTCGGGCAGGGCGGCCGTCCGCACCGGGTACCAGGCCGACACCAGGGTTTTCCCATCGTTGGTGTACCCCTGGTAGACATACTGCAGCCCGATGTTGGTCACCGGGTTGGCGTCCTGGTTCCAGCGCCCGACGAAGCGGTAGCCGCTCTTGGTTGCGCTGTCAGCCGTCGCAGCAATGCGTCCCACCTGGACGGCCAGGTCATTATAGGAGGTGCCCACCTGCTCCACTGGCAGCGCCGGAAAGCCCGCCGTAGGCGCCGGGGAAGGCAGCGCACGGGAGACCTCGTCGATCGCCACGAGGGTGTTTGCCACCGCCGGATTATTGTTGTCCAGCCACAGCGTGGCGTAGGCCGCGGCCGGGATGATATAGATCACCGGATCGCGCGGCTGCCGGTCCTGGGGCCCGTCGACCCCAAACAGCACCTGGATATGCTCTGGCAGGCCCATCGGCGCCGGCGGCATGCTCTCGTCGTAGGCCGTCGCCGGCACCATCACCGGCTGCCCCGCCTCGGGCAGGCCCTGGCTGTCCAGGGTGACCTGCTCGGCGGTGAAGGTCAAGCCCTCCACCTCTGGTAGGGGGGCTGCGGTGGCCTCGGTGGCCGGCGCTTCGGTTGCAACCGGCGCCGGTTCCGGCGCGGTGGTTGGCGCCTCGGTGGCCGCGGCAGGGGCCGGGGGTGTACTCGCTACAGGATAGCAGGCCGCCAGCGCCAGGGCGGCTGCCAGGGTCAAGGCTAAGGCTAGGGTAGACTTCACTGGTTTCCTCCGATGTGATGGTTGGCAGGGCTTTGTCTGCCGGGTGGTTCCTGAATGATCAGGGGGCAGATGGGATTGCTGTTCATGAAGGGTTTGCCAGCTCACCGCGCGCGAAGGACGCCCGGCGGTGTGGCGCCCTCGCAACCCTGGCCCCGGGTGCCGGGGGGACGGGAGGGGCGCGGGCGCCCGGCTCTGCCTAGGCGCCGAAGCGCTCCTTAAGGATTTCAGCCAGTGTCGGCCGGCCGATCTCCTGCAGCTCGTACCGCACGCGCTCCGCCGGACGGTGGATCGTCGCCACCCGGGTCAGGTCGATCGGCGTGGCGATGATCACCAGGTCGCACGGCACGTTGTTGATGGTCTCGCTCAAATCCCGTATTTGCTGCTCGCCGTAGCCCATCGCCGGCAACAGGGGGCCCGTGTCAGGATAAGCCTTGAAGGTCTCGGCGATTGACCCCACCGCCCACGGCCGCGGGTCGATGATCTGCGCCGCCCCGAAGCGCCGCGCCGCCACCACGCCCGCCCCATAGGTCATCTCGCCGTGGGTCAAGGTCGGGCCATCCTCGATCACCAGCACGTCCTTGCCCCGAATCGCCTCCGGATGGTCCACAAAGATGGGGCTGGCCGCCTCTACGATGACCGCATCGGGGTTCACGGCGTAGACGCCGTCCCGGGCCGTAGCAATGTGCTGCAGGTCGGCCGTGTCTACCTTGTTGATCACCACCACGTCGGCCGATCGCAGGTTGGTCTCGCCTGGATGGTAGGTCGTGCCATGGGTCGGCCGGTGGGGATCCACCACCACGATGTGCAGGTCAGGCTTGAAGAAGGGCAGGTCGTTGTTGCCGCCATCCCATACGATCACGTCGGCCTCCTGCTCGGCCTGGCGCAGGATTGCCGCGTAGTCGACCCCGGCATACACCACTATCCCCCGGTCCAGGTGCGGCTCGTACTCCTCCCGCTCCTCGATGGTGCACTGATGGCGGTCGAGGTCCTCGTGGGACCCGAAGCGCTGCACCGCCTGGCTGACCAGGTTGCCGTAGGGCATTGGATGCCTGACCGCTACCACCCGCTTCCCCATGGCCCGCAGCTCGTCGCACACCTTGCGTGTGGTCTGGCTCTTGCCGCTGCCCGTGCGCACCGCGCACACCGCCACCACCGGCTGGCTGGCCCGCAGCATCGTGCTCTTGCCGCCCATCAGTCGAAAATCCGCGCCCGCCGCCAGCACCTGGGAGGCCTTGTGCATCACGGTCTCGTGGCTCACGTCGCTGTACGCGAAGATCACCTCGTCGACGTCGTGCTCGCGTATGAGCTGATCCAGGTCGGTCTCGGCGTAGATGGCGACGCCCTTCGGATACAGCGGGCCGGCCAGCTCCGGCGGATACAGCCGTCCCTCGATATCAGGGATCTGCGCCGCCGTAAACGCCACCACCTCCACTGCGTCGTCATCCCGGAAGGCCATGTTGAAGTTGTGGAAATCGCGGCCGGCCGCCCCCATGATCAGGATGCGCTGCCTCTTGGGTTCCTTCTGCATCGATCGTGAACTCCTTCGTCCGTGTTCCCGCCGGCCGGGCCGCCGCACTTCGCCGGCGCTGGCCTATGGCTCGGTCTGCGCTTGCGGCCCGGCCGGCGTTACCTGGCGCTCGCGATAGGCCCACTTGGCCAGCACGATGCTGACCAAGTAGAGCACCAACAGCGGGGCCATGACGATCATCATGTTGAACGGATCGATGGTCGGTGTGATCATGGCCGCCATCACCGCCATCACCACCACCGCAATGCGCCAGCTGCGGATCAGCATCTCCGGCGTGATCACGCCCACCCGCGCCAGCAGCGCGATGAACAACGGCGTCTGGAAGGCCACACCCATCCAGAAGATCACCCGCGTGCTGAACCCGATGTAGTCCCGCGGCCGCGGCATCGTGGGGATGCCCCCGAAGTTCAGCAGGAACGGGATGGCGGCCGGCAGCATCACGAAATAGGCAAACGCCGCCCCGATGAGGAAGCAGATGAAGATGGCCGGGATGGATAGGAACAGCAGCCGCTTCTCCATCACGGTGAGCCCCGGCACCACGAAGGCCACCACCTCGTAGAGGATGATCGGCATCGACAGCGTCGCGCCCAGCATCAGCGCCACCCGCATGTACACCGAGATGTTCTCCGTCACCTCGATGGCCTGCAGGCCCGAGCGCCCCCCCACGGGTGCGGCCAGGATGTCGATCACGGGGCCGGCAAAGGTGAAGGCCACCATGGCCCCCACCAGCAGGGCAATCCCTGCCACCAGCAGTCGCCGGCGCAGCTCCTCCAGGTGCGGCCGCACCCGCTCATACTGCGCCAGCCAGGTGGTCTCGAAATCCTCACTCATGGGTTGGTGTCCGCGGCCTTGGGGGATTCTGCCAGGTCCGGCGGCAGCTCGTGGGCCACCACGTCATCTGCCTTGGGGGATTCGGCCAAGTCTGGCGGCAGCTCGTAGACTGCCACGTCATCTGCAGGCAGGTTCTCTGCGACCTCGGCCTCCACGGGCTCGGCCGGGCTGGGCTCGACGATCTCGACAGCTTGACTGGCCTGCTCCTCCGCCCGGGGCGGCGCGATGGTGTTGGCCTCCAGGTCCGGTGCCACCACTGGCGCCGCCGCCGGGGCCGGCTTGGGCGGCGCCGCCGCCCTTGGTTTGCCCTCCACCTCCCGGTTGATCTCCGCCGTGAGCTGGGTGTTGAAGTCCTGCCACGTGCGCGTGAACGTGCCCATCGTGCGCGTGAATTTCGCCCACATCCGTGCGATCTCCGGCAGGCGCTCCGGACCGAGCACCAGCAGCGCGATGACCAGGATGATCAGCAGTTCCGCCGTGCCCACGCCAAAGATATTCATGCCGCCGTCTCGACGTCCGAGGGTTGCCGCGCTGCGGGTTCTGGGGTCAGCCAGGATTCGTCCGTCCCATCGAGGCCCTCGGTCTTCAAGCTGGGCCGCCCTGCCTCAGCGATCACGGCACCCAACACTCCGTTCACAAATCGCGGGCTGCTGTCGCTGCCAAAGAGCTTCGCCAGCTCCACCGACTCGTTGATAGCCACCTTGGTTGGCGTCTGCAAGGTTGGGTCTCCCAGCTCATACAGGGCCATGCGCAGGATGTTGCGGTCGATCACGGCCATCTGCTCCAAAGGCCATTCCGGCGCATGGCGCTCGATCAACCCGTTCAGCTGGCCGTGATGGCGCACAACGCCCACCAGCAATGTTCGCGCGAAGCGCTCCACGGCCTCCGGCAGCTTCTCCTCCTCCAACCGGCGGTCCAGCGCCTCGCCGGCCGGGTGATGCGCCACATCAGCCTCATAGAGGGCCTGCAGCACAGCGACCCGCGCTTTGCGACGGAGTTTCATGACACTACCTCAGGGCTTACTTGGGCGCCGAGCCTCCGAATTCGACCATATCGACGAACACGTTGACCGCCCGCACATGCATGCCGGTCATCTGCTCCAGGGCCTGGGCAATCTGGGCCTGCAACGCCTCTCCCAGGTCTTTCAGGCTCACCGTAGGATCGGCGACAATATGGACGTCCACGCGTGCCGAGTTGTCCTCGAAGATCTCCACCCGCATGCCCTCGGCCGTGGTGCCACGGCCCAAGACCCGGCCCCAGGTCGCCGGAGTGCGCGGGGAGAGCCCCAAGACCCCGGGCTGGGACAGGGTAGTCATGCGCACGATGGTGGTGAGCACGCCAGGCGCAATGGTCACTCGACCCGCTGGCGTTGCATGATGCTTGTCCATAATCCACCAGGTACCTGGTTCTCGATCACTGCATGACCAGGCCGCCGTCGACACTCAATACCTGGCCCGTGATGAAGCTGGCGTCGTCCGAGGCCAGGAACGCCACTGCCGCCGCCACGTCCTCGGGCGTGCCGAGCCGTCCCAAGGGGGTCGCCGCGATGGCCCGCTGCCGATTCTCCTCGGTCAGCACGCTCTCGGTCAAAACGGTGGGCACAAATCCTGGCGCCACCACGTTCACCGTGATGTTGCGGCTGCCTACCTCCTTGGCCAGGCTCTTGCTGAAGCCGATCACCGCGGCCTTGGACGCGGCATAGTTGGTCTGCCCGCCTTGCCCCGCCAGGCCCGACACGCTGCTGATGTTGACGATCCGCCCGTAGCGGTTCTTGACCATGGAACGCGCCGCCGCCTTGCAGCAATTGAACACGCTCTTGAGGTTGGTGGCGATGACCTCGTCCCATTGTTCTTCCTTCATCATCATCAGGAGCGTGTCCTGGGTGGTGCCCGCGTTGTTGACCAGGATGTCCACGCGCCCATAGGCCTCTATGACCTCTTTGATCAGGCGCTGCGCCTCCTCAAACCGGCTCACGTCAGCCCTGATCACTGTAGCCAGGCCGTCCGCGGCCCGGATTGCCGCTGCCGTCGCCTCAGCCCCCTCGCTGCTGTTGCGGTGGTTCACCACCACAAGCGCGCCCTCTATGGCCAGGCGCACGGCAATGCCCCGGCCAATCCCGCGGCTGGCCCCCGTGACGACGGCCACCTTGCCTTGCAGTCTGTTCATGCTTGCAGGTTCTCTCTCAACGCCGCGATGCCCGCCGGATCGCCCACCGCCAGCCGCCTCACCCGGCGGTCGATCCGCTTCATCAGGCTGCTCAAGACGTCGCCCGGCCCCAGCTCGACTACGGTGTCCACCCCCAGGGCCACTAGTGCCTGCATCGACCCGGTCCAGCGCACCGGCTCCGTCAGCTGGGCTGCCAGCTCTTCCCGGATCTCAGGGACGCTATCGAAGGGCCGGGCCGTGATGTTGCTGATCACCGGTATTTGCGGAGTGCGGATCTCAGTCGCCGCCACCGCCTGGCGCAACGTGCTGGCCGCCGGCGCCATCAACGGCGAGTGCGCCGCAATGCTCACCGCCAGGCGCACCACCTTGATCGCGCCGGCCGCGCTGGCTTTGGCCATCGCCACCTCCAGGCTCCCGCTATCGCCCGAGATGACCACCTGGCCGGGGCAGTTGTCGTTGGCGATCTGCACCACCCCGCCGGTCTCCGCGCGCGCGGCAGCACAGAGTGCCGCCACCTGCTCCGCGTCGAGGCCCAGGAGTGCCGCCATGCCCCCCGGGCTCGTGTCGCCGGCCTCTTTCATCAGCCGGCCGCGCTCCCGCACCAGGCGCAGGCCATCGGCGAAGCTCAGTGCCCCCGCTGCCACCAGGGCCGAATATTCCCCCATGCTGTGGCCGGCCACGGCTACCGGCGCCGGCAGCCCCGGGATGGCCTCGGCCGCCGCCCGCAGGGTCGCCACGCTAGCGGCCAGCAAGGCCGGCTGCGCGTTGATGGTGTCGGTCAGGTCCTCCGCCGGCCCCGCGAAACACAGCGCGGACAGGGGAAAACCCAGTACCTGGTCCGCTTCGTCCATAGCATCGGCCGCGCTGGGGTAGTGCTCGGCCAGCTCCCTGGCCATGCCAACGGCCTGGGATCCCTGGCCGGGAAACAGAAAGGCTGGGGCGTGAGTCATACGCTTCTCGTCAGCTCACGGGGTGCTCGGGCCACGCCCTGCTGGCACAGAACGGCGGGGGAATTGGCCATCAAGCTCGCCAAATCCCCCGCCGCTCCGTGGGCATTGGTTCACCAGCATGGCCACCAGGCGCCTACTTCCGGTCCTCGTCCATGGCGATCACGGTGCGCCCGCGATAGGTGCCACACTCCGGGCAGGCCCGGTGCGGCAGGTGCGGCTTGTGGCACTGGGGGCACTCCACTACCTTCATCGGCTGCAGTGCGTCGTGGGAACGGCGGCGGCCGCGCTTGCCCTTGGAAAGCTTACGTTTTGGCAACGGGGGCATTTTCTATCTCTCCTCTTTAGTATGGGTCTTGATCTACGGACTTTCTACAGGTCGACATCCGCTAACAGGCTGCCCAGGTCTGCCCAGCGCGGGTCGATGGCTACGCTCTCACACTGGCACGGGCCCTGGTTCAGGTTCTCGCCACACGTCGGGCACAGGCCCGCACAGTCCGGCCGGCACAGCGGCTGCATCGGCACGGCCAACAACAGGTTCTGCCGCAAGACCTCGTTCAGGTCGAGGATGTGGTGCTCGTCGATCAGCAGGGCCGTGTCTTCCTCTTCCACCTCGATGAAGGTGCCCCGCACCACATCGACGGTCGGCTGGAAGATATCCTCGACCTCCACCGTAACCGGAGCATTCACATCGCCCAGGCAGCGGCTGCACGGTACCACGACGCTCCCGGTCAACTGTCCTTCCACCAGAATACCCCGGTCTGTGCGCAACAGGTGCACGTGCCCCCGCAATGGGGTGGCATCGGTCACCTCCTCCGGCACCAGGTCTTTCACCGCTGCCACCACGTCGTAATCGCGGGTCGCACCGATGGGCTCTTTCAGGAGCTGGGCAACATTGAGCTGGGCGTCTCTGGGCTTGTCCATGGCTACCGCGCGTGGCCAACTTGCTTGAGCCCACATGGTGCGCCCGGCCGATATCTCAACGCATCGAGACGCGCGCAACAGGGGTCCTTCCGGGCCACGCCAGAATAGGGATTATAGACCACCGGCAGGCGAATGTCAAAAACCCGTGGATATCGCTCCCTAACGCCGGGCTTGCCGCGAGGCTACCAGGCTCTGGATGCCGTTGTCCACCTCCAGGTGGATCTTCTCCAGCTGGCTGGCCAACGCCCGCAGCGTGTTCAGGGCGTAGTCGTCGGCCTCGGCGCGCATGCCAATGGCCTCGTTCTCCGCCCGCGCCAGGATGTCGTTGGAGTGCCGCTGCGCGGCCTCGACCAGCTCGTGGTTCTCCACCAGCTCGATCGCCTGCTCGCGGGCCATTTGCACGATCCGGCTGGCCTCCTCGTTGGCGTGGGCAATGATGCGATCCCGCTCGCCCAGGGTGCGCTCCGCCTGCTTGATGATGTCAGGCACCGACACCCGCATCTGGTCGATGACCCGGCGGCACGCCTCCTCGTCCACCATCAGCCGGTCGGACAGGGGCACGCGCCGCCCATCGTTGATAAGATCTTCCAGCTGGTTGATGAGCTGCTGCAGTTCTATGGTACACCTCCTTCAACCTGATATTTCGCCTGCAAGGCATGATACACCGGCTCCGATACCCAGGCCGCATAGTCACCGCGCAGCGCAGCCACTTCTTTGAGGATGGACGAGCTGAGGTAAGCATGCTTCAGGCTGGTGAACAGGCACACCACCTCGACATCGGGAGCCAGCGCTTTGTTGGTCTGCGCCAGCTGGGCCTCGTATTCGTAGTCTGAGGTCGCTCGCAGCCCGCGCACGATCACCGGGGTCCCCAGGTCGCGCGCCGCCTGCACCGTCAACCCCTGGTACACCACAACCTCCACGTTGGCCAGGTGGGCCAGGGAAAGCCTGGCCAGCTCATGGCGCTCCTCGGTGGTAAACAGCAGGCGCTTCGAGGGCGTATCGTACACGGCGACGATGATCTCGGCGAACAACACTGCCGCGCGCTGCACGATGTCCACATGGCCGTAGTGAATAGGGTCAAAGGACCCCGGGTAGAGCGCCCTGGTCATCAGCTGATATCTCCCTCGCCCCGCCAGAATTGGCTCACCTTGCGCCGTAGAGCCAGGTGCTGCGGCTCCGCCAGCTCCGGGTCCTGCTCCAGCAGGTGGGCCGCCTCAGTCCTGGCTTGCTCCAGGGTGCGCAGATCGGTCAGCTGGGCCATCTTCAGGTCCGGCAGGCCGCTCTGCCGCACGCCAAAGAAGTCGCCAGGACCGCGCAGCTGGAGGTCCTTTTCGGCCAGCGCAAAGCCGTCCTCTATCTGCTCCAGCGCCTGCAGTCGCTCCACCGCCCCTGGTGTGGTGGCATCGGAGATCAGGATGCAATACGAGGCGTGCTCCCCGCGGCCTACCCGGCCACGGAACTGGTGCAGCTGGGCCAGGCCAAAGCGCTCGGCATCCTCGATCACCATGGTCGTGGCGTTGGTGACATCGATGCCCACCTCCACCACGGCCGTTGCCACCAGGATGTCGATCTCCCCGTTCTGCATGGCCACCATGGCCGCGTCCTTCTCTTGGCTCTTGAGGCGTCCGTGCAATAGTCCGAGCCGCAGGTCGGGGAAGACCTCGCGGCACAGCTGCTCGTACTGGGGCACTGCCGCCTGCACGTCCATGCTCTCCGATTCCTCTATCAGCGGATAGATGATGAATCCCTGGCGGCCGGCTTTCACCTGGCGGCGCAGGAACGCGTAGGCCCGCTCGCGCTCCCGCGGCACCAGCCAGCGGGTCTTAATCGGCTGCCGGCCGGGCGGCATCTCGTCGATCACCGAGATATCGAGGTCGCCGAACAGGGTCAGCGAGAGGGTGCGCGGGATCGGCGTGGCACTCATCACCAGCAGGTGCGGCACCGGGCCATCTTCGGCCTCTATGCCCGCCATGCCACCACGCTGGCTGCCGTTGTTGGCCGCGCCCTGGTCCCGCAGAGCTGCCCTCTGCCGCACGCCAAAGCGATGCTGCTCGTCGATGATGGCCAGCCCCAGGTTGCGGAAGGCCACTCCCTCTTGAATCAGGGCATGGGTGCCCACGGCGATGTCGATCTCGCCCTGGCGCAGGGCCTCCAGGGTAGCCTGGCGCTCCCCGGCCTTCTGGCTGCCCGTGACCAGGGCCACCCGCACCGGCCTGTCCTGCCACGTCAGTCCGGCAAACAACCGGCTCAGGCTGCGATAGTGCTGCTCGGCCAGGATCTCAGTCGGCGCCATCATGGCTGCCTGCGCGCCGTTGGCCACGGTGACCCACATGGCGTTGGCCGCCACGACGGTCTTGCCCGAGCCCACATCTCCCTGTAGTAGCCGGCTCATGGGCTTGGCCTGGGCCATGTCGCTGCGCATGGCCTCCACGGCCCGGGCCTGGGCACCGGTGTAGGCAAAGGGCAACCCGCCCTCAAAGGTTTCCTGGGCTTCGTGCGGCAGGGTAAAGGGCTGCGCCGGCAAGGTGCGCCACGACTGCCGCTGGCGCAACACGCCCAGCTGGATCAGGAATAGCTCGTCGAAGGCCAGGCGTTGCCGCGCCTCCTGCAGCCGGGCCTGGTTCTCCGGAAAATGCACCTGCTCCAGGGCTTCGCCCAGCCCGATCAGGCCCGCCCGGCGGCGCAGTTCCTCGGGGAGATGGTCGTGGATCTGCCGGCCCCAGCTCTCCACCACCTCCCACTGCAACTTGCGCATCCACCGCGCGCTGATGCCCTGCGTCAGCGGATATACCGGCACCATGCGATTGGTGTGGATCTGCTCCCGCTCCAGGGACTCCCATTCAGGATGGCGCAACACCAGCCGGCCCAGGTAGCTGTCTACCTTGCCGCTGAACACGTAGCTCTCGCCGATTCGCAGCTGCTTGGCCGCGTACGGGCTGAACCAGGTGGCCTGGATGGTGGCCGTCGAGTCCCCAAGTATGCCCTGGATCACCGTGGCCTCCCCACCCCGCCGGCGCTGGGTTTTCAGGTCCCACAGGTTGGCGACGATGGTCACCTCCTCACCGGCCTCCAGCTTGTGGATTGGCTTGAGCCGGGAGAAATCGTTGTACCGCCTGGGCAACAGCCATAACAGGTCCCCGATGGTCTGAATGCCCATCCTGGCCAGGCGCTTGCTGTAGCTTGGCCCGACGCCGGGCAGTCGGCTGATAGAGGCCTGTAGACTGGCCGTGCCCACCGGCGTGGCCCGGGGCGGAGTCGCAACCAGCGGCCGCTGCGGCTCGACGGGCTGTGGCTCCATTCGCTGCGGCTCCACGGCCTGCGGCCCCACGGGCTGTGGCTCCACGGGCTGTGGCTCCATTCGCTGTGGCCGCACCTCAGGTGGCGCCGGCTCCGGAATCTGCTGCTTCTGCTGGGTGGTGAGGGCTGGTTCCGGGGCGATGATCTCGCCCTCCTGCTCTTGCCCCGCCGCGCTGCGCCAGGCCTCGGCCAGCGCCAGGATCTCCTCTACCACCTGCCGGCGCTCGGCCAGGCCGGGTGCCGCCGGGTAGCTGTTCAGCGCCCGCACGATGCTCTCCACCAGCTCCCGCTGGACCGGCCCTGCCGACTCCTTCTGCGCGTCGACGCGCCAGCGTTCGGCCAGGCGTTCCAGGCCGCCGATGACGGCCTTGTTACGATACCCCAGGCGCTGCTCCAACGCCAGGATCTTCTCCAGCCGGGCTACGGCATTGTTGGTCATGGTTCCTCCCCGCACCGTTAGGTGACCCGCTCCAGCACCACCACGCCCATCGCCTCCGGGCCCAGGTGCACGGCCAGCGATGGATTGTTAGTGAGCACAGGAAACTGCTGCTGGGGATAGGCCACCTTCAGCCGGGTCACCAATTCCCCCGCCTCGGCCTCGAAACCGTGCTGCAGGATCGTGGCCCGCTGCAGCTGCCCGAACTCTGATACATAATCATAGAGCTTGTCGATGCCGCGCTGGTGGGAGCGCACCTTCTCCAGGGGAATGATCTCTCCTTCCTCGATCTGCAGCAGCGGCATCACCCGCAGCATGCTGCCCAACAGGGCTTGCGTGGAGCTGATGCGCCGCTCCCGCTCCAGGTAGGGCAGTTGCTTGACCAGGAAGAACAGGTAGATGTGTGGCATCAGGCCCCGCGCCAGGCGGATGCAGTCGTCAAGACCGCGATTGGTCAGGGCAGCCCGGGCCGCTGCCTGCACCAGCATGCCCAGCCCTACCGTGGCCGTCTGGGTATCGATGACCTCGATGCTCAGCCGGCCCAGCATCATGTCGCGCGCCCGTTGCGCATTGCGCACGGTATCGCTGAGGGCGCTGGATAGGTGCAGAGACAGGATCTGGTCGGTTTGCCGGCCCAGCCTGGCGTACAGCTCGGCAAACTCATCCACCGTGGGTCCCGAGGCCCGGGGCAGGAATCCAGGCTCGTTGGCGGCCAGCAGCCGGTAGTACTGGCTGGGCGTGAGCTCACTACCTTCCCTGTAGTTGTCCTGTCGCAGGTGGATCGTGTGCGGCAAGACGTGGACGCCCAACTGCTCTACCAGTCGAGGCGCCAGATAGGCGTTGCTGTCGGTTACGATGGCGACACGAGGCACAGAGCTCTCCTGTTTCAACAGCTATTCAGCTGAGATGATGTAGAAATAGTGGGGCTGGCCACCGCTGATCACCTCAACCTCCTGATCAGGGTAGGCAGCCGACACCCGGTTGCGGAGGACCGCGGCTGCCGCCGCCGTGATCTCCTGGCCGTAATAGATGGTGATGATCTCTGCCTCGTGGGCGTCCATGTGGGCCAGCAGGATCAGGACCACCTCCTCGGGGCTCTGCCCTGCGGTGGACAGGGTATCGTTCAACAGCCCGATGACGTCGCCAGCCTTGACGGCAATGCCGTCGATCTCCACGTCGCGCACAGCCACCGTCACCTCTCCGGTGTCGATGCTGGCCAGGGCCCGCGCCATCAGCGCCGCGTTTTCCTCCAGGCCCACCTGCCTGTTGAAGGCCAGCAGGGCGCTAATCCCCTGGGGCACCGTGCGGCTGGGCACCACGGCCACGCGCTTCTCGGTCAGTGCCCTGGCCTGCTCTGCCGCCAGGATGATGTTGCTGTTGTTGGGCAGTAAAATCGCTTCGTCCACAGGCAACAACTCAATCGCCTGCAGCAGCTCCTGGGTGCTGGGGTTCATGGTCTGTCCACCCGGCACTACCGCGGCTGCGCCCAGGCTCTCGAAGACCTGCTGCAGCCCGGGCCCTGGAGCCACCGCGATCACACCCACACCCTCCACCCCCTGCAGCATCGGCACCGGCGGTGACATGCCCGGGGTAACCATAACGTCCTCTGGCAGCTGGCCGGCCGCCGCCATGGCGTCCATGTTCTCCACCACGACGTCCGTCAGGAACCCCAGGCCGTGGCCATAGGCCAGGGGCAAGCTGGGGTCGAAGACGTGCACGTGTACCTTGACCAGGGTCTCGCTGCCCTCCACCAGGGCATGGTCGCCTATCTCCTGCATGCGCCGCCGGATGCCCTCCAAGTCGAGATCGGTGCCCCAGACCAGGAATTGCACGTCAAAGCCGTAGCGAATCGGCGGCAGGCGCAAAGGATCGACCGCCACCGCCGTGCGGTAACCGGTGCCGTCTGGCCCGTTGTGCCGCAGCGGCTCACCGCGCAGGCCCTTCGCCATGCCCTCAAGCACATAGTACAGGCCCTTGCCGCCTGAGTCCACCACGCCGGCCCTGGCCAGCACCGGGAGCAGCAGCGGCGTGCGCTCCACGGACTCCCCGGCTGCTTGCACCGTGTGGTCCAGGACGAACAGCATGTCCTTCTCCACGGCCGCAGCCTTCTGCGCCGCCTCAGCCGCCTCCCGGATCACCGTCAGTATCGTGCCCTCGACGGGCTTCACCACGCCCTTATAGGCCGTGTCCGACCCGCGTTGCAGCCCTAACGCCAGGTCCTCCGCCGCTGCCGTGCCCTTGTCGCGCAGGGCATGCGCTATGCCGCGCAGGATCTGGGACAGGATTACCCCGGAGTTGCCCCGGGCTCCCATCAGCGCGCCCTGGGCCACGGCCTGGGCCACCCGGCCGATTTGATCGTCGTCCTGCTTGGCCACCTCACCCCACGCCGCGCGCATGGTGAGGAACATGTTGTTTCCTGTGTCGCCGTCGGGCACAGGAAACACGTTGAGGGCATTCACGATATCCCGGTGGCGCTCCATCCACTGATAGCCGGACCAGATCATCCGCTTCAGATCGTGCCCGTTCAGGTGTTCCAGGCGCTCCTGGCCAGGGGTTTCCCGCGCCCCTGCCGGCCCGCGCGGGCGCTCTGGCAGCGGGCTGGCAGGGGCCTCAGCTTGAGCTGTTCGCTCACCAGGGGCCGGCAATTCGCTCACTGGGGTTCCTCGTATCAACCAGGGCCAGCAGAGCTGGCGGTGCTACCGCGCGGTTGTGCTCGGCTCGCTCACCCGCAGCCCTTGCACGTGGACGTTCACGGCGTCCACGGCCAGGCCCAGGGTCTGTTCCAGGGTGAAATGGACGCGCCGCATGATGCCATCTGCCACCTCCGTGATGCGCACGCCATACTCCACCACCACCCAGATATCGACGACAACCCGCTCGCCTGCTACCTGCACGTCAATACCGCGCGGGCTGCCCCGGTGCAGGGACACGGCCAGGTCGTCGAGAAAGCCGCGGCCACTCATCCCAACCACGCCGTAGCACTCCTTGACCGCCTCTGCGACCAGCGTGGCAATGGCCGCCGGGGCTATCTCTACCCGTCCTAGCTTGCCGCCGTCGTGCGTCATGGTCTTAACTTCACTTTCTTGCTCGCGAGTTTGCATGATCGACGCAGCTATGGTAATATCATGGCGCTCAGGCGATACAATGGCCCCGTGGCTAGCCGCCCCGGGGTCTTCGTTTGCGAGAAGAGGAGAGAAAGCAGATGGCAAAATGTCAGGTTTGTGGCCGCGGTCCTCAGTTCGGGCACAACGTCAGTCACTCGATGGTGCATACCAAGCGGCGCTGGAACGTCAACGTGCAGCGCGCGACCGTCGTCCTGAAGGGCAAGCCCACCCGGGTGGCGATCTGCACCCAGTGTCTCAAGACCATGAGCAAGGCCCGCTAGCAGGCGCCGATAGCCAAGCGCTATCGGCTTTGGCTTAACGCCGCCGGAACCGGTCCTGGTTCCGGCGTTTTTGTTGCGGTCCGCCTCAGGTTGTCGATGGCTGCCGGGATTCCCTCCGCCGCTCCAAAAATGGCGCTGCCCGCGACCAGCACCGTGGCGCCCGCCGCCACTGCCGCGCCGGCCGTCCGGGTGTCAATGCCGCCATCCACCTGTAACTCCGCCGGCACGTCCTGGCGATCTAGCATCTGCCGCAGGCGGGCCAGCCGATCCAACGCCGCCGGCAGGAACTGCTGCCCACCGAATCCCGGGTTGACGCTCATCACCAGGACCAGGTCCACGTCAGGCAAGATCTCTTCCAGCGCGCTCAGGGGGGTGGCCGGATTCAACGATACCCCCGCCCGAACTCCCAGGCTGTGAATGACCTGCACGGTGCGGTGCAGGTGCGGGCTGGCCTCGACATGCACGGTCAGCTGGTCTGCACCAGCCTCGGCAAAGGCCGCCACATAGCGCTCCGGCTCCACGATCATCAGGTGCACGTCCACTAACAGGTCCGTGGCTCGCCGCACAGCCTGCAACACTGGCAGGCCCACGGAGATGTTGGGCACGAATCGCCCATCCATCACGTCCACGTGGATCCAGTCCGCACCCGCTCGCTGGGCTTCAGAAATCTGCGCCCCGAGCCTGCCGAAATCAGCCGCCAGGATTGAAGCCGCGATCTTGACCGTTGCCATGCCGATCATTGTACGCCGGAAGGCACCTTTTGGCAAAGGCCATCATCATCCCCGAGCCGCCACGCGCGCCCGCAGCTGGCCGCAGCCGGCGTCGATGTCGATCCCCCGCCGCATGCGCAGGGTCACCGGAATCCCGTGGCCCTGCAATACCTCCACGAACGCGTCCACGTCCTCCCGCCGCGAGGGCTGGTAGGCTGATCCGGCTACCGGGTTTAGCGGGATCAAGTTCACGTGACACAGTAGCCCCTTGAGCAATGCGCTCAGCTCCTCGGCCAGCTCCCGGCTGTCGTTGATCCCCCGCATCAGCGCATACTCGAAGCTGATCCGGCGATGCGTGCGCGCCACGTAGCGCCGGCAGGCCGCCATGACCTCGGCCAGGGGATAGCGGTGGTTGATGGGCACCAGGGTCGCCCGAAGGGCGTCGTTAGGTGCATGCAGGCTCACGGCCAGGTTGATCTGCAGGTCCTCCTCCGCAAAGCGGTCGATGCCCGGCACCAGGCCGACGGTGCTGACGGTGATCTTGCGCGCGCCCATGCTGTAGCCCTGCGCATCGGTCAGGGTGCGCAACGCCTGCCACAGCTGGTGATAGTTGGCCAGGGGCTCCCCCATGCCCATCACCACCACGTTGCTCACCCCTGCCGCCGGTGCCTGCCCTGCCGGCGCGTCCCCACCGTGATGCTTCGCCGCCTGCCGCAGCCAGCGCTCGAAGTACAGCACCTGGGCCACGATCTCGCCCGCGGTCAGGTTACGCTGCAGGCCCATCTGCGCCGTCGCACAGAAGGTGCATCCAATGGCGCAGCCAGCCTGGCTGCTGATGCACACCGTCCGCCGCCGGTCGTAGCGCATCAGCACGGTCTCGATGAGCTGCCCATCGTCGAGTCGAAAGAGCGTCTTGATGGTGTTCCCATCCCGCGCGGCGGTCTCGGTTACCGGCGCCAGGAGCTCGATCTGGGCCTCCTCCCTGAGCCTGGCCCGCAGGCCGGCCGGTAGATCGGTCATCTCCTCCGGCGTCAGGGCCACCTTCTGGAGCAGCCACCGGTACAGCTGGTCCCCGCGATACGCCGGCTGCCCCCAGGCCACCACCTGCTCCCGCAGCGCCTCGCGGTTCAGGTCCAATAGTCGAATTGCCTGGTTCCCTGTCATAGTCTCTTGAGGCATTTGCCCCTCCCCGCCTTCCGGATGGTGCGAGTTGATTCCGAGAACAAGTTGCGGTACACTGTCTCTGCAGGCTGGCGCAGCCTTCCTCTGCCGGACCTCGCCCAACTGGGTGCCCGGCGTCCGATCCGTATGGTGGCCGGATGAACCAAGACCAGTTCTTCTTGGGTTTTGCCGTCGGCTTTGTCGCGGCTGCTGTGATTATCTTCTTGTTCAACCAAATCCGCCGATCGTGGCGCCAGGTCGGCAATCCGCCACCCGTGATCAAGAGCGGCAAGCCCGTCCCGCCATCTCCCTGGCAATCCCTGAGCGGCAGCTTCAAGGCTCTGTTCTATCTGGCCGTCTGGGCCTTCTTGCTGTTCGCGATCCTGGTGCTTATCTACGGCATCATCTCTGGAGAGCTCAGGCCCGGCTAGCCCACTCACAAGCCCTGGTGGCCTATAGTGGTCCCCCGCTGCGGGCCTTCGCTCCTTCTTGCCACGCCGCCAACAATTCAGTCAGATCCTTGAATACCCACGTGGCTGGTGGATGGGCAGCGTTGAATGCCTCCGCCGTCGTCACACCGGTGAGCACGGCCGCCGTGCACATCCCCGCGCGGGCGCCGCCCAGGATATCGGTCTCATAGCGGTCCCCGATCATCACCGTCTCCCCGGCCGTTGTGCCTACGCGGGCCAGGGCCTGCAGGAAGAAGTCCGCTTGCGGCTTGCCGATCAGGGTCGGGTGCACGTCCGACGCCGCCTCCAGGAACGCCAGCACTGCCCCTGCCCCCGGCTCGATTCCCCGCTCCGTGGGGATCGAGCGATCGGGATTGGTGGCGATGAAGGGACAGCCGCGGCGGATGGCCAGGGTAGCTTCAGCCAGCCTGGCGTAGGTGGCCTGCCGGTCCAGCCCTGCCACCACCAGGTCGGCCTGGCGATAGTCGTCCACCAGGCGAAACCCGACCCCGGCCAGCTCAGTCGTCAGGCCCACTTCGCCGACCGCCAGGATACGGCTGCTCAGTGCGTACTGCCCGGCCAGCCATGTCGCCGTGGCCTGGGCCGAGGTGAAGATGTGTTTGGCCCCTATCGGCAGCCCGATCTCGGCCATGCCCTGCGCCAGCTGCTCCGGCGTGCGCGTGGCGTTGTTGGTCAGGAGCAGGTAGGGCACCCCAGCCTCCTGGATCGCCGCGATGAACGTGCCGGCGCCCGGCAAAGGCTGGCGGCCTGCGTAGAGCGTGCCGTCGCCGTCCATCAGGAACGCCCGCGCCGCAGGGAGTGCCCAAGAGGGCGAGGGATGGCCCTGCATATTGCCTGAACTGGTCATGAGGGCTGCTCCAGCCTTTCAGCTCCAGGGTCGGTGCGTCCTTCCTCCACAGCCAGGTCACTCTCCACATCCCTGGCCGCGGTAGCGATGGCCCAGGCCACCACACCCCAGCTTCCACCAGAGATGGCCAGGGCCATCACAATGCTCAGCGGGTTCAAGGGCACGTTGCCCTGCGCGATGCCGATCAGGGCCAGCACCATGGCGATGGCCGCTGCCACCAGCCCGATCTTTACCGGTCCCGACAGGCGCTTGATCCTTTCCACGTGATGCTCCTCTCCACCGCGGCGGTACCCGCCGCCTATGTAGCCGCGCGACCCACTCGTGTCCCGCGCGCTCTATGCGTCCTCGCTGGCTTCCTGCCAGGCAAAGCGCATCTGGCGCGGATCCACGTCTTCCAGGTCCTCCAGAACGGGCAGGGCTTCGCTGTGAATCCGCAGGTACTCGGCGAAGGTCTCCGGGCTGCGGCTCATGTGCACCTCGTGCTCGCGCAGCACGAAGAAGACCGGATCACCCGGCTTCAGGCCCAACAGCTCCATCACCTCTATGGGCAACACGACCCGGTTGCGAGTTCCCACGCGCGAGACGCGAATCATCATGGCCCTGCTCCTTGATCCGCCGGTCTGATATCTACCACATTCAGCTGCCGCCGGAGCTGGCCGTTCCAGACGTTGCGCTCCAGGGTGTAGGCCAGGTCCACGGTCTCCGGCAAGCGCTCCAGCCAGTGTCCCTGGCGAAAGGCGATGGCGTCCCAGACCGTCTCCTGCCACGGTCCCGCGCCCGGATCGGTCACCGTCAGCTTCAGGTGCCCGCCATCGTTGCCTACGCGCCTGGCCTCCCGCACCCGCAGGCGCCGGCTCATCAGCACCGGCTGGGGATTGCCATGGCCCGTCGGCTCCAGCTGCTGCAACAACTCAAAGGTGGCCCAGTCCAGGTCGCCCAGGGCCACCTCCGCGTCGATGCTCACGCTCGGCCGCAAGTCCTCTGCTCCGAGTTGCCCGGCAGCCAGCTCCTGCAGGTGCGCCTTCAGCAAGGGCAGCTTGGCGGTCTCCACGGTAAATCCGGCGGCCGCCGCATGGCCCCCGTGGCGCACCAACAGTCCAAGCTCGGCACAATTGTCCAGGGCCTGGGTGATGTCGAACTCGGCGATGCTGCGCGCGCTGCCCCGGCTGTGGGGCTCTTTAAGCTCGACCACCAGCGCTGGCCGGTAGTAGTGCTCCACCAGCCGTCCTGCCACCAGGCCCACGATTCCTGCGGGAATCTCCGTGCTGGCGACCATGTGTAGCCGGCGATCACCGCCTTCGGCATCGATCAGGGCCAGGGCATGTTCCACGGCCGTAGCCGTCAGCTGCTGCCGCTGCGCGTTCAGGCGTTCCAGCTGGCTGGCCAGCTGGGCTGCCTCAAACACGTCGCCGGTCTGCAGCAGCCTGTAGCTCACCATGGCGTTGTCCAGGCGTCCCGCGGCGTTGAGCCGCGGCCCCAGGGCAAAGCCAATGCTGGTCGCCGTCACCTGGCCCGGCGCCAGGCTGGCCTGGGCCATCAGCGCCTGTAACCCGGGCCGCTGGGTCTGGTTCAGTTGCTCCAGGCCTCGCCGTACCAGGGCCCGATTCTCGCTCAGCAGCGGCGCCAGGTCTGCCACCGTGCCCAATGCCACCAGGTCCAGGAGCTCAGTCTCCGCCAGGGCGGGCACGCTGCCGGGCCGGATGGGCACCTGTTCGTTGGCCCGCAACAGAGCCTGCGCCAGCTTGTAGGCCAGGCCCACGCCGGCCAGCCCCTTGAAGGGATACGGGCAGTCCGGCCGCTTGGGGTTGATGGCTGCCAGCGCTGGAGGCAGCTCGGCGCCGATGGCGTGGTGATCGGTCACGATCATGTCCAGCCCCAGCCGCCGGGCAAAGGCCACCTCCTCGGTGGAGCGAATGCCACAGTCCACGGTGATCACCAGGGTGAAGCCATCTCGCGCCAGCTCCTGCAGGGCGCTGTGGTTCAGGCCATAGCCCTCATCTACCCGATGCGGAATATAGGGCTGCACACTGCCACCGAGGGCTTCCAGCACCTGCACCATCAGGGCCGTGGCCGTCACCCCATCGGCGTCGAAATCGCCGTACACGGCGATACGCTCGCCCTCGCGCAGCGCCCGGCGGATTCGGGTCACCGCCTCCTGCATGTCCTTGATGCGGAAGGGGTTGTCCAGCCGCGCCTCACCCCGTAGATAGGCTTCCACATCCCCCGGATCGACCACCTCGCGATTATAGAGCACCTGGACGATCAGCGGAGCGATGTGCGACAGCCTGGCCATGTGGCTGGCTGGCGCCGCGGGCATGAGCTTCCATCGTTTGGCTTGCGGCTGTATCAAACTGGGAACTCCTGGGCCATAACAGTTCGCTGGCGGCAATGGGTGCTGCCCGGCCAGGCCGGATGCCTTCCCCCTCACGGGATGCCGCAAGCGCTGCCCCGGATTATAGCCCACGTCGCCAGTTCAAGCAATGTGGCACCTCGCACCATCGTAGAGACGCAAGATCTTGCGTCTCTACGATGGTCGTAATCATTCCTCTCTAGAACTGATCGAGATCATTGACTCGGCGCCCAAGTCGTGGTATAAGGTAGCACCAAAGGCAGAACACTGCGTAGCGGTGTTCGCAGACATCATCATAGAAAGGACACGGGGACGCACATCATGGCAAAGAAGCGAGACAGCGAAGCCGACCGCGCTCAACTGGAGCACGAGCGCCTCGCGGTGGAGGACGACATCGAGCATCTACGCGAGTGGCTGCAGACCGAGGTGGATGTCGACGTCGACGAGGGCGATCCGGATCTATCCGAGCGCGAGAAGAACCTGGCGCTGCTCACCACCCTCTCCCGCAAGCTGGAGTCGATCCAGGCCGCGCTGCGCGCCATGGAAAAGGGACTGTATGGCATCTGCGAGCGCTGTGGAAACGCCATCGACCCCGCCCGGCTAGAGGTGCTACCGGATGCCACCCACTGCCTGGATTGCCAGCGTGAGGTCGAGCGTCTGGCCAAGCGGTCCGCCATGCGCCAGCGCGAGCTCTAGGCCGATCCCCAGGTTCTGTCACTATGGAGGATGGAACGTGGCCGACGTATGTGTATCGAACCATCCGCTGATCCGGCACAAGCTCACCCTGTTGCGCGATCGCCAGACCGAGCCCAAGAAGTTTCGCGAGCTGGTGCGCGAGATCGCCATCCTGCTGGCCTACGAGGCCACAGCTGACCTGGCCGTCATGCCGGCTTCGGTCGAGACGCCTATGGGGACCGCCCACGGCCACACCCTGAAGGAAAACATCGGCCTGGTGCCGATCCTGCGGGCCGGGCTGGGCATGGTCGAGGGCATTTGGGAGATGATGCCCTCCGCCGAGGTGTGGCACATTGGCCTGTACCGCGATGAGCGGACCTTACGGCCGGTGGAATACTACAACAAGCTGCCCGTGGCTCCCACGGTGCAGGTCTGCCTCATCCTGGACCCCATGCTTGCCACCGGCGGCTCAGCCTCCGCCACAGCCGATGTCCTCAAACGCTGGGGGGCCCAGCGCGTCAAGTTCGTGGGCATCATCGCCGCACCTGAGGGAATCGAAACCCTGTCCAGCAAGCATCCAGACGTCCCCATCCATGTCGCCGCCGTAGACGAGCGCCTCAACGAGATTGGCTACATCGTGCCCGGCCTCGGCGATGCCGGCGACCGGCAGTTCGGCACGGGATGATCCTGCTCCCTGGCATCTGGCTCACACGAAAGTCGTAGTGGTGGCCGGCAACCAACACCAGCGCCCTTCCTGGGATATCTACTTCATGGGCATCACCTTCCAGGTCGCCCGGCGCAGCACCTGCGACCGGGCCCGGGTCGGTGCCATCATCGTCATGGATCGCCGCATCCTCACCACCGGCTACAACGGTGCGCCGGCCGGGCTGCCCCACTGCGACGACGTGGGCCACCTGATGGTGGACGGCCACTGCGTGCGCACGCTCCACGCCGAGCAGAACGCCATCCTCCAGGCCGCCCTGCACGGCGTCAGGGTCCAGGGGGGCACCATCTACGTCACCCACCAGCCATGCCTCACCTGCGCCAAGATGATCATCAACGCCGGCATCGTGCGCGTCGTCTACGACGGCCAATACCCGGACGACAACTCGGTGGCTTTCCTGGCCCAGGCCGGCGTGGCTCTGCAGAGATACGACGGCCCGCCGCCGGCCTAGTCTTCCGGGTAATCCCCCTCCTGGCGCAGCGCGCGGCGCTCCAGGCGCCAGGCCCGCCGCTGGGCCGCCTGGTCGTAGCGGCGCTGCTCAGCTTCGGTTTCTGGGACTAGTGGTGGCACTGGCATCCGGTTGCCGGCAGCGTCCAACGCCACGAAGGTGAGATAGGCTGTGGCCGTGTGTCGCCGCTCGCCGGTGATGGGATTCTCTGCCTCGACCCGCACCCCTATCTCCATGGAGGTGCCAAAGGCCCGGTTGACGTGCCCGCGCAGGACCAGTACCTCACCCACGTGGACCGGCGCCCTGAAATGCAGGTCGTCCATGGACGCGGTCACGACGATGGCCCGGGCATGGCGCATCGCCGCCACCCCGGCACAGATGTCGATCCAGGCCGCTACCTGGCCACCAAACACCGTCCCCAACGAGTTGGCGTAGGACGGCAGCACGATTTCCGTCATCTCCACGGCGGAGTCGGAAGCCCTCTTCGGTGTGTTGTGCATGTCAGATGTCCACGATGAAGGATACAGAATGATGCAGAAGCTCGTCGAATGCGTGCCTAACTTCAGCGAGGGACGGCGCTCACAGGTGATCGACGCTATCGTCGCCGCCGTCGCCGCCGTGCCTGGCACCGCAGTGCTGGATGTGCAGACCGATGCCGATCACAACCGCACGGTGCTCACCTTTGTAGGCGAGCCCGCTGCGGTGTTGGAAGGGGCGTTCGAGGCGGCCCGCCAGGCCGCAACTCTGATCGACCTTAACCAGCACCAGGGAGCCCACCCCCGCATGGGTGCCACCGACGTCGTGCCCTTCGTGCCCCTGCGCGGCGTTACCATGGAAGAGTGCGTTCAGCTGGCCCGCCAGCTGGGCCAACGATTGGGGGAAGAGCTGAACATCCCGGTGTACCTGTACGAGGCGGCTGCCACTCGCCCCGAGCGCCAGAACCTGGCCGACGTGCGCAAGGGCGAGTTCGAGGGCATCCGCCAGCTCATCGCCAGCGACCCGGCCCACGCGCCGGACTTCGGACCCCTGGCCATGGGCCCGGCCGGCGCCACGGCCGTCGGCGCCCGGCCCTTCCTGATCGCCTTCAACGTCTACCTCGCCACGGCCGATGTCGAGATTGCCAGAAAGATCGCCAAGGCGATCCGCCACTCCAGCGGCGGGTTGCGCTATGTCAAAGCCCTGGGCCTGCTGGTGGAGGGCCAGGCCCAGGTATCCATGAACCTCACCGACTTTCGCCGCACGCCGCTTCATGTGGTCGTGGAGATGATTCGCCGCGAGGCCGCGCGCTACGGCGTGCTGATCGCCCGCAGCGAGCTCGTCGGCATGCTGCCCCAGGAGGCCCTGCTCGACGCTGCCGCCTGGTACCTGCAGATGGATGGCTTCACCGCCGGCCAGGTCCTCGAGTACCGCCTGATCACCCCCTGAGGCGCGCTGGCGCGCGCCAGCCATGCCAGGCCGTGAATCAAGACCGGGAGGCCGCCTGCCTGTCCTCATCCAGCGACTGTTCCATCTGGACCTCCAGGTCCTCGAACACCCGCAGGATGTCGGTCCGGGAGATGATGCCGATCATCTTCCCATCCTCGTCCACCACCGGCAGGGGGTTGGACCGGTTGCTGACCATCACGGTCGCCGCATCCTCGATGGACGCGTCCGGGTTGATGGTGTTGACCGGGGTGGTCATGATGTCCTCGGCCACTACCCCCGTGATACGGCGCAGGCTCTCCTGGTACGCCTTAGAGCCAAAGGTGATATAACCGCCCAGCAAGGGCAGGAAGTTCGGCATCTGGGGCCGGGCGTGCCGCCTAATCAGGTCAAGCTCCGTGATGATCCCTACCAGCTCGCCATCCTCCCTTACCACGGGCAGGCCACTCACGGCGTGCTCGCGCAGCAGGCGCGCGATCTCGCCCACACGCGTGCCCGGCTTCACAGACCGTACGTCTCGAGTCATGATGTCCGCAACCTTCATGGTTCCTGCCTCCTGAAATCGCCACCACGTGGGGCCAACGAACTCCCATGGCTCTGCTGCCGGGCCCCCTCACCCTGGAACACAACGGCCCCAGCCAATAACTGGAGCCATACAGGTGGGCCCCCCCGGATTCGAACCGAGGACCAACCGGTTATGAGCCGGTCGCTCTAACCGCTGAGCTAGGGGCCCGCTGAGCGGGCGAAGGGAATCGAACCCTCACCACCAGCTTGGAAGGCTGGAGCTCTACCATTGAGCTACGCCCGCAGATGTGGTCGGGGCGAGAGGATTTGAACCTCCGACCTCATGGTCCCAAACCATGCGCGCTAACCGACCTGCGCTACGCCCCGATAGTGGACCCATTGTACCCCAACCAGCAGATCGCGTCAATTAGCGGGGTTCGTGCTGCCGGGGCTCCTTAGAGGCCATGGGGGCGTGCGCTGGCGAATAGGGACTCCGGAGCTTACCGCAGAGGCGCAGAGGGCGCAGAGGGTGACTTAGGACCAGAGAAGCCGGAGCAGAAGAAACCGGGAGGGGTTTGTGAGGGGACCGGTCAACGCTCCCAGCTGATCTGGGCGTTGAACCAGTCGGGCTGGGTACCAGGGAGCGCCACGCGGCCGCTGACCTGGCCGGATGCCGCCTCGACGACCACTATGGACCAGTTCCCATCCCGGTTGGTCAGTACCGCCACCTGGGTGCCGTCGGGCGACCAGGCCGGATGGCCGTCGATTCCAGGGCTGGCCGCCAGCGGGGTTACGGCGCCGCTGGCCACGTCGGCCACGTATACATCCCAGTTGCCACTGCGATCCGGCGAGGCAAAGGCCACCCGGCTGCCATCGGGCGACCAGCTTGGCATGGCATCGCCGGCGACCTGGGTCAGGGGGCGCCGGGCCGTGCCGTCGATGCCCATCAGCCACAGCCCACAGCGATTGCCGGTCTCGTCGCAGGCCTGGAACGCGATGGTGTTGCCATCGGCCGACCAGGTCGGCCAGCGCCCCAGCCCCAGGCTGATCCCTTCCGCAGGCCCGGCTCCGGTCAGGTATACCCGCCACAGCCGGTCCCCTTCCCGCGTGGAGTCGAACACGATGGCCTGCCCGTTGGGCGACCACTGGGGATGGCTATCCTCGGTGTAGGTCGTGATGCGCTGCCAGGTCCCCTGACCCACCGCGGTCAGTCCCAGGCCGCCCATGTCTGTGCGCTCCGCGTGCAGGGCCAGCTGCCCACCGGACGGCGATAGTGCCGGCTGGGATGCGCCCTCCACCAGGGCCTCGGGTTGGCTGTCTCCACTTACCGCCACCCGGAAGATCGTCCAGCGGTTGAGCTCCGGCGCGTACGAGGCAAAGGCGATGTGGCCACCGGCTGGTCCCAGGTCCAGCCCCCCTGCAGCCGCCACAGTCTCCTCCACGGGCGGCGTGGGGGTTGGCGTGGGTGGGTTCAGGCAGAACGCGGCGGCCTGTCTCTGCTTGTCGCGCAGCTCCGTGCTCGTGGCCAGGTCCAGCGCGATCTGGTAGCGGTCCTCGGCCCGGCACCAGCTTCCCTCCCGAAACAAGTCGTCAGCCCACCCGGCCTGCGCCAGGGCCAGCCGCCGCTCCGCATCCTGGTAGTCTGGCTCCCGGTCCAGGATGGTCTCCAGGCTGCTCACGACCCGGGGCCAGTCCACCCGCCATGCCCCTAGCGCGCTGACATAGAGGGCCGCCAGGTCGCGCTGCCGCTTGGCCTGGACGTCGCCCGGCCGCACTGCCAGCGCCTGGTCAAAGGCCCGCAGCGATTGCTCGTAGCGTTCCTGGGCTACCAGGTCCACGCCCTGGCCGTACGCCAGGTTGAAGCGCAGCTCTTCCACATCCTCCTGGCGGTAGGTGGGGTCCAGCGCCACCAGCTGGTCGATGAGGCCAGCCGCCAGCGACCACTGCGTGTTGTGCACCGCCTGCTCGGCCTGGGCAAACAGCAGCTCCTCCGGCGATGGTCCGTTCTCCGAGCTCTCCCCGGCATCTGGCGCCACCAATACCGGCTCCAGCAAGGGGGAGGGTGTGGGGGTCGCCGTGGGCAGGGCCTGCAGGGCCTGCAGCTGCTGCTGCGCCTCGCGGTTGCCCGGGTCTATGTTCAACACGGTCTGGAACTGCTGGGCCGCCAGGGCCAGCTCCCCGGCGTTGAGATAGGCCACCCCCTGCTCGTAGGCAGCTACCGCCCGCGCCTGGAGGGCCGCCGCACGGTCGGCCTGTCCCTGGCGCAGGCCCACGACCCCGGCCGCCGCGATCACGGCCAGGCCCAGCACGAGCACCAGGGCAAACACCATCAGCCAGCTCAGCGCGTTCCCGCGCCCTGTGGAATCACGTCTTTTGCGCTCGGACTGTTGGGACTCTTGCTGCGACATGGGCCATAGTGTAGCACCGCGCTCGCGCCGCCGTCAAATCGACCGGGGTCAGAAACATGAACCGCAAAACTCGCCAGGAGCGCAGAGACAAGGAAAAGGGTGTGTTTGAAACCGGCTAATCCCCCGTCATTACGAGGTAAGGCATGAACGGCTTGGCGTGGCGGCCGCCGCCACGCCAAGCCGTTCATGCCCCTACACCGCGCGTACCGCCTGCGGTATGGGGTTCTCGCAATGACCGTGCCTCAACCAGTCGCAAATCCACCCCAAAGGAAAAGGATCTTCTCTGCGCTCTTGGCGAACTCCGCGGTTCCTTCCGGTCCCACGCGGCGCGGCGTTGACAGTCCCGCCTCACCGTACTACAATACCGCCCAGCGAAACCCACGCCCCGCATCTCCCATAGGATGGGGGCTTTTTTCGAGCTTTGACGCCACCATGAATCGAATCCGCACGACCCAGGTCAGCCAACATGTCGGACACCGCATCCTGCTCGAGGGATGGGTGCACAACCTGCGCCAGATGGGCGGGGTGAGCTTTCTGGTGCTGCGCGACGGTTGGGGTACCGTGCAAGCGGTCGCCGAGGAGCAGGGCGAGCTGCTGCCCCTGCTGGAGTCCGGCCTTGGCCCGGAGACGGTCATCACCCTGGAAGGAGACGTACAGGCCGAGCCGCAGGCCCCCGGGGGCGTAGAGCTGCACCGGCTGGCAATCACGGTGCTCACACCCGTTGCCGAGCCCTTGCCCGTGCCCATCAACAAGCGCCAGCTCAAGGTTACCCTGCCCACCCTGTTGGATCATGCCACGGTCGCCAACCGCCACCCGGCCCGCCGCGCTGTCTTCCGCCTGGCGGCCGGCGTCATGGCCGGCTTTCGCGCCACCCTGGCCGCCCGTGGCTTCACCGAGATCCAGACCCCCAAGATCGTGGCCTCGGCCACCGAGAGCGGCTCCAATGTCTTCCGCATCGAATATTTTGGCCGGCCGGCCTACCTGGCCCAAAGCCCACAGTTCTACAAGCAGATCATGGTCGGCGTGTTCGAGCGGGTGTACGAGGTAGGGCCGGTGTTCCGGGCCGAACCCCACGACACCACCCGGCACGTCAACGAATATGTCAGCCTGGACGTGGAGTTCGGCTTCATCGAGGACCATTTCACGGTCATGGCCATGGCCCGCGACGTCATCGCCGGCATCCTGGAGACCCTGCGCACGGCCTACGCCGCCGAGCTGGCCCTGCTGGAGGCGCGCCTGCCCGGCGTACCCGAGGCCATTCCGCACATTCACTTCGCCGCAGCGCAGGAGCTGATCCTACAACGCCACGGCGTGGACGTACGTGGCGAGCCCGATCTCTCGCCGCAGGACGAACGCTGGCTGGGCGAATGGGCCAGGGAGGTGCACGGCAGCGACTTCCTCTTCGTTACCGGCTATCCCATGTCCAAGCGGCCGTTCTATACCCACCCGGATCCCTCTCGGCCCGGCTACTCCAACTCCTTCGACCTGCTCTTTCGCGGCACGGAGCTGATCACAGGCGGCCAGCGGCTGCACCTGTACGCCGATTACCAGGCTGCGCTGCAGCGCGCCGGCCTGCCCGAGGCCCCCTTCGAAACCTATCTACAGGCCTTCCGCTATGGCATGCCGCCCCATGGTGGCTTCGCCATCGGCCTGGAGCGCCTGCTGATGCAGCTCCTCGACGCGCCGAACCTGCGCCTGGTCACTCTCTTCCCTCGGGACCTGCAGCGGGTAACGCCATGAGCATGCGCCGGCCGGACCCCTGTCTGTCGGTCTGGATCCTCGGCGATCAGCTTCTAGCCCACCACCCCGCCCTGGTCGCCGCCGAGCAGGCCGTGGGCCGGGAAAACGTCCGCGTCGTGCTGATCGAAAGTGCAGCCCGCACGCGGCGGCTACCCTACCAGCGCAAGAAGCTGGTGCTGCTGTTCAGCGCCATGCGCCACTATGCCCTGCAGCTGGCCGTGGATGGCCACCAGGTGCAGGTCATCGCGGCCCCATCCTTCCTCGAGGGCCTGCGCCAGCACACCCAGTCCTGCCATCCTCAAGGTCTGCTAACCATGGCCGCCAGCGAGTATCGCGGCCGGCACTGGCAACAGGATCAGCTATCCCAGCTCCTTGGCATCCCGGTCACCGTGCTCCCCAACACCCAGTTCCTGGTCGGCCAGCACGACCCCTTCCCCTCCGCCAGCCTCGACCGGCGCGTGGTCATGGAGACCTTCTATCGCGCCATGCGCCGCCATTTCGACGTGCTGATGGATGCCCGGGGCCAGCCTGCCGGTGGCCGCTGGAACTTCGACGACCAGAACCGCAGGCCCCTGCCCCGCGGCCACCAGCCGCCGCCCCTCCCCGGGTTTGCGACCTCCGCCATGACTCGCCAGGTCATGGCGGAGGTCGCCACGCTGCCCTCTGCCCAGGCCACGGGCTCCGTGGATGGCTTCGACTTCGCCGTCACCCGCACCGAGGCCCTGGCCGCCCTCGAGGACTTCCTCACCCACCGCCTGCGCAGCTTCGGCCCCTATGAGGATGCCATGAGCGCACAGCATGCCACGCTGTACCACTCCGTGCTGTCGCCCTACCTGAACCTGGGCCTGCTGGAGCCACTCGAGCTGGTCCGCGCCGCGGAGCAGGCCTACCACGCCGGGCGGGTTCCCATCAACTCGGCCGAGGGCTTCGTGCGCCAGGTGCTGGGCTGGCGGGAGTACATCACCTGGCAGTACTGGCGACTCATGCCCGCCCTGGCCGAGGCCAACGGCTGGGACGCTCACCGCCCCCTGCCTGCCTTCTTCTGGGGCGAGCCCACCGAGATGGCCTGCCTGCGCCGGGTGGTGGACCGGGCCATCAGCACCGGCTACAGCCATCACATCGAGCGCCTGATGCTCATCTGCAACTTCTGCCTGCTGGCCGGCATCGAGCCCACCGCGGTCGACGACTGGTTTCTTTCTACGTATGTCGACGCCTACGAGTGGGTCATGCTGCCCAACGTGCTGGGCATGGGCCTCAACGCCGACGGGGGGCAGACCGCCACCAAGCCCTACGTGGCCTCGGCCGCCTACATCTCCCGCATGAGCGACTATTGCCAGGGCTGCCGCTACAACCCCAAACAGCGCACCGGAGCTGATGCCTGCCCGTTCAACTTCCTGTACTGGAACTTCCTGCTGAGCCACGAGGACACCCTCCGGCAAAATCCGCGGCTGGGCCAGAGCGTCCTGGGACTGCGCCACTTGGATGACGCCGAACGCGGCCGTGTGCGCGCTGAGGCCGAACGCTTTTTGCAGCAGCTATCCGCGGAGGCGGCCGGTGACCCTGCGTGACGCCGGGCGCAGGGTGATCCAGCCCATCCTGCACCCCTTCAACCCCTCGGAGCGCCGCCTGGTGGTGCAGGCTGCGCTCATCGGCGCCCTGGTCTGGGTTGTGGTCTTCGCCCTCAAGAGCGGCGTGCACTGGCTCTTCGACCTGGTGATGGAGCTGGTGGCCCGCTCCCCCTCACCGGTGCTGGTCCTGGTGCCCTTGCTGCTCGGTGCCGCCGGTACCACCGCCGTGGTGCTCTTCCATGCCAACACGGTGCAGTACCGGGACCGCAGCGGCCAGGTCCATGAGCTGAACGACGTCGAAGGCGACGGACTGGAACGGGCCATCGCTCTCTACTTTTCGTCGGAGCCGGCGTTGGAACAGACCCTGCTGGGCAAGGAGGGCGTTGAGGTGCGCTGGGAGCTGCCCACCTATACTCTGGCTGGCCGCAAATCCCTGGCGACCCTGCTGACCCTCGGCACCGGCGGCAGCGGCGGCCTCGAAGCCAGCGTTGCCCTGGTCGGCGAGAGCCTGGCCACCGGCGCCGTCAAGCCCCGGCAGGCACCCCGCCGCCTCCATCGCCTGCCTCTGCTGGCCCGGGCCCAGCGCTGGTGGCTGCCCACTGATCCGGACGACCTGCAGACCGCGCAGCTGGCCGGCATCGCCGCCGCCGTGACCACGTTGCTGGGTGCCCCCTTTGCCGGCGCCTTCTTTGCCATCGAGGTCATGTACCGGCGCCGGCCTATCATCGAGAAGCTCCTCTTCGCCCTCATCGCTTCGCTGGTGGCCTTTTTTCTGTCCAATGTCTTTGCCGGACACCCGCGGTTGTTCGTCGTTACCGTCGGCACCAGGCCACCGGAAACGGCACGCTACTATGGAGTCCTGGTGGCCATGGCTGTCATCATTGCCCTGGTCAGCCGGGCCTTCATCTTCCTGCGCACGCACGTCGAGTACTGGTTCCATACCAGGTGGGCCAACCCCTGGCAGCGCCATCTTCTGGGCGCTGGCCTCACCGGCGCCATGGCCCTGGCCGCAGTCGTCCTTACTGGCGAGGACCTCACCCTGACCCTGGGCACGGGCGTCACCACCATCGAGAAGGCCATGACCGGTCAATTCACCCTCATGGTGGCCACCATAGCCCTGGTGGCTAAGCTCGCAGCCACCCTGGCCACCGTTGGTTCCGGCGGGTCGGCCGGCCTGCTCATCCCCTCCATCTTCTTCGGCGCCATGATCGCCGCCGGGTTGGCGCCAGTGTGCGACCTCCCCGCCGCCTTGCTCATCGTGCCCGCCATGTCGGCCAGTCTCGGCGCCGTGGTCAACGTGCCCCTGGCGGCCGTGTTCTTCGTCGTGGAGGCCTTCGGCTCCCCTTTCCTGATCCCCAGCCTGGTCGTGCTGCTGGTCGCCATGCTGCTGGTCCACGACAACAGCATCTACCGTACCCAGCGCGAGACTTACGAAGGCCGCCAGATCCTTCCCGGCTACAGCGTCCGTCGCTTCCCGGTACCGCTGGGCTGGGAGGGCAAGACCCTGGTCGACCTGCGCGTGCGCAACCGCTTCGACGTCAACGTCATCGGTGTGATCGAGGCCTATGTGGAGGATGGCCGCATGCGCTATCAGGCTCGCTTCAACCCCTCCCTCGGCCGCCCACTGAGCACGGGAGATACCCTGATCGTGCTCGGCGAGGATGCCAGGCTCGATTCCTTCGCAGTCACCGTCGACCAGGAAAACCGCATCGCCAGTCCATGACCATTCACACGCCCATCACCGGCCTGCTGGACGCCGCGAAGATCCCCTACCGCCGCCTGCCTCATGCCGAGCCCGTCTTCACCATCGAGGCTGCCGCGGCCCAGCGCGGCGTCGTCCGCCAGGAGATGGTCAAGGCCATCCTGCTGCGCGAGGCGGCGGGCCAGCGGCGCTTCGTCATGGCCTGCTGCCTGGGCGATGATCGGGTCGACCCCAAGACGGTGCGCGCCCACCTGGCCGGGGACTGGCGTCGCCTGACCTTCGCCGGCGACGACGAGATCCGCCTGGTGACCACCGGCGTCAAGGGCGCCGTCGCCCCCCTGGCCCTGCCCCCAACGATCCCCGTGATCTTCGACCAGGCCATTGCCCGTTGCTGCAACGTCAACATCAGTAGCGGCGACGTCATGCTCGGCCTCGAGCTGGCCGCCGCCGATTTGATCCGGCTGTCAGGTGCCCAGCTGGCAGCGATTGCCAGCCAGGACCGTTGAGCTCCAGTTCGTCGTGGCGGCTTCAGCCGCTCCGCCCCCGGAGCGGAGTCGAGGCTTGGGCCGGCCCAAGGACGAGGTCGAGGCTTGAGCCGGATTTTTAGCGCCCATCTCATGAATCAGGAGGATCCCCCATGACATCCCTCGTCCAGCAAAAAGTAGCCCAGGCCGCCGGCATCTTGGAGGAGCTGGGCGTCGACGCCTGGCTGACCTTCGTGCGCGAGACCTCAGCCGGGGGCGACCCGGTGCTGCCGCTGATCTACGGCCCCCACGGCCTGACCTGGCAGAGCGCGCTGCTGCTGGCCCGTTCCGGCGAGCGCATCGCCATCGTCGGCCGCTATGACGCCCTCACCGCCGAGCGCACCGGCGCCTACAGCGAGATCATCCCCTACGACCAGTCGATCCGGCCCCACCTTCTCGAGGCGCTGCTGCGGCTGAACCCGGCCCAGATCGCCGTGAACTATTCGGGGAGCGACGTCTATGCCGATGGCCTGGGCCATGGCCTCTACCAGGTGCTGGCCGGCTTCCTGCAGGAGACTCCCCTGGCCGGCCGGTTGGTGCCGGCCGAAGGAGTCATCGGCGCCCTGCGCGGGCGCAAGACCCCGGCCGAGATCGAGCGCGTGCGCGCTGCCGTAGCCACGACGTTGGCAATCTACCAGGCCGCGTTCGACGCCCTGCAGCCGGGCATGACTGAAGCGGAGGTAGCCGGGCTGATGCGCGACCACCTGGCCGCCGCGGGCCTCTCACCGGCCTGGGAGGCCGCCAGCTGCCCGGCGGTCAACAGCGGGCCGGACTCCCCGATCGGCCACGCCGCGCCCTCTGCCATCCGCCTCGAGCGGGGCCACATCGTCCACTTTGACTTTGGCGTACGCCAGGACGACTACTGCTCCGATATCCAGCGGGTCGCCTACCTGCTGCGGCCAGGGGAGGACAGGCCGCCGGAGCCGGTGCAGCACGGCTTCGAGACTGTGCGGCGCGCCGTCGACGCCGCCGTAGCCGCCATGCGGCCCGGGGTGCCAGGTGTCGACGTAGATGCCGCGGCCCGGCAGGTGGTCGTCGACGCCGGCTACCCCGAATACCGCTACGCGACCGGCCACCAGCTGGGCCGCAGCGCCCACGACGGCGGCGGTGTGCTGGCCCCGGCCTGGGAGCGCTACGGCACCACACCGTTTTATCCCCTAGAGGCTGGCCAGGTCTACGCCGTCGAGCCCGGCCTGGCCGTCCCCGGCTACGGCTACATCGGCCTGGAGGAAGACGTCCTGGTCACCGCAGCGGGTGCCGTTTTCCTCGGCGAGCCGCAGCGGGGGCTGGTGCTGCGCTAGGGTTGCTGTCACCTACCTCATCCCGCGCAGGTACTCAATCAAATCCAGATCACCCGGCGAGTGGCCGTAGGTGGTCAGCAGCATGGCCGCCTCGGCCCGATGCTGGGTGCCGTGGTTGACGACGTGAGCGATCATATGCCACAACACATCCGCCATGGGCCGGCCCCTGGTCGTCTGATAGTGCACCACCGCATTCAGGTCCCGGTCGGTCAACTGCTCAAACCAGGCCCGCCGGGCTGCCATCTCCTGCGGCCAGCGCACCTGCAAGGCCTCCACCGCCGGCAACTCCGTCTCTTGCATCAGCCTGGCCGGCGAGTCGCCCTGCCAGCGGCGCAGCCAGGCCACCTCCGCGGCCAGGGTGTGCACCAGCGTCCCGCGCAGGCTGCCATGGGGCACGGCGACCGGCGCCACGTACGCCTCCACCGAGACCCCATCCAGCGCCTGCAACACACGCCCGGTGGCCCACTCGCCGTACGCCAGGAGCAGTCCCATGTCTTCCCGGTTCACGCCAGCATCTCCCTTCCATCCGCATGAATCGCCATCGACCTGAACAGGCCAGCGCCGGAACTATGCCACGCGCAGACCCTTCTGCCAAAGGAGTCCAATCTCATGACCGATGCTCTCCGCCTGCTCTGCATCTTCGCCCACCCCGACGACGAGACTTTGTCCATGGGCTCGGCCCTGGCCGCGTTTGCTGCCCAGGGCGTCGAGACCTACGTGCTCTGCGCCACGCGCGGTGAGCGGGGCTGGTTCGGGCCGCCCGCACAGAACCCGGGCCTGGAGGCCCTAGGCCAGATCCGCGAGCAGGA
>JAULUH010000071.1:7515-34602 GCA_032111745.1 Anaerolineae bacterium | reverse complement strand
GAGCCTTCTCCGACCTGGAGGGGGTGATCCCGCTGACCAGCGCTGCCGCCACCGAGCTGGGCGGCCCCTACACCCCCTTCGTCTCCGACAAGTACTGGCCCAACCAGCCCTGGCGCGTGAACTACTTCGACGCCCTCCTGCGCGGCCCGCAGGGCGCCACCCGGCTGATGGCCACGCCCGCCCAGTTCAAGTCCGACAACAGCAGCCTGTTCACCGGCACCTTGCGCCGCTACAGCAGCATGGCCTTTCGCCTCTACTACAGCGACTTCACCGGGGAGGCCGCCCTGGCCGCCCCCCCCTCGGTAGCACGCGTTACCGCCACGTCGGATGGCGGCCAGGTGGCCTTCAAGGCCACGGTCGTCGGCTATCCCGGCGCTGGCGTCCAGGAGGTGTGGATCCTCTACACCTGCGTCGACTCCCCCGGCGCCTCTTGCAGCACCGCCTGGTTGCCCGTGGACCTCCTGCGCAATGCTCAGGACTCCCGGGTTTGGGAGGGCACGTTGCCGTTGAATGGGGTGCAACCCCAGAACGTGCGCTACATGGTGCAGGCGGTCGGCGGCACCGGCCTCAGCGCCCTGGCCAACAACCAGGGGGCCTACTTCATCCCCGACGTGGATCCTGGCGTGGCTGGGCCAGCCCAACAGCCCACGACACTTGCCCTGCTCAGCCCACCCGCCAGCGCCCCCTTCGGTAGCCAGGTACCTGTGTCTGCCCAGCTCAACAGCGCCGGGTCGCCCCTGTCCGGCAAGCTCGTCGCCTTCGTGTTGGGCTCTCAGATCCGGCAGGGCCTGACCGATGCCGATGGTGTTGCCACCGCGGTCTTCGGCGTGCAGACCCTGCCCGGCGACGTGACCCTGCGGGCCTCCTTCGCCGGTACTCCGGAGCACGGCTCCTCCACCGATAGCCGGCCCTTCACCATCGTCAAGCAGGCCACGGTCCTCACCCTGGCCGGCTCTGGCAACGCCGTCGAGTCCGGGGATGAGGCCGGGATCGAGGTTACCCTGCGCGACGCCGATGGCCTGCGCCTCCGGGAGAAGGCCATCCTCTTCACCGTGACCAATGGCCTTCATAGCACCAGCGTGGTCGATACCACCGGCGCCTCCGGCGAGGCTCACCTGGGACCGCTACCGTTGCCCGCTGGCACCTATGACGTCTCCGCCTACTTCGGCAGCGCCGTGCAGGTCAATGGGTCGACCATCGACCTGACGGACGATAGCTACGAGCCGTCCACGGCCATGGGCACCCTCTTGATCGTCGCCGAGACCACCGCGATCGAGGATACCTATCAGGAGGATATCGTCATTCCCCAGGGTGCCGCCCTGGTGGTCAACGTGGTCGTCGCCCAGCCGGACGACGGCTCCGCCAGCGACATCACCCTGGCTCAGGTGAAGTTCGACATCGTTAACCTGGACGGGCAGGTCGTCGCCTCCATCACCAGCCCGGTAAACCCCGATGGCACCGCCACTGCAACCTTCGAGAACCTGCCCGCCGGCTATTATAAGCTGGTGGCTACGGTCGTCGGCGGCTACTTCACGTCTGCTGCCACCGACATCGCCGGAGTCGTCGTCAACACCGCACCCGTAGTAGGGCCGATCACGGCCAGCACCATGCTCGTGCCTGTTGGCAGCTCGGTGACCTTCTCCGCTCCCTTCACGGACGGGGGCTTCCTGGACACCCACACGGCTCGCTGGGATTGGGGCGACGGCACCAGCTGCACTACCCCTGGCGCCGAGTGCTCTCTGTCCGAATCGAATGGCAGTGGCACCGTCTCCGGCAGTCACAAGTACCTGGCTGAGGGTGTGTATGAGGTTCAGCTTGAGGTCACTGACAACCACGATGCCAGCGGCACGGCCGTGCTCGACTACATCACGGTCTACAATCCCAACGCCACCAGCTATACTACCGGCGGCGGCTGGATCGACTCCCCGGCTGGTGCCTGCCCGCCCAGCTCCCTCTGTCAGGACGCTACTGGCAAGGCCAGCTTTGGCTTCAACGCCAAGCCCGATGGCAAGAAAGCTACTCCTAAGGGCGAGACTCAATTCAGCTTCGGCAACCTCAACTTCCGCAGCACCGGCTACAGCCAGCTCACCATCTCCGGTGCCTGGGCGCGCTTCTACGGCAGCGGCCGGATCAACGGCGCCGGCAACTACCAGTTCATAGTGGTGAGCGTCGACGGCGACTACAGCCCAACCGACGCTTACCCTGCCGACCGCTTCCGTATGCGCATCTGGGACAGCAACGGCCAGGTGATCTACGACAGTGGCCTCAGTGCCTCGGATAGCGACCTCAACGCCACCACCCCGCTGGCCGGCGGCTCGATCACAGTGCACCCGGGCAAGTAGGGTCGCATTCCGGGCCCGGGCCGACCATGGAGTCCCTCGTCTTCCTCCCCATGGACCGCCGCCAGGCCCTGGCGCGGGGCCAGGGCTTGCCGGAGCACCAGCAGGGCGCTGCCCTCTTTACCGATATCTCCGGCTTCACCCCGCTCACCGAGGCCCTGGCTGAGGAGCTCGGTCCGACCCGCGGCGCTGAGGAGCTGACCCGGCATATCAACCAGGTCTACACAGCCCTCATCGCCCCCCTGCACCGCTTCGGGGGCAGCGTCATCGGTTTCGCCGGCGATGCTATGACCTGCTGGCTCGACGGCGATGACGGCCTGCGCGCCACGGCCTGCGCCCTGGCCATGCAGAAGGCCATGCAGGACTTCCAGGCCATCCGCACCCAGTCGGGCCAGGTGGTCAGCCTGGCCATGAAGGCCGCCGTCGCCACTGGTGAGGTGCGCCGTTTCGTCGTGGGGAATCCGGAGCATGGCCTCATCGACACCATGGTGGGATCGACTCTCGATCGCCTGGCCGAGGCCGAGCACCACGCCCTGCGCGGGGAGGTGATCCTCGATGCCCGCACCGCCCAGGCCCTGCGCCCTGCCCTGCGCGTCGCGGCGTGGCGGGGCCATGCCAGCATAGATGGCGAGGCCATGGCCGTGGTCACGGGGCTCAATACCACAGTTGCGGACATGCCCTGGCCCACCCTGCCGCCCGGCGCCCTGTCCGAAAGCCAGGTGCGGCCCTTCCTGCTGCCAGCCGTCTACGAGCGGCTGCGCCAGGGGGGGGGCGACCTCCTGGCCGAACTGCGGCCAGCCATCACGTTCTTCCTCAGCTTCGGCGGTATCGACTACGACCATGACCCCTTAGCCGGTCACAAACTCAACGAGTTCATCTGCTGGGTTCAGAGTACCCTGGCCAACTACGAGGCCAGCCTTCTCAGCCTGATCCTCGGCGACAAGGGTAGCTACCTCTATACGGCCTTCGGCGCTCCCATCGCCCATGAGGATGATGCTGTCCGAGCCGGCTCCGCCGCCCTGGACCTCGTCGACAGGCCCGACCATCTCTCGTTCATCGACTGCGTGCAGATCGGCGTGGCGCGCGGCCGCGTGCGCAGCGGCGCCTATGGCGGAGCGACGCGACGCATGTATGGCGTGATGGGTGACCCGGTCAACGCCGCCGCCCGGCTCATGCAGGCCGCCTCCGCCGGCGAGATCCTGGTCACCGCCAGCGCCAGGTCCATGATGGGCACCGCATTCCGCTGGCTCAGCCTGCCCGACATCGCCGTCAAGGGCAAAAGCGAGCCCATCGCCGTCTTCAGTCTGCTCGGTCACGGCGAGCGTGGCAGCGTACGTCTCCTGGAAGCGCGCTATACCACGCCCATGGTCGGCCGGGCTCACGAGCGCCAGGTCCTCGAGGAGAAGCTGTCCCAGGTCCAGCAGGGGCGCGGCCAGGTCCTCGGCATCACAGCCGAGGCCGGCATGGGCAAGTCCCGGCTGGCTGCCGAGGCCATCCGTATGGCCGGCGCGCGCGGCCTGCGCAGCCATGCCGGCGAATGCCGCTCCTATGGCACCTCCATCAGCTACCTCGTGTGGCGCGGCATTTGGCGTGATCTCTTCCATCTCGACTCAGCCTGGCCTGCCGATCAACAGGTGAGCCGGCTCGCCGAACGCCTGGGCCAGATCAACCCCCGCCTCCTGCCCCGGCTCCCTCTCCTCGGCATTCTGCTCAACCTCCCTATCCCCGACAACGAGCTGACCGCCACCTTCGATGCCAAGCTGCACAAATCCTCCCTGGAAAGCCTCCTGGTGGAATGCCTGCGCGCCCTGGTCGCCGAGCATCCCACGCTGTTGGTGCTCGACGAGTGCCACTGGATCGATCCCCTCTCCCGCGACCTGGCCGAGGTCATCGGCCGCACCATCGCCAGCCTGCCTGTGCTCATGCTCTATGTCTTCCGGCCCCTCGATCCCCTCGAGGCCGCAGCCCAGCGCCTGTTTCAGCTGCCCAATTTCGAACAGATCACCCTGTCTGAGCTAACCCGGGATGAGGCCGGGCAGCTTCTGCGTTCCCGCCTGGATCAGTTCTTCGGCCCCGATTCCTCCATCCCCGAGGCCTTTCTGGAGCGGGTGGCATCCCGCGCCGCTGGCAATCCCTTCTATATCGAGGAATTCCTGAACTACCTGCATGACCGGGGCATCAGTCC
This sequence comes from Anaerolineae bacterium, assembly GCA_032111745.1. Lineage (GTDB taxonomy): Bacteria > Chloroflexota > Anaerolineae > JAAEKA01 > JAAEKA01 > JAULUH01. Next base: position 30,078 of record JAULUH010000071.1, on the reverse strand, counting down.
CGAGGAGTCCCACGCCCTGGCCCATCTGGATCTGCCAGCCAGCCTTCACAGCCTGGTGCTCAGCCGTATCGATCGCCTGACCGAGGGCCAGCAGGTCACCATTAAGGTGGCCGGTGTGATCGGCCGCCAGTTTCGCGCTAATACCGTCTGGGGGGTCTACCCCGAGCCGCTTCCCCTGGACCTCGTACGCGACCATCTCCAGGTTCTTAGTGACCTGGACCTGACCCCCCTCGATACCCCTGAGCCTGACCTCACCCATATCTTCAAGCACGTGATCACCCAGGAAGCCGCCTACGAGAGCCTGCTCTATGCCACCCGCGCCACCCTCCACGAGCGCGTCGGCGCTTACCTGGAGCGCACCTACAGCAGCAACCTCCGCCCTTACGCCAGCCTTCTGGCCTATCACTACGAGCGCGGCACCGACGAGGCCAAGCAGCGCGAGTACCTGCTCATGGCCGGAGAGGTAGCCCAGGCCGACTACGCTAACGAGGCAGCGATCGAGTATTTCCGCAAGGTCCTGCCCCTGCTCGCCGGCACCGAGAAGGTGCGGGTGCTGCGCCAGCTGGGCATGGTGCTCGCCCTGGTGGGGCGCTGGGAGGAGGCCGAGGAAAGATACCTGCAAGGGCTGGAGCTGGCCCGTGTCCTCGGCGATCGCGGAGCCCAGGCCGACTGCGAGGCCGCCCTGGCTGAGCTCATCCGTAAGCGCGGTAGGTACGACGATGCCATGCGCTGGCTCGGCGAGGCCCAGGCGGGCTTCCATGCCACTGGCAACCGCTCCGGCATCGCCCATGCCTTGGGCATCGCCGGCATCCTGGCTACCCAACAGGGTGACTATCATCGTGCCGGCACCCTGTGGCAGCAAAGCCTCGACCTCAACCGGGAGCTCGGAGACTCTGCGCGCCAGGCCAGCATGCTCAGCAACCTCGGCATCCTCGCTCGCATTCGCCAGGACTATGCCGTGGCCGAGGGCTATCACGAGGAAGCCCTGGCCATCAGGCGCCGTCTGGACGACCACTGGTCCATCGCCAACTCGCTCAACAACCTCGGAAATGTGGCCCTGGATCGCGAAGACCTCGACGCCGCCCGCCGCCGGCTCGAGGAGGCACTCTTCCTGCTGCGTGAGATCGGCGACCGCCACATGATCGCCATCACCCTCAATAACCTGGCCAACGTGGCCCGGACCCAGGGTCACCGCGCCATGGCCTGGCGCCTCTATGGTGAGAGCCTGGCGATTTACCGCGATCTCGACGACCGCTGGGGCCTGGCCCACCTCCTGGAGGACGTCGCGCCCCTGGCCGCCCAAGAGGGAGAGCTGCTCGCGGCACTGCGGCTGGTGGGCGCCGCCGCTACCCTCCGCGAGGCTATAGGCACCCCCCAGACCCCCGCCCAGGCCGCCAAGCTTTCCGCCGCCCTTGACACCGTCTGTTCCATCATGGGTCCCGGCGAGCAAGACAAGGCCACCGCCGAAGGCCGTGCCCTCCCCCTCGAAGACGCCCTCGCCCTCACCCTCTCCCTCGAGCAACGCTACAGCACCCCCTCCTCTCCATGACGGAGTCGAAGTCCCTCCCATTGTAGGGGCGTGCCCTCCGTAGCCATTCATTCCAACTAATGCCGCCCGGGGTCATTGCCGCCTCTGCCTCGCGCCTATCCCCTCGCAGGGCGCAGGCCTCCGTCCCTTCCGGGATGATTTGCCCGCCCCCTTCGCGGACTTCCACCAGGCGTGGCCACATCGTCCACCCGTTCCAACTACTGCCGCCGCGATCTCCACCCATCACTACATGGGGATTCGATCACCTCCCTACCCGCCCCTAATCCATGCGCTCCAATACATGCGTAATCACCGTCGCCCCCGTCCCACCGATGTTCTGCGCCATCGCCACCCGGGCATCGGGCACCTGGTTCGCCCCCGCCTGGCCCGTCAACTGCAGATAGAGCTCAACCAGCTGGTACACCCCTGTTGCCCCCACCGGATGGCCCCGGGCCTTCAGCCCACCCATCGTCGAGACGGGAACCCTCCCCCGCAGGCCGATCTCACCATCCACCCCTAGCCTCAACCCCTGGCCCGGTCGCGCAAAGCCGGCACTCTCCAGCGCCAGCACCGACATGATCGTATACGCATCGTGCAGCTCGAAGATGTCCATCCCATCAGGCCCCAGGTTGGCCTGGGCATAGGCGCGCCGGCTTGACACCATTGCCCCATCCAACACCAGCCGATCGCGGCGATCCGCAATGCCCACGCTGTCCGTGGCCGCCGCCGAGGCGGCCACCCGCACCGCCGGCCGGCCACTGGTGGAGCGACCCATCTTGTCGCCCGCAACCAACACCAGCGCGGCCGCGCCATCGCAGATCGGCGAGGCATCGTACAGGCGGATCGGATCGTAGATCACCTTCGACTGCTCGTATGTCATCACGTCCAGGGGTTTCTGAAACAGGGCATTGGGGTTGGTCAGGGCGTTCTGGTGGGCGTTGATGGCGAACGCCGCAAAGAGCGAGCGGTTCACCCGGTAGCGGGCGATGTACTCCTGCATCAACAGCGCATTCAGGCTGACGAAGTTGTGCCCCTTGGAGCCCTCGGTGTCCCAGTCGCTGGCCGCGGCCAGCGCCCGCGTCGTCTCATAGCGGTCCGTGTGGGTCATCTTCTCCACCCCGACCACCACCACGGCGTCGTGCAGGCCACTGGCAATGGCCATCACCCCCCAGCGCATGGCCGCCGCACCGGAGCTGCAGGCCGCCTCCGCCGTCGCTGCCTCTACCCCGCGCAAACCTGCTGCATCGGCTACCAGGGCCCCCAGGTGCTGTTGCTGGCTGAGCATGCCCGACAACATGTTGCCCACAAACAGCGCGTCCACCCGCTCTAGCTGGGCGTCGGCCAGGGCGGCCTTCACCGGCCCGGCCGCCAGCTGGCGTATCGATAGGTCTGTGCTCTTGGTTACCGGTGCTTGTCCCACTCCAGCAATGTAGATGTCGCGCATCACCCGCTCCTATAGGGGAGACTGGCTTTTCGCCATGAAGTATACGGTATATGACGCAGTGTGTCAAAGCCCGCGTTGAGTTGACATGTTGCTCGTTCGGTGGTATGCTTTGTGCAAGCTGGCACGTTTGTGACGTGCTCGCTCCAGACTGTAGCGCCCAACCTACTCCCCATCTCTATGCCGTACAAGGAGGTACACTATGTCGGTCGTCAAGATCATCCAGCTCGTCGGCGAATCTCCCACCAGCTGGGAAGACGCAGCCAACAACGTGATCAAGGAAGCCAAGGCCACCCTGCGTGGCATCACCCGCATCGGCATCAGCGAGTTTGACATCCGTATGAAGGAAGATGGCACCGTCGACGTGTTCCGCGTGCGGGCCGAGGTCTCCTTCCGCATCGAACGCTAAGCCCCACCCCTGCCTGTGCACCGGGCCGGCACCTCCCCGGGGTGCCGGCCCGGTCTGTGTCACCGCCCAGGACCGCGCTGTCGGCCACCAGGTGGCATCATCCTCCCCCTGTCGCAGCACCTGTTCCCATTAATCCCGTTAATTGTTTCTCCGGGAAAAGTGTTGTTAATGGGAACGTTGCGCGCTCGCGGATCACTGACCCACCATGGTGAAGTCCAGGGTGGCGGTCAGGCCATCGGTGACGCTGACGATCCCCAGGATCTCGGGCACCGGCACGGTGTAGTCGGCCAGCATCAGGAAGGTGGTCGCCGTGCCCGTCAGTGTATCGCCGTCGAGGGTGGCGGTCACGTCCCACACCTGCTCACGCGTGGTCTCCTTGATCGTCATGTCCCCCGCTAGCTGAAACTCGATGGGCTGTCCCTCCTGCGGGTCGGCCGGGAAGCCGCGGATCTCCGTGCCCTTGAAGCTCGCAACTGGGAACCTGGCTGACTCCAGCCAACGCTCCCGGATGGCGTTATCCCGCCGACCAGAGTCGCTGGCCAGCGTGCTGATGTCGACCGTGATCTCCCCCAGCTCGCTCTGCGCCGGGTCGGCATAGTTCAGGGCCAGCCTGCCCTCCACGACGCTGGTCTTGCCGATGGCCGTGGCAAATCGGTTGCTGTCGTTGATGAATGTCTCGTCGATGCTGTACTGGGCTGTGGTTTGCTCAGGCACGATGGCAAAGGTTCTGACCTGGACCGCAGCCTCTTCGGCCGGCTCCTCCGTCGCCGCCGCTATGCCACCGGTGACCTGGAAGGCCGGCGACACCATCTGCTCGCCGGCCATGACCGGGCCATCGGCGCCGGGAAACTCATAGGAGCCCACCATGCCGCCGTCGGCATGTAGCATGGCGTACAGCGTCTCCGTGGCCTGGTCGGCCGCGATCTCCACCACCACATCCTGGTTGGTGCCGTCCGCGACGGCAGCATAGCCTAGCACCGGTCCCGGGCTGCCCTCTGCGGCGGCGTGGATTACGATCCAGCCTGGGCCATCACTGATTACCTCGGCTACGGTAACCGCGCCACCTGCTATGTTCTGATCCTCTACTGCGACTGCCGGGGTCAGGGTAACAGGCTCGGGTTCGGGCACCGCAGTCGGTGCAGGCTCAGGGGCAGGTGCCGTGGTGGCCGTGGGTGCCGGTGGCTGTGTTGTCGGTGCCGGCGCCGCGGTCTCTGCTGGAACTGCCGGCGCTTCCGGTGCTGCCGGGCACGCAGCCAGCACCAATCCTGCCAGCGCAAGGCTGATCACTACCAGTGGTACGTTGACAGCACGCCACCGCGGGGATTTTCGTAGATTATTCATCTGCTACCTCCTATTGATCGTGGAATGGCCCGGCCATGGTCTACCACCTGTCATGCCCGCTGGATCACTGGTGGTGGCCATGTCTGGCGTTCTTTCACTCTCTATATCGCACGGTGCCCACAGTTTGGATCTACAGGCTCCGGGTGAGACCTCATCGGATCTGTGGCACGCCGGTCCCACCTTGCGCCGCTGCCCGACCTATGCTAGACTCGCCGCAATGCCAGCGAGCCAACCCCTCCCTGACTCGACCTTAAGCGATGTCGATCTCATGCAACGCATCGTGCATGAGGATCAGCACGCGCTCATGGCCCTCTATCAGCGCTATGGTAACCAGGTATACAGCCTGGCGCTGCGCGTGCTGCGCCAGGCCCCCCTGGCCGAAGAAGCCACGCAGGACACCTTTCTGAAAGTGTGGCACAGGAGCCTGAGCTGGGATCCAGACAAGGGACAGCTCGGCAGCTGGCTCCTGACCATCGCGCGATACACCGCCATCGATCATCTCCGCCGCGAGCAGCGACAATACGTCGGGGGGCTCGACAACCTGGACCGCCTTCCCGACCCTGCGGCAGGCCAGGGGCTCGTCGGCGACGCCCGCTGGCAAGATGGCCAGCTGTTGCGCGACCTGATGGTGGAGTTGCCCGCCGAACAGGCACAGGTCATCGAGCTCGCCTTCTTCCACGGCCTGACCCATAGTGAGCTGGCTGAGCACCTGAACCTACCCCTGGGAACAGTCAAAACCCGCGCCCGCCTGGGCCTGCAGAAATTGCGGGCGCTCTGGGTAGAGTCTACAGAGGCGCCAAAGAACCTTGGTCCATAAAGATCCGAATGTGCATTTGTGAACGTATCTATTATTGCAGACGCAAGCTGATCTGTGGTGATTGAAGAAACCATGACCGCCAGAAGGGTCGAACAGCAAGATTGCCAGTTGGTTCTGGATCTGATTCCCGCCTATAGCCTGGGCGCCACCGATCCGGATGAGACCGAGTTCGTCAAGACGCACCTGGCGCAGTGCCCGGAGGCTGTGGCGGAGCTCGCCCGCTACATGGCGTTGGCAGAGGCCATGCTCTTCAGCGCGCCCGCTGTTCCAGCACCTGCTCACCTGGCGGAGCAGCTGCGGGTTGCCACTGGCCCCCGGGTGCCGGCTCCTGGGCCATCTGCACCACAGCCTCAGTCGCCAGGTCTCTGGCAAAGGCTGCGGGAGGCGCTGGCTGCGCCCCAGCTGCGGCCGGCCCTGGCCGTGGCTGGAGTGGCGTTGGTAGTGTTGATCGGCGTCAGCCTGTTGTGGGGCTCGCAAGTGGGGCAGCTCCGTGAGCAGCAGCAACGCTTGGCTGCCCGGCTCGACGAGCAGGAGGCGCTCCTGGCGATGGTGGGCGAAGGCCAATTCGTGCGAGTGGAGCTGCCGGCCGGCCCTGCCGGTGAGGCTACCAATGCCAGCGCCACCGTCGTCTGTAACCCAGACCGCACCGTCGGCTTCATTCACGCCCAGTCCCTGCCGCCTCTAGACGAGGGCATGGCCTACCAGGTGTGGCTGATCAAGGGCGAGGAGCGGGTGAGTGGTGGGCTATTCCAGGTCGACACGACAGGGAATGGTGGCCTGGCGATCGCAGCGCCTGAGCCTTTTGGCGCCTATGATGCCATCGGCATCACGCCCGAGCCCGCTGCCGGCAGCCCTAGCCCCACCTCTCCCCCGGTGGTTAGGGGCCAGTTGTACGAGCACGGCGAAGACGCCTGAGCTCATTCCCAGTCTGGAATGCAGAGAGCGCCGCCCAGCCTTCAGGGCTCCGGCGCTCTCTTTTCATCAGGCGTCTCGTCTAGTAGATCACGCTCAGGCAGGTCACGCCGCCCGCCGCTTTGCTGAATTCGCTGATCGGCACGCTCAACACGCGAAACCCCCGGTGCCAGAGCGCCGCTGCCGTCTTTGGGCAGCCCGCGGGCAGGATGACGCTCTTGCCTACAGCCAGGCAGTTGGCCGCAACCTCCTCGCCGGGGGGCACGACGATCACGTCGCGCCCGGCGAACTGGGGCATGGTGGCATAGGCTTCCCAGGCCACGACAACCCTCGGCGCATCGGGATTGGCCGGTGCCGCACCTAAATAATTGGCACCGCTGAGCAGGTGTAGCCCGTCTGGAACCGGCACCAGCTCCACGTCTATTCCCAGCGGCTCGACCCAGCGTCGCACCTGCTCGCTCCCGGCCGCGTCGGTGCGCGCCGACTGGCCGATGTACAGGGTTTGGCCGATGCGCATCACGTCTCCCCACTCCAGGGTGCCCGGCGCTTCGACTGCCTCCACGCGGTGCCCTGGAGGCAGGTGAGGGCGCATCAGGTCTACCTCGTCCTGGCGGCTGGCTTCCGCGGGCCGGCCCAGAATCGCCAGCTGGGGCAATATCAGGGCAATGTCCTGGACGAAGCATGCGTCGGGTAGCTCCGGTACGACTGCGAGCTCGCTGACCTCCAGGCCACAGGCCTCCAGGGCTTGGACCATCAGGCGATGCTGCGCCCGCGCCAGTGGGACGTCGATGGGGCTGGACCCGGGCTCCTGGCCCAGTGCTCTGGCGAAGCTGGCCTCCGGGGCTCTCACGATGGCGTGCCGTGGGGTGCTCATGAGCCAGCTCCCGGCGCCGGTGCGATAGCCATGGCAACTACCATGTCGCCCCGGGCCTCCAGCACGCTGACCCCCTGTACCGCTCCCGTCTTGACCGGAACCTCGGCCACCGCAAAGCGGATGATCTTTGCCATGCCTGTAATGCCCAGGACTTCGTCCGCCTCCTCGGCCGTGGCCAAACCCACCAGGGCCGTGCTCTTCATAATCTGCTTGCCCTGGCCGCCCGGGCTCTTGTTAGCGCCGAAGGTGCTCATCTCGCGCCGGGTGCCCTGGCCGTCTGCAGTTACCATGATCACGGTGCTCTCTTCGTTCACAGCAGTAAGCCCGACCACCTTGTCGTCGGGGCGGACCTGAATGCCTCGGACACCGTCCCGGCGCAGCTGGCTCTCGGGGAAGCGACAGGCCAGGCCGCTGCGCAAAGCGATTAGCACATCGGCCTCCCCAGAGGACAGGGCCATCGCTACGGGGGAACCCCCCCGCTGTGGGTCGTACAGAAGGGTGCCGGGCTGCAACCGGTCCCCCAGGTAGTTGCGGTGCCACGGCCGCACCCATCCGTTGGCTGTCGCCAGGAGCACGTTCTGCCGCGGGTCGTCGTCGTCGATGGTCAGCACCGCACCGATGGCCTCACCCTGGGTCAGCGCTAGCCGTTCTGGCAGAGATACCCCGCGCCCGCGTATCTCCGTCAACGGCAAGGTGTCGACGGGCACGCGAAACGCGCGGCCGCGCGTGGTCACCAGCAGTAGGCCAGCACTGGCGCGGGCTACCTCCAGATGGGCCACCGCATCATCCCGGCCTGCCTGGATGTCATATACGCCGGTGCCACCCCGCCGTTGCGCGGCGTAGTCGTTCAGAGGCGTGCGCTTGGCCTGCCCCTGGCGGGTGATGACAGCCACCATCACGTCGCTGAGGTGGAGCACCTGTGGTCGGGTCAGCGCAGCCACTGCAGTCTGGTCAGAGCCTGCATCTGCCGGTCGCGCCCGCCGGGCAGTGCTACTGCGCAAATCCGCGAGCTCCTGACGCAACCGTGCATTCTCGCGCTCCAATGCTTCGATGTAGCTCCGCAGGTCCTTCGGGGCCTGTTCTATCAGGGTCTCGTAGTCAGTATCCATTACCGTGCCTGGTCATCGAAAGTGTCGGGCATGCGGCATCTAGCTTGCCTGGCAAGATGTCGCGTTTAAGCGGCGCCACTATACCATAGGCCAGGGAGCCAGGTCAATTGGCAGCATGCGGCGTGGCGTCGCCAACCCACTACTAGACAACCCTCGTCTTTGGTGCTACAATGGCGCTGCTTTTAGGGAAACCTGCTGGCCGGCTTGTCCTGACCGGCGCTGGTTCCGCAGGAGACGCAAGAATTGCTGAGGGTTCTACCTCGACCAGTCCAAGCGGGCGTCATGTGGTTTTGGCTGTTGACGGTGATACTCCTATTGCCAGGCACGGCCGAGTTAGCCGCGGCTGCGCCTTCTGTGCCCGCTGCTCTGCCCTGCGCTGAAATCGAGAGAGATGTGGCGACCGGTGCCGTCCGTGTGTTGCGGGAATGTAGGACCCGGGCATCGGATCACGCTGCTCCCGCCGCCACCGCGCAGGAATTTTTGCGTGCCTACCAGGCTAGCCTTGGTATGCCGTTCGATCTGGCCAGCCTACGCTTGCTCTCGATTAGGCGTGGGCTGGGCAGCAGCCACGTTCTGTATCAGCAGACCTACGCCGGGCTCCGCGTGCTAGGAGCCTATGTGGGAGTGCATTCAGATCGTGCCGGGCAAATTCAGGTTCTGCACAACGGTTTTGTGCCGGGTCTCGACGTCGACGCTGCGGCGTCGATCGTGAGCGCTGCACAGGCAATCGAGCTTGCCCAGAAGGCTATAGGCTTCCTGCGCTCACGGGGCGAGAGCCCGCCACCGGAGCTGGTCATCTTGCCACAGGTCAAGGATGGCCAGCTGGTCTGGCAGGTCACCATATTGGCAGCCGAACCTCAGGGGGACTGGGAGGTCCTGATCGATGCCGTGACCGGTGAGGTTATCAAGCGCTACAACCGGCTTACACTGGCTCGGGCCCAGGTGTTTCAACCTAATCCGGCCCAACAATCGGGCCGGACTGCCGTGGACGGACGGGCCTGGACGGAGCTACAAGCCGTCGAGCTGGAAGGCCTGGACAGCAGCGGTTGGCTGCGTGGGGAGTACGTTGACGTCACTTCTCCCGTGGGCCATTTGTCCGCCACGGCGTTTGCTCCTGACGGCAACTTCGTCTACCTCCCGAACGACCCCCGGTTCGAGGAGGTGATGGTCTATTATCACATCGATACCACCCAGCGCTACATCCAATCCCTGGGCTATAGCGATCTCAGTAACCCTCCCAATGGCATTCGCGATCGTACGACCTACGCCAGCCCTCACTGGTTTGCCGAGGATCAGTCCTTCTACAGCGTCAGCGACGATGCGCTGCACTTCGGCGATGGTGGCATCCAGGATGCCGAGGATGCCGATGTGATCGTGCACGAATATGCCCACGCTCTGCATCATGACCAGGTAGCATGCTGGGGTGGTGGCCAGATGGAGGCCATCGGCGAGGGCTTTGGCGACTACCTAGCTGCCAGCCGCTTCGCCAGCGTGGGCTCTGATCCGGCCTGTATCGCCGAGTGGGACAGCCAGGGTTACGCCACGGCACCACTATCCTGCCTTCGCCGGGTCGATCGTGATCTGCAGCATCCGATGGATGTTGCTGGCGATGCCCATGTCGACGGCCAGATCTGGAGCAGTGTGCTATGGAGCCTGCGTAGCCGGCTTGGACCAACCCTCGCCGACCGGCTGGCGCTTGAAACCAACTTCTACCTGCCCTGCGGGGCCACGCTGGAAGACGCCGGCCGTGCCCTCTTGGATGCCGACGCCAATCTCACGGGCGGCAGACATGAGGGGCTGATCAAGAACATCCTGCGGACTCGCGGGCTGCTTCCCCTGGTACCGCCCGCACTCTTAAGCCCCAATGACACCACCTACCTCTCTCCCGGAAGTCTGGTGGCGATTACCTGGTCGGCAGATCGCGAGCTGGCAGCAGCCCACGAGGCCCAGTTTAGCCTCAACCCCGACACCATAGGCACGCGGCAAGATGCCTTCGCTGAAGGCCGCCTGCCTGCAGGCTATGAGTCCTTTGGCAATGCCTTGTGGAGTGCCAGCGATGGTGCGGCCCGCGCCGGCACCATAGATCATGGACAAAGCAGCAGCCTGCTGTTGCCCTTTGATATGGCCCGGACCGGGGAAATTAGCTTCCGCTACCGGGTGAGCTCGGAGGAGGGTTGGGACTTCCTCGTGGCCCTGCTGGACGGCCAGGAGATCGTACGGGTTAGCGGCGCCGGAGAGTGGAGCGAGTTCCGTGCCACCGTGCAACCAGGCCCCCATACCCTCGTCTGGCGCTACGTGAAGGACAACTCGGTAAGCGGTGGTCAGGATGCGGCCTGGATCGATGATGTGCGCCTCACGCCCGTGAGCACCGCTAACTGGATCACCATTGAAGGGGCCGCAAGCGCGGCCCAAAATCGCTTGGTATGGCAGGTGCCCGTGGACAGTTCCGGTTCTGCCAAGGTAAGGCTGCGCGCGCGTGTCGGCGAGGTCTCCAGTCCATGGGCGGTGAGTCCCGGCACTATTCAGCTTGGCGAGCCCACGGCCGTACGTCTGGGCGATTTTGAGGCCCGGGCTCTGCCGTCCGGTGCAGCAACCCGGCAGGCAGCCTCGGCGATCGTTGTGGCTGCCCTGCTTGGACTGGGGTGGATCCTGACCTGGGGCCGTCGCAGACCCGGACCTTAGCCGTGCAATCTTCCTGAAGACGCGACGAGCCGGCCCCGAAAGGGCCGGCTCGTCGCTGCAAACCGCGATGAACCTTCCTATGCCGGTACCGCGTGGCGGCTATTGATGAAGGCGACGATGTCCTGGGTGCTGGTGCCCGGCCCAAAGATCTCCTCGATGCCCGCCTGCCTGAGAGCCCCGATATCTTCGTCAGGGATGATGCCACCCACCAATACGATGACATTGTCCATCCCGTTCTGCCGTATCAGCTGTACAACCCGGGGACACAGGGCCATGTGAGCTCCCGATAGAATGCTCAGGCCCACCACATCCACATCTTCCTGCAGGGCGGCTTCGGCGATCATCTCAGGTGTCTGCCTGATCCCTGTGTAGATTACCTCGAAGCCGGCATCACGCAGTGCTCGGGCCACGACTTTGGCCCCTCGATCGTGGCCGTCAAGGCCAGGCTTGGCTACCAGCACGCGGATCTTGCGCTCTGCCATATCCTTGGCTCCTTCATAAACGCTTGGTGATCAGTCCCTGACCGTCGTCGGACAAGCCTATTGTAGCTTGCCACCTCAGCCTGGTCAAGCCTAGAAGAACACCGGTTCGTGGTAGACTCCGAAAACCTCCCGGAAGACGTCGTTGATCTCGCCCAGGGTAGCATAGGCGGTCACGCACTCCAGGAGCGGGGGCATCAGGTTGGTCTGGTCGAGCGCAGCATCGGCCAGGCGGTGCAGGGTACGTTGGACAGCATGGTTATCTCGCTCGGAACGGACGCGGTGAAGCCGGGCCACTTGTCGCTCATAGCCCTGGGGATCCATCGCCAGCATGGGGATGGCAATGGGCTCATCGACTATGTAGTCGTTGACGCCGACGATGGTGCGGCGCGCGGTATCGATCTCGCGCTGGTACACGTAGGCGGCCTCGGCGATCTCCCGCTGGAAGAACCCGACCTCGATGGCAGGGATGACGCCACCCAGGTGGTCGATTCGCTGGAAGTAATCGTTAGCTTCCTGCTCCATGCGATCGGTCAGGGCTTCAACGAAGTAGCTGCCGGCCAGGGGATCGATGGTATTGGCTACACCGCTCTCGTGCGCGATGACCTGCTGCGTGCGCAGGGCGATGGTCACGGCCCGTTCCGAGGGCAGGGCCAGGGCCTCGTCCATGGAGTTGGTATGCAGCGATTGGGTGCCACCCAGCACTGCGGCCAGAGCCTGGAGGGCGACCCGAACGATGTTGTTGTCCGGCTGCTGCGCGGTAAGACTTACGCCAGCTGTCTGGGTGTGAAAGCGCATCAGCCAGCTGCGGGGATTCCTGGCGCCATACTTCTCGCGCATGGCCCTGGCCCAGATGCGCCGCGCCGCGCGGTATTTGGCGATCTCCTCAAAGAAGTCGCTGTGCGCGTTGAAGAAGAAGCTCAGCCGGGGCGCGAACTCGTCCACATCTAACCCGCGCGCGATAGCGGCTTCGACGTAGGCAAAGCCGTCGGCCAGGGTGAAGGCCAGCTCCTGGGCGGCGGTGCTGCCGGCCTCGCGGATGTGGTAGCCGCTAATGCTGATGGTATTCCACTCCGGCAGCTCCTTGGACCCGAACTCGATGGTATCGGTGACCAGCCGCATGGAAGGCGCGGGCGGAAACAGGAACTCCTTCTGCGCGATGTACTCCTTGAGGATGTCGTTCTGAATGGTGCCGCGCAATTGATCGCGGCGGTAGCCTTGCTTCTCCGCAGCCGCAATATACATGGCCCAGATCACGGCGGCCGGTGAGTTGATCGTCATGGAGGTGGTCACCTCGCCCATGGGGATGCTGGCGAAAAGCATCTCCATGTCGGCCAGCGAGCTGATGGCGACCCCGCATTTGCCAAATTCACCCAGGGCCTCGGGCGCGTCCGCGTCGTAGCCATAGAGGGTGGGCATGTCGAAGGCCACACTCAGGCCGGTCTGGCCCTGCGCCAGCAGGTAGCGGAAGCGGGCGTTGGTCTCCTCCGCGGTGCCAAAGCCGGCAAACATGCGCATGGTCCACAGCCTACCCCGGTGCATGGTGGCGTGGACGCCACGCGTGTAGGGGTACTCCCCCGGAAAGCCCAGGTCCCGTAGATAATCCAAGTCGGCGATGTCTGCCGGGGTGTAAAGGCGTTTGACGGGGGCTGAGGAGGTGGTGACGAACTCCTCCTGGCGCTCAGGGAAACGGTCGAGGACTGGCTTGAGGGTCGTCTCCTCCCACCGCCGGGTTTCCTGGCTGACACGAGCCATTTTGTTGGGATCGGCCATAGGGCTAACCTCCACGGAGCTCCATAATGAAGCAGTTCTGAGAAATCCCGTCCTGTTGCCGGCATTATATCATCTTTTTCCAAATTGGTGCAGGGAGGCCAGGCGAGGGGGACGAAAGACGAGAACGCGCGGGGAAAAGTGGTGTCAATAGAAACAATTGATTGTCCCCGATGGTACCGGCGGAAGGGTGTAGTGGGGATGGCCGGGGCAGCGTTCAGGAGGGCGGGTCCGCGGCGGGGGCCAGGCGGAGGAGGGCCTGGTGGATGGCGACCATGGCCAGGGTGTCCCGCTGGCAGTAGGCGCGCAGGTCCGCGGCGTGCTGCTGGCGCTGGACGGGGTCTACGGTTTCGAGCATCGCCAGCCAGGCGGCCTGGGCGTCGTCCCCCTGGCGGATGGCGAGGTCGGCGTAGTCGAGCTCGGGCACCAGCACGGGCAGCACGTTCTTGATGGAGTTGGAGCCGCCGAAGCGGGGCTCGAAGTAGTGCAGGCGGAAGATGTCCAGCTGGTCCGACAGGCGCTCGGCGATGGACCTGAGGGCAGGGGCGTAGGTGGGCAGGGCTGCGGCCAGGGCCTGCAGCACGCTGCGCTCGAAGCTGGCGTTGAAGGCCACCACAGACCCCTCGGGGCCTATGGCCTCGACCAGGGCCGCGGCGAGGGCTGGCCGCGGGTCTGAGGCCAGGCCGTGGAGGAACTCGTGGTGCACCAGCTGGCCGGTGGCCCGCAGGACGTGGCAGCTGTACTGGAAGGGGATCTGATCGTAGGGCCGGGTGCCGGGAAAGCGCGGCAAGGCGAAGGCGATGGTCTCGAAATCCAGGAAGTGGATGGGATGGGCCAGGCTGGTGAGGCGGCGGTGAATAGCGGCGGTGTCGATCTGGGGCTCTCCCCGGCGCCAGCGATCGACCTGCTGGCGCTGAGGCTTGGACAGGGCGTGGTGGGCCTCGACGTGCTCCAGCCCATAGCGTTGCTGGCGGGCCAGCTCCTGCTTGATCTCGCTGTTGAGGCCGGGGATGGAGAAGATGGACAGGGTCGGCACATCGCGCCAGCAAAGAGCCCGGGCCGGGTAAGGATGGGGCCGGTCGCAGTGCGGGCCGATGGGCACGTCTGGCAAGGTGGGCCGGGCCAGGTCGTCTCGGATGGCCTGGAGCCATGCCAGGACCTCGGGAAGCAGGGACTGCACGGCTGCGCTCACGTGGTGGATGGCGAAGAGAGCGTCGGGTTGGCCGGAGCGGCTCAGGTGCATGAGCCGGGCGGAGGTGACCGCTAGCCCATGGCCTGCCACCACATACCACTGGACGGCCAGGTCGGCGATGTGGTGCTGGCGTACGCCGGTGGCCGACTTTACCTCGACGATCTCCCACGCCCCGCTGGGCAACTGGTGCAGGATATCGCAGCGCACCAGCACCTGGTCGAAGCAGAAGGCTGCCTCGAGCAGAAGTTGCTCGCCGCGGGCGATGGCCTGCTCGGTCTGCTGCAGGCTATACTCCCCATGGCCCTGGACCAGGACACCCTGGCCGATGATTGGGACGTAGATGCCGTAGCGGGCTTTTTCGGCCAGGAGATAGATCGGTAGCTGGAACTCCACGCCCTCCTGGATGCGGCTGCTGTGGAACAGCTTGACCTCCACCAGGCACCGCTTGTCCCGGCCCAGGGCGAACTTGAAGTCCAGGAGGCCGCGGCTGGTGAGGGTTTCCCGCTCGAGGTCGATGTTCAAGGCCTGGCACATGGGGCGCAGCCAGTGCTTCAGCGCGATCTGGATCTCTTCCTCGCTGCGTAGCCCGGGCTGCCCATTGCGCGCGGCAGTCAGCAGGCGATGGCCGTCGTCCTGTTCGACGAGGTGCCGGATCTCGTGGAAGAAATCGCTGACCGCGTGGAACAGATCGAGCTCGGTCTCCAGGCTGCGGGGCGTGAAGGCTGAGGGGCGGGGCAGGTAGGTGCCAGATTTGGGCTGCTCGAAGCCCTCTGAGGGGCTGGCGCCCGGAGCCGGGCTGTCGTTCGTCCGGGGCGATTCTGTGGTGGCCAGGAGCTCGCTGAAATGGTCATCGATCCAGCGGCGCAGGAACTCGTTGCCGACGGTCCAGGCGTTGGGTTGCCGGCGCAGCAGGCCCAACTCGTGGAGGGTGCTGAAGGCTCTGAACAACTCGGCAGAAGTTAACAGTGTGTTATGCGAACGTAAGGCCTTGGGAAGGGGGAGAACCGGAGGCCGGACCCAACCGCAACGAGTTGGCGTTGCTTCTATGTACATAACATACAAGCGCAAAGGGAACGCTGGACCAGAGGAGACCCAGAGGGGAACCGCAGAGAGGATGCGGGGGCGCAGAGGAGAGTAGGGGCCGAAGAGCCGGAGCAGAGGCGCAGAGAGCGCAGGGAAGGAAACAGGTCAGGTGGTGCGCCAGGTACCGGTGAGGGCAGCGTCGATGCACTGTTCCAGGCTGCCGTAGCGCATCTTGACCTTGCTGTGGGCGGGGGCGTAGCAGGCCATCTTGCCGGCGTTGGTGGCCATGGTAGTAATGCCGATGGAGCGGACGGGCGCGACGACGGCACAGGTGTCGGCAACCACCTGGCCGCCGGCGGCCTCGATGGTGGCTACCCAACCGGCCTCCCTGGCCCGTTCCCGGGTGATGCGGGCCGTGGTGACCCAGAGCTGGGTAGCGAGCTGCCTGTCCTGCAGGACAGCCGCGATCTGCCTTATCTCGTTGAGGCTGGCGTGAGGACAGCCGACGGTCACCAGGTCGATCTCAACCAGGTCGGGATCGGCGTCCATGACCTGATAGCCGGGATCGAGGCTGTCGACGACCAGGCGCCGGGCGCCGGGCTTAATCAAGGCCGCGCCTTGATCACTGGCCTCGGGCGTGTAGCCGGCGATGTGGTAGAGGGCCACGGCGCCATAGGCGGCCAGCCCGGCGCCGAGGGTCTTGAGCCGGTCGCTGGCGTCGTCGCCCTCGGTTACATCAGTGGGCAAGGGGGGCAGTTGCCCGGCCAGGTCGGCGAACCACAGGCAGGCGTTGCCGACCTGTTTGCCCACGACGTAGCTGAGCGCGCCGAAGTCCGCCACATCACGGACCGGGCACCGCACCTCGACCACAATGTCGGCCTGGCGGCCCTGATCCAGGTGGTAGCCATAGCGGGGAGTGCGGCCGACGATGGCTGCGGCCAGGGCTGAGGGGCCGCCTTCCCGGTTGCTGCGGGCGCCTAGCACAGAGTTGGCGAAGATGACGGCCGAGCTCTCGGCCCAGGCCAGGTGGTCGCCGCGGCGGGGGGTGTATTCAGGAAAGAGATAGGGTGTGCAGCTCATGGTGGGCGTGACGCCCATTTTCTCAAAGGCAGCGACGGCGCTGAGCTGGGGAAGGGCAAAGGCAGGGTCGATGCCCATATCCTGCCAGCGGTCCATCTCCATGCCGGCAGGATTGAGGGTAGTGGGCACGCGTACCTGGGCGCCGAGGTCGGCCCATTCGTTCAGAAAGGCCACCCCGGCGTCGCCGAGGTTCTTGTAGCTGACACCGGCGATCTGGACATGGGTGACGGGCACCAGGTCGGGGGCGCCATAGATGCGCCCCAAGGTCGCCACGATTTCCATGGCCCTTTGCACGCCGGGACCGGCGGCACCGGAGAGGAGGGATTGTTCTTCGGCGGTCAGATGCAGGAGGTGATCGGTGATCGGTGATCGGTGATCGGTGATCGGTGATCGGTGATCGGTCATGGAAGGTCCGGTGAGGTGGGGTTGTTCTTCGGGGGTCGGGTGCTGCACTTGGTTCTACCTTTGCGGGGGGAGCAGGGTGTTGGAGGCTACAGGGTGGTGCCGGCCGGCGGCAGCTCCCGAAGCTTCGCGCGCAAAGTGCTATCCGAGGGCTCGACCAGGATCGAGCCATCCGGGAAGACGATGGTAGGGGAGCTGCGGAAGCCATCATTGATCTCCTCCACCAGTCGGGCCGCATTCTGGTCCTGCCGGATATCGACGAACTCATAGGCCACCTGCAGCTCGTCCAGCACGCGCCGCGCGCGGCGGGTGTCGCCGCAATAGGGTGTGGCGTAGACGACGATGTGGGCTGGCGGTTCTGCTACGGTCTTCACCGGGCTCCTCCTGGTGAACGCATAGACGGGTAGTCGACCTACCCCTGGATTCTATGGTAGAATGGGGTACCTGGCAAATCGCAGGAGGCCAGGCCGATCATTGGGCAGCGGACGGCAGCCACTGGCTGCCTCTGGCAGGTTGGCAAAGAGCGAGGTTTCGCGATGCACGAAGCAGTGATCATCGACGCGGTGCGCACGCCGGTAGGCAAGCATGGGGGAGTCCTGGCGGCGGTGCGGCCGGACGACCTGGCTGCGGTAGTGATCAAGGAGATCATACGCAGGACTGGCATCGACCCGGCTGAGGTGGAGGAGGTGTACCTCGGCTGTGCCAACCAGGCCGGCGAGGACAACCGCGACGTAGCGCGCATGGCGCTGCTGTTGGCCGGGCTACCCCAGGGCGTGGCCGGCGTCACCATGAATCGGCTGTGTGCGTCCGGCCTCAACGCCATCAACCAGGCCGCGCGAGCCATTCGCGTGGGGGAGGGAGTCATCTACATCGCCGGTGGGGTGGAGTCCATGAGTCGCTCGCCCTATGCCTTGGCCAAGCCCGAGCGCGGCTATCCCACGGGGCACACCACGCTCTATGACACGACCCTGGGCTGGCGCTTCCCCAACCCGGCCATGGAGGCTATGTTTGCGTTGGAACCGCTGGGGGAGACGGCTGAGAACATCTATGAGCTAAGCCTGGCTGGTGGTGTGACGGGGGGTCCCATCACGCGGGAAGAGCAGGATGCCTTTGCCTTCGAGAGCCAGCGGCGGGCGGTGGCTGCGATGCAGGCCGGATGGTTGCGGGAAGAGATCGTCCCGGTGGAGATTCCGCAGCGCAAGGGCCCTGCGCTGGTCGTGGATACCGACGAGCATCCGCGCTATCGGCGCGGTGCGGACGGGTCGATCGAGCTGGACACGTCCCTCGAGCAGCTGGCGAGGCTGGCGCCGATCTTTCGCCAGGGGGGCACGGTAACGGCGGGCAACGCCAGCGGCATCAACGATGGGGCCGCAGCTGTGCTGGTGACCTCGGCGCAGAAGGCGGACCAGCTCGGCCTGCGGCCATTGGCCCGGGTTGTTACGTCGTCGGCGGCCGGGGTGGATCCGCGCACCATGGGGCTGGGTCCGGTGCCGGCCACCCGCAAGGCACTGGCGCGGGCAGGCCTGGCCATAGAGGACATCGGGTTGATCGAGATCAACGAGGCATTCGCTGTGCAGGCCATCGCGTGCATACGGGAGCTGGGCCTGCGCCACGAGATCACCAATGTCAATGGTGGTGCGATCGCCCTGGGGCACCCGTTGGGCTGCTCAGGGGCCAGGCTGTTGACGACGCTGGTGCATGAGATGAAGCGGCGAAATGCTGTGGTGCCGGGCTCGGTGCGCTATGGGCTGGTGACCCTGTGCGTCGGCGTGGGACAGGGGGAGACGACCATCATAGAGTGGCTGTAACGGGGTTACCAGGCTGCTGGGACACGAACGCCGGAGGCTTACCGCAAAGGCACAAAGAGAGCAGAGGGGAGCCAGGACCGGGGAGCCAGAGCGGAGCGGCATGCCGGCGGCGGAAGTGAACCGGGTGGACTTATCAGGAGCCCCAGGCCTTGAGGCTCCTGGCGCAGCCGGCGCGTTGGGGGCCAGAGTGGCAGGTTAGGGGGTATCGGCCATTGGCCAGCGGGCATCAGGCAGATGGTTGCGATCGTCCCTGGCCTGGCGGCGGGGTCGCTGGCGCTGCCAACCCTGGACCAGGCCCAACAGCGCGACCAGGCCGAAGCCTCCCACGAAGAGCAGCAGGAAGGGCACGGCGTAGAGATGGCCCCGGGTCGCGGCGGCGAACACGGTGAGCAGGGCGTAGGCGGCCAGGAACAGCTCACCGACGACGATGCCGGTGAGGGGGAGGGCGTAGGGCCGGTTCTGCCACTGATCCAGGCTGCTTTCCACGTGAAACTTTGGGGTGCGCAGAAAGGCTGTGGGCCGTCGCCGCAGGCCCCGGGCAACGGCCAGGGTGTTCTCCAGGGCGATGCCGGTACCCAGCAGCATCAGGACCGGCAGCGCAGCCATACGGGCCAGCCACCTGCGTGGGTGGAGCTGCTGTTGGGCCACAGTATACAGGAGAGGTGGGCCGGCGCTGGCCAGGCCCAGATAGGCCAGCAGCCAGCGCAGCGGGTTTTCCGTGCCGGAGCCGAACCAGAGCAGGGGTAAGGTGAGTAGCAGCAGCAGCAGCATGAGCGGATGGCTCAGGTAGGCGCTCAGATGGAGCAGGCCCTGGCCACGTACGGGGAAGGGACGATTAGCGCAAGCTACCTGCCAGCCCAGCTTGCGCAGGGTCTGGATGGAACCGGTGGCCCAGCGGGACTGCTGGCGCTTGAAGGCAGCCAGCTGGGGTGGGATCTCGGCGGGGGCCGACACCTGGGGCAGGTAGAGGCCTTGCCAGCCCTGCAGCTGGGCGCGGTAGCTCAGGTCGAGGTCCTCGCACAGGGTATCGGCTTGCCAGCCGCCGGCCGCGTCGATGCAGGTGCGGCGCCACAGGCCGGCACTGCCGTTGAAGCCGAAGAAGCAGCCGTTGCGTTGGCGGATGGTCTGCTCGACCACGAAATGGCCGTCCAGGGCCAGGGCCTGGGCCCGGGTCAGCCAGGAATAGCTGTCGTTGAGATGGGCCCAGCGTGTCTGCACGAAGCCGGCCTGGGGCAAGGCCATGAGGTGGGGCACGGTACGGCGCAGGAAATCGGGAGGCGGCACGAAATCGGCGTCGAAGATGGCGATGAACTCCCCGGTAGCCGCGGGCAGCGCGGCGGCCAGGGCGCCGGCCTTGTAGCCTGAGCGGTCCTGGCGGTGGAGCACCTCGACATCGAGGCCGGCGGCGCGTTGGGATTCGGCGGCAGCGCAGGCCAGGGCCAGGGTCTCATCGGTGGAGTCGTCAAGTACCTGGACCTGCAGGCGATCGCGGGGGTAGTCCAGCCGGGCCATGGCCTCGATCAATCGCTCCACCACGTGGAGCTCGTTGAAGACGGGGAGCTGGACGGTTACCGGCGGCCATTCTGCTGGTGGTGGGGGCTCGGAATGGGCCAGGTGGCGTTGGCGCCAGTAGATCAGGGTGAGGACCAGGGCATTGGCGCCGTAGGCGGCCAGGGCAATGGCTACCAGCGCGTGTAACCAGGAGACAAGAAGCAAGGGGGTTCTCCAGACGGTGATCGTCCCCGGGTTCAAGGAAACGGGGTACAACGGGAGAGTATAGCATCACCCTAGCGAAGGGCCAAAATGCGGGGGTCTGTGGGATGGCGGAGGGCGGGGAGACCAGAGGGCGGGAAGACCCCGCCCCTACGGATGGGGGATTTGGCGCAGGTATGGGGGGGTGAGAAACAGACGCGGCCACGGAGGGCCGGGCGGCCACAGCAGGCTACCCCGACGACGAGATAGAACCGACGCAGAGGAGGGTACCCCTGGCAGAAGGGCACCGGTCCGCAGCTAAAGGACCGGTGCCTTTCCAGGTGATCCAGGAAGCTGACGGTTGGCGGCTTAGGAGTCGACGACGGTCTGGGATTGTTCGTGCATGTACTGCTGCACGTAGTAGGGGCCGCCGCCGTTCTTGCCGGTGCTGCCGCTGCCCTTCCAGCCGCCGAAGGTCTGGAAGCCGGGCCAGGCACCGGTGGTGGCACCGGCCGACCTGTTGATGTAGACGACGCCGGCTTCGATGTTGTCGAGGTACCAGGCCACCTCTTCCCGATCCTCGCTGAAGAAGCCACCGGTGAGGCCGTAGGAGCTGTCGTTAGCGTGCTGCATGGCCTCGGCCAGGGAGGAGACGCCGGCGATGGCCACGACAGGCAGGAACATCTCTTCCTTCCAGAGGGGGTGATCCAGGGGCAGGTCGTCGACGATGGTGGGGGCGACGAAGTAGCCCCTGGCGAAGTCGCCTTCGTCGAGGACCTTGCCACCGGCGAGGACGCGGCCGTCCCGTCCCAGGGTTTCCACGTAGCCCTGGAAGTCGCGATAGGCACCCTTGTTGGCGGCAGGGCCCATGAATACGTCCTGGCGCGTGGGGTCACCCAACTGCATCTTGCTGGTGAGTGTCACCAGTTTTTCCACGAAGGCATCCTTGACCGGTTGTTCGACGTAGACGCGGCTGCAGGCGGAGCACTTCTGGCCGGTGAGGCCAAACGCGCTGCGCATGACGCCCATGGCTGCCTTGTCCAGGTCGGCCTTGCGGCTGACGATGGTGGCGTTCTTGCCGCCCATCTCGGCAATGCAGGGCCGCGGCCATTTGCCGTGGGCAAAGGTCTGGTAGATGTGCATGCCAACGGGGTAAGAACCGGTGAAGGTGATGCCATCGACCTCGGGATTGGAGATGAGCTCCTCGCCGATGGTGCTGCCGGGCCCGGTCACGAAATTGAACACGCCGGCAGGTATTCCGGCATCGCGCAGGCATTCGGTGAGCAGCCAGCCGCTGAGCGGGGTGTCTGAAGCCGGCTTGAAGACAACGGTATTGCCTGCCACCAGGGCGGCGCCGCTGGGACCGCCGGCCAGGGCAAAGGGAAAGTTGAAGGGTGAGATCACGACCCAGACCCCGTAGGGCTTGAGAAAGCTGGTGTTGTGATGCTTGGGGGACTCTTGCTGCATGGTCTTGACGAAACCGCCATTGGCCTCCATCTGATCGCAGTAATAGCGGATCAGATCGGCGGTCTCCTCGACATCGCCCAGGGCTTCGAGCCGGTTTTTGCCAATCTCCAGGGATACGGCGGCGCCGATCCGGATGCTGCGCTCGCTGATCAAGTCGGCGGCCTGGCGCAGGAGGGCGATCCGATCCTGCCAGGGTGTGTTCTTCCAACCGGGGAAGGCGCCGCGGGCGGCGGCCAGGGCTTGCTGGCCGTGTTGCCTCGTCCCCTTGGGAAAGGTGCCGATGAGCCAGCCGGTATCGATGGGACTGCGGTCCTCAAAGATGTCGGCGGCCCGGACTTCCTCACCGGCAATTAACATGGGGTAGGCGGTGCCGAACCTGGCCTTCTGGTCGGCGACGGCCTGATCGAAGGCGGCGTGCAGTTCCGGGCTGGCTGCGCTCAGGGTGGCGTAGGTGATCTTGACGGGTGGTTTGGCCATGGTGTTGCTCCTCAATAGGCTATGGGTTCGGGGGTGGGGCCGTGCAGGCGGCATCGGTTA
>JAULUH010000071.1:0-7505 GCA_032111745.1 Anaerolineae bacterium | reverse complement strand
TTATGTGCAAGAGGTCGTCCAGCACGTCCAATCCCCAGGCGAGATCCTCTTCGGGGATGTTCAGGGGGGGCGACAGGATGATCAGGTTGCCGCGGATACCCAGGACAACGCCCCGCTTCTTGGCCTCGGCCGCCAACTGGCTCAGCGAAGGGGGGACCTGGGGCCACGGTGCCAGGGGCTGGCGAGTTTGCTGATCGGCCACCAGCTCCAGGGCGGCAAACAGGCCGATATCGCGAGCGTCGCCGACGCTGGGATGGCGGCCTGCGATGTCCCGCAGGCGGTGATGCATCCAGGTGCCGAGTTCGTGGCTGCGCTGGACCAAGTTCTCGCGCTCGTAGGTGTCGATTGCAGCCACGCCCGCGGCGCAGCAGAGGGTGTGACCGGCATAGGTCAGGCCAGTGGGCAAGGGATTCTCGTCGAAAAAGACCGCGGTGCGTTGATTGAGCAGGACTGCACCCAGGGGCAGGTGGGCTGCGGTTAGCCCTTTGCCCAACAGCATCATGTCTGGGGGTGCGTCGGGCCAGTGCTGCCAGCCAAACCAGGTGCCGGTACGGCCGAAGCCGGTCATGACCTCGTCGGCGACGAGCAACACGCCGTAGCGGTCGCAGATTGATCTGAGCCGGCGCCAGTAGTCGCCTGGGCCGGCGAACAGGCCGTTAGTTCCCACCACGGGTTCTACGAAGACGGCAGCCACAGTATCAGGCCCTTCCCACTCGATGATGTCGCCGATATGGGCGGCGCAGTGCAGGCCGCACTGGGGGTAGGCCAGGCCGAAGGGGCAGCGGTAGCAGTAGGGGGGCAAGGCATGTACCATATC
Source organism: Anaerolineae bacterium (assembly GCA_032111745.1). Lineage (GTDB taxonomy): Bacteria > Chloroflexota > Anaerolineae > JAAEKA01 > JAAEKA01 > JAULUH01. Next base: position 6,688 of record JAULUH010000071.1, on the reverse strand, counting down.
GGGCACGCTGGCCGTGCGCCAGTTGCGCGAATCCCCACTGAGGGCGATAGCATGGCTGGTGGCGCCGTGATAGGAGCGGTAGCGGCCGATGATCTTGCGCCGCCCGGTGATCCAGCGGGCTATCTTGATCGCGTGCTCGGTGGCCTCAGCACCATCCATGGTGAAGTATACCTTGCCACCAACGAGGTTGCTCTTGGCTATCAAGCGCTCGGCCAGCTGGGCTCGAGGTGGGGAGCCCCAGGCGTTGTGGATGAAGCAGAGCTCGGCGGCCTGCTGTTGGATGGCGGCGACCAGGGCCGGATGCTGATGGCCGAGGTGGTTGCACTGGGCCTGGGCGCTCAGGTCCAGATAGCGATGTCCATCGGCATCCCAGAACCAGGCCCCTTCTCCCCCCACAACCAGGGGGGCATCCCAGGCTGGTTGCGTGAGCTGCCAGGTGTGGAGGACATAGCGCTTTTCGGCTGCCAGGATATCTGCCGGCGATGGACGGGTGGGGGTGTCCATAGGTTGGTGTTCCTTCTCAGGCAAAACACAGCATCGACCTCAGACTGGCCGATGCCGCGTGTCTCGACCTCGCTGTCTCTGACCGGTTTCATTGTACGAAGCTGCAGCGATCCTGTCAACTTGGGGTGGGGAGAACACGAACATGAATCCCAGAGGCAAACCAGGACGGACGCAGATGATGCAGAGCAAGATCAGGCCCGGTGGGGCCAGAATGAAGAGGAAGGTGGAGGTCCTAAGAGAACATTGAGGTGTCAGACGCAGTCCTGACTGGAGACCGATTTCACGCCACTGCACAAACGCACAAAGTGTGGTAAACTGAAGGTGAGATGTGGCGGATGGTCAGCGGTATCGTGGTCAGGGATGTTCAGCCATGGAGAGGTTGATCCAGGCCCCGAGGTTCGAATCGACTTGCGGCGATGCCAGTCTGGGTTTAGGCCAGTGGATCAGGCGCGTCAAACATGGGCCAGGATTGCTCTTGATCCTGGCGCTGATAGGGCTGGGGTTGGGTGGAGGCGAGCCGAGGGTTCTGGCCTACAGTGTCCTGGACGACCCCAGGGTGTCACAGCGCGTGGTGCAGCCTGAGAGGCCCGCCATAGAGGCTCAGCAGCTGTCCTTCAGCCACCTGGGGACAGAAGATGGGCTGCCACACCAGGTAGTCCGTGCGGTTCTGCAGGATCACCAGGGGTTCGTGTGGTTTGGTACCCAGGATGGCCTGGGCCGGTACGACGGTTACGAGTTCGAGACGTTTCGGCATGACCCTGAGGATCCTACGAGTCTGAGCAGCAATAGCGTATTGGCGCTGTATGAGGACACTGGGGGTACACTGTGGGTGGGCACTGAGGGTGGGCTGAACCGCCTGGACAGGGATACTGGTCGCTTCACGCGGTATGGTCATGACCCTCGGAACCCTGCCAGTCTCAGCAGTAACGTCGTAGGATCCATCCTTGAGGATCGGCAAGGGCGTCTTTGGATTGCCACGTGGGATGCTGGCCTCAACCGCATGAATCGGGAAACGGAGCAGTTTGATCGCTTTCTGCCTGACCCGGATGAGCCTAGCAGCATCGGCTCAGAGATTATTTACGATATCTGGCAAGATCTGGAGGGAATGCTATGGCTGGCAACCGAGCATGGAGTGGACCGGCTCGATCCCAATAGCGGGCGCTGCACTCACTATGGCCACGACCCATCAGATCCGAGCAGCCTGGCCAGCGATCGAACCCGCACGGTCCTCCAGGACCGTACGGGTGCTCTGTGGGTGGGCACTCTCGATGGCGGATTGGACCGGCTGGACCCGGAGACCGGCCGGGCCGAGCATTTTCGCCATGATGTGCTGGACAGCGCCAGCCTGTCCAGCGATGCGATTCAGTCCCTTTTCGAAGACGATGCGGGCAGCCTCTGGATCGGCACTGATAGAGGATTGGATCGCCTAGAACCAGGCACCGGGGCATTCATGCACTACCGGCATCAGACCGCCGACCAGGCCAGCCTGAGCAACGACACCATCAACGGGTTGATGCAGGATCAGGGCGGCGGGCTGTGGGTAGCTACGGCAGGAGGTGCCAACGTCTCCTACCCCAGCCGGCAGCGCTTCCAGTGGTACGGGCACAATCCGGCCGACCCTGGCAGCATTGACGAAGGCCGTGTTAACTCGGTGCTTGCCGACCCTGCAGGGGAGGTGTGGCTGGGCGGTGATCACGGCCTGCAATGGCTCGATCGAAGTGGGCTGAGCTTTGGGCATTTGAGATACCAGCCTGGCGATCTTCATGGTTTGAGCGGCAGCAGCATTACCGTTCTGCTGCAGGACCGAGAGGGTGATCTGTGGGTGGGGACTGCTAACCACGGCCTTTATCACGTCCCGCTGGCTGAACTGAAAAGGGCACGGGAAGGGACGGGTTCTGCGCGTTTCGACCACTACGAGGCAGACCCGGAGGATCCCCATACCTTGAGCCAGAACCAGGTCTCGGCCCTGTATGCGGATCACCAGGGCACGTTGTGGGTAGGATCGGTGCTTGGGGGAGTGAGCCGCTTCGACCGGAACACTGGAACCTTCACCACTTTGTGGCTGGAGCCGGAGGATGCGCTGAACTGGGGTAACATCGTGTGGGCGATACTGGAGGATACCAGTGGCGTCCTCTGGTTTGGAACTGGCAAGGGCCTCTATCGGTTGGATCCCGGGGTTGGCCAGGTGATCCGCTACGAGGGCGATGCCAGCCAGCCGATCACCCTATTGGAGGGCAAGGTCTCGGCGCTGTTTGAGGACACGCGGCGCAACCTATGGGTAAGCGCAGACAACGGCCTGTATCAATTCGGCCCGGATCGAGAGCTGGCAGCTCATTACACAGTGAAGCGAGGCTTACCCAGCGATCAGGTATGTGGCGTTGTACAGGACCCCAGGGGCTACCTGTGGGTGAGCACGAGTAGGGGCATCGCTCGTTTCGATCCGGCGATGGAGCGGTTTCGTGTCTTCGGCACCGGCGACGGCGTACAGGCAGGAGACTGTACAGGGGGCGCCATCGTGCGTAATGTGACCGGCGACATCTATGTAGGAGGCGCGCAAGGGCTGAACCGGTTCAACCCTGCACAGATCGAAGATAATCCTCGGCCACCACCGGTAGTACTGACCTCACTGACCCAAGGAGGGCAGCCGATGGCACAGCCCACAACATTGGGTGGCCTTGAGCAAATCACCTTGCGCTGGCCCAACAACTTCTTTGAGTTTGAGCTGGCCGCCCTGAGCTTTGCGCAGCCGAGTCTCAATCAATACGCCTACATGTTGGACGGCTTCGACCGGGAGTGGAACGTTACCGGGAATAGCCGGGTTGGCCGGTACACCAACCTGCCTGGTGGGACATATACCTTGCAGATCCGGGGCTCCAATAACGACGGCGCGTGGAGCGATCCTGGCACGGCCCTACGGGTGACAGTTGTGCCGCCGATTTGGCAGACCTGGTGGCTGCGCGGCGCCGCCATGGTGCTGCTGATGGCGGCAGTGGCAGCGGCGTATGGCCTGCGGCTGCGCAGTGTGGAGGCTCGCAGTCGCGCGCTGGAAGCACAGGTACGAGCGCGCACTGAAGAGATCGACCGGCGCGGGCAAGCGCTGGAGGCCCTTTACAAGGCCGATATGGAGTTGTACCGGCACCTGGAGCTGAACCAGGTGTTGCAGGCGGTGGCTGACATCACGGTCGACAACCTGGGAGCCGACAAGAGCGCGGTGATCTGTTGGGACACCGCGCGCGGAAACCCTGTGATTCAGGTGGCGCAAGGCTTTAGCGCGGTGACGGCCGGGCAGGTGGTAGCCGGCCGCCAGAACAAGGTGTTGGAGCACATCCTATCGACAGGGGAGACGGCGATCAGTGAAGATATGGCCAACGATCCTCTCGTCAATAAAGCGCATGAAGGACTCTTCGAGATGGCCCTGGCTGAAGGTATTGAGGCAATGATGTTGTTGCCGATTACGATCAACGGCGGGACCTTTGGCGTCTTCCTGGTCGGCCACACGCATACTCATGTCTTCGACACCGAGGAGCAGCGGCTATTTTCGGCCCTGGCCCAGCGCGCGGCGCTGGCCATCGACAACGCGCGGCGGTTCGATGCGGAGCAGCGGCGAGCCGAGCAATTTCGCGTTTTGGGTGAGGTGGGCAGCGAGATCACCTCGATCATGCCGGTGGATGAGACATTAGAGCAGGTGGTACGCCTGGTACGCGACACCTTTGGCTACTATCACGTGGGGATCGGACTGCGCGAGGGCGATGAGATCGTCTATCGGGTGGGCGCGGGGGTGCTATGGGACAGCCCCGGGTTTGTGTTCAGGCCACCGCGGCTGAAGATCGGCCAGGAAGGGCTGACTGGAGTAGTGGCGTCCACCGGGCGGCCCCTGCTGGTGCCCGATGTGCGCCGGGATCCGCGCTACGTCCTGCTGGAAGGTAGCCAGACGCTGTCCGAGCTGGTGGTCCCCATCAAGGTCAAAGGCCAGGTCATCGGGGTCCTGGACGTGCAAAGCGATCGGGTCAACGCCTTCGACGAAACGGATCTGAAGGTGCTGCAGGTTCTTGCTCATCAGACCGGTGCTGCCATCGAGAACACCCAACTCTACGAGACGGCCCAACAGGCGGCTGTGTTGCAGGAACGGGGACGGCTGGCCAGGGAGCTGCACGATGCCGTAACGCAGACTCTGTTCTCGGCCAGCCTGTTAGCCGAGGTGCTGCCGGCCACCTATGCCCAGGATCCCGAACAGGGGCGTGCCTTGCTAAAGGATCTGCGGCAGCTCAGTCGCGGTGCGCTGGCGGAGATGCGGACTCTACTACTGGAGCTGCGGCCCGCGGTCCTGGCGGAAGCCGACCTGGAAGACCTGCTGCACCAGCTAGGCGACGCTGTAACCGGGCGGGCTGGTGTGGCCGTGACTTTGAGTGCGGAGGGAGCCTGTGAGCTGCCCGAGGACGTGCATCTGGCGCTGTATCGCATTGCGCAGGAAGCCCTGAACAACGTGGTCAAACATGCCAGGGCCAGCAATGTGTCGATATCCTTGAGATGTGCCAGGAAACCAGGGACGAGCGAGGGTGAGGACAGCATAGAGCGGGCAGAGCTTGAGATCGTGGACGATGGAATCGGTTTTGATCCATCCAGAGTACCATCCGATCACCTGGGCCTGCGGATTGTGGGCGAGCGAGCCAAGGCCGTGGGAGCTGCAGTGGACATCGCGAGCAAGCCGGGCCACGGGACGCGATTAAGGCTGGTCTGGCCGGCGAGCACCACGGAGGAACCGGTGGGGGCGATGGATGTCGAGCGTACAGGAGCGCACAGCTATGGATGATGTTGTCCCCATCCGCGTCATGGTCGTGGACGATCACGATATGGTACGCCGAGGTCTGGCGGCGTTTCTACGGGCCAAACCGGAGCTGGAGCTGGTTGGTGAGGCGCGTGATGGCCTGGAGGCATTGCAGATCTGTGAGAAGGTACGCCCGGATGTGGTGATCATGGACCTGGTAATGCCCCGCATGAGCGGGGCTGAGACCACTCGCGCTATTCGCAGCCACTGGCCACAGGTGCAGGTAGTGGCACTGACCAGCTTTGAGGAGCGAGATCTGGTACGCGAGGCATTGGGTGCTGGTGCCATCGGCTATTTGCTGAAAAATGTCTCGATAGACGACCTGGCGGCGGCCATCCATGCAGCCTATGCTGGCCGCTCGACCCTGGCTCCGGAGGCGGTGCGAGCACTGATCGAGAACGAGCCTCGACCGGCCGGGTCGGACTACCAGCTAACGGCACGTGAGCGCGAGGTATTGGGGCTGCTGGTTCAGGGCATGAGCAATCCTGAGATCGCCGAGCGCCTCGTGGTCAGCAGGGCCACGGCCAAGGCCCACGTGAGCAATATCCTGTCCAAGCTGGGGGTTAGCACTCGCTCGGAGGCCGTGGCGTTGGCGATCCAGCAACGACTGGTCGAATAGGCCCATGCCGGCGGATGAAGCGTAGGGTCATCGGGGCGATACCGGTTCGACAGAGTATAGTGTAGGGGCTGTCCGGATTGGCTACTGCGGTGGGGTTTCGGCCGACAGCTCTCGATAGAGGAACCATCCCCCCAGGCGATCGCCGGAGTAGCGGGGAGCGCGATCATAATAGAGGTCGAAGATGCGACCTGAGCCAGTGCGCACCCGGTAGTAATCGCGGCCGACTCCCCATGAGCCGCGCTGCGCAGCGGTCTCGGCGTGCTCAGGGCGCATGTTACTGGCCATGGTGCCACGGCGCGTATAGTCGTGCCACTCGGCCAACAACTCGACGATCCTGAACACCTCTCCTTGCCAGATCATGGCATGCGGGCAGCCGGGCTTTTTGCTCATGGCTGGAGGTAAATCAAAGGTCACTTCGATGGGCTCACTGATGAAGCGAATAGGGATCATGCAGCCATTATAGCGCGTTCACTGACCCTGGCCAACGAGGCAAAATCCTCCAACTGGCTAATGCCAACACTCCCCAGATGGTCGATGGCCCGGTACCAGTTCTGGCTTATACTGAAGCTAGGACATGGTGCCGATGGTCGTCAAGGAGTCGTTCATGCGTATCATGGTAGCAGACGATCAGGACCGGGTACGTCATGCGTTGCGCACCCTGCTGGATGCCCAGCCGGGCCTGGAAGTGATTGCGGAAGCGGTCGACGTGGCTGACCTCCTATCCACAGTACAGTCCGTAT
>JAULUH010000070.1:0-2579 GCA_032111745.1 Anaerolineae bacterium | reverse complement strand
GGGGGCTCGGAACCAACGCGATTGGCCGGGCGCGGTCAGGTACTGCTGCGCTGACCCTGCCACCTCGACTGGGTCGGCAGAGACGCCTAGCGTGCCTGTCTGCACGCCGGCAAAACCGGTCGGCTGCAGGGCTATGGGGAACGCGTTGGGCCAGGAGTCGTTATTCGGGCCTAATACTGTGCAGCGGCCGAACTCGGACGTGCCGTTGGGTGCCGTGGTGGCCAGGGCTGTCACCGCGGTGCCGTCGGCCAGCTCCGTGGGCAGTGTGACCAGGAAGTAGCCGTAGCCGATGCCATTCGTGGTCACGGTGAAGCTATCCAGCGGCGTCTGGTCCTGCCCTCCTGCTACAGGCAGGAGCGTCTCGCCCTGCCCGTAGAAGGAAGGATCGCATGTGGGGTTGGCAAAGAGCTGGATCTCGACCGTGGTCGTGACGGCAGTGAAGATGGTGCCCTGGATCAGGGTTTCCGTGCCTGAGATGATGGCTCGCCGCAGGATGGGCGCGTTCTGCAGGTTGTTGGGCCCGGTATCCTGGTCGAAGAAATCGCTCAGGTTGACGCCGTCGCCACCCAGGTCGATGCCCAACCCCTCGTTGGCGTAGATGCTGTTGGACGTAATGGTGTTGCGCACGCCCTCCTCTACCAGCACGCCGTCGCCGCCGTTGTGGTGGATCGTGTTGCCCTCGACGCGGTGATCATCGCCGGCTACGACGACACCGCTGCCATCAAAACCGGTGATCTCCAGCCCTTTCACCAAGCTGCCGCTGCCCTCGAGTCTCAAGCCCGACACGCCTGGCCCGGCGCCGGTTCCGTCCAGGTTGACCTGGCCGCCCGGCTGGGTCGTGCCATCTACTGTGACTGCATCGGTAATCGCTGGCAAGGCTGAGGCCACGGCGATGGTTTGGGGGCCTTCCGGCGCGATGGCAAAGTGGATCTGGTCGGCTTCTGTGCTGTTGGGCAGCGCGTTAGCCGCCAGGATAGCCTCGCGCAATGAGCAGTGATCGTCGTCGCACAACCCGTCGTCGATATCTTCGGCGGTGTTCACCGTGAGCACTGGACTGGGCTGGATCTGGAGCACCTCGACCGCGCCGATGTCGCACGCCGCCCCCTGGGGCCGCGAGACACCGCGCTGGTCGGTCTGGGGCGTCTCAGCACAGGTGCCGGCATCGATGGCCGGGCTGCCTGGCAAGGGCTGGTGCGTGTCAGTGGGCCCACCATTGGGCTGCAGTGAACCCAGGAGAGGATCGACTCCGGCCTGGTCGCCGGAGGCGGCAAACTGGCAGCTGGCATCACTGGATAGGTTGTAGCCCTCAGACATCAGGGTGCTCTGCGGATGCTGGGAGCAATTGTCGCCCAGGGCGCCGTGCGCAAGGATCGTGTTCTTTAGAGTGACCGTGCCCCGCCATACTCGGATGGCCCCGCCGGACTCGGATGAGTTGCCGGCGAAGGTGCTGCTCACGATGGTGACTACAGGGCCGGTGCCTGTGCCCGTGGCCAGGCCACCGCCGGACTTCCCGGCCATGTTCCCGGAGACCGTGATGTTGCTGAGCTCCAGGGTGCCCTCCACCGAGTAGATAGCACCGCCGCTGTTGCTGTCGGCCTGGTTCTCCGCAAAGGTGCTGCCATAGATATCGGCATTACCACCGCTATGATAGAGGCCGCCGCCATAGGTGGCCTGGTTGTGGCGGATGGACGAGTCCTTGATCGTCAGGAAACCCTTGGCCATGATACCGCCACCGTTGTTGGCGCTGTTGTGCTCAAGCACGGCGCCTAGCAAGGTGAGGCTGCCGGCGCTGCGGACGCCACCCCCCTCCGGTGTGCTGCCGCCGTTGCGGATGGTCAGGTCTTCAATGAACAGGCTGGCCCCAGCAGGCACGTCGAACACCCGGTCGATGTCGTTGGCGTCGATAATGGTCTGGCCGGCACCGCTACCTACGACCTCCAGCTCACCGGTGACATCCAGGTCACCTTTTAGCGGCGAACCGGCACCGCCGTCGATTGCTTCCGGGTCGCCACCTGACAGCGAACCAGCACCACCGCTGGTGATCGCCAGCTTGTACGTGCCTGGCGGCAGCGCAATCTGGTCGCGGCCGTTACCTGCGGCGCAATCAGGGTGGGTTTGGGCGTCGTCGTTAGCGTTGATAACCGCCTCACGCAGGGAGCACCCGTCGCCGGCGGCAATAATGTCGTCGAAGGTAGTAACCGCGATGCTGGCAGCCAACACCGGCACCGGGGATACCAACCCCCCAACGGAGCCCAACGCGATGGCCACAGCCATCAGGGCTCCGAAAAGTCTTGAGCTCTGCGTTCGTACTCGCCGGCCAACAACCCGACTGCCTAGAATATACATGGCGTCCCTCTTCTATGCGTGGTCACTGAAGTGCCACAACTAGTCCATCACATGCCTGAGTTCCTCTAGGATGATACGGCGGCATCAGGAGATCAACTGTCCGGCTTGGGCCTGCGCCACGATCACGGCCCAGGAGCTGTAGCGGTGCGATTACATCACAAATGAAGATACTTGTCAAGGCCTCCGCTAAGAGCGTGTGCGCGACTCGCCTGCCAGCGCGCCTCGCAGCGGAT
>JAULUH010000069.1:0-14184 GCA_032111745.1 Anaerolineae bacterium | reverse complement strand
CTCCGCGGCCACCGCGGCCTACCCCGCCCTGCGCGGGGACCCCGCCCAACCGCTCACGCCCCACCTGCTGGGCGTCGAGCAGAGCAACACCAATGTGCGCTTCGATCGCCAGCTGCTGATGAAGCTCTTCCGGCGGCTGGAGCCCGGCATCAACCCCGACCTGGAGATCGGCACCTTCCTGACCGAGCGCGCCCACTTCGCCCACGTGCCGCCGGTGGCCGGGGCCTTGCTGTACCACCCTGGCGCCGGCGTGGAGCCCGCTACCCTGGCCATCGTCCAGGGCTTCGTGCCCAACCGGGGCGATGCCTGGCGCTACGCCCTGGACGCCCTGGCCGAGTACCTGGCCCGGGCGGACGGCCCGCTGGACCTGCCCGAGGGCTCCCTGCTCGACCTGGCCGCCGGCCCCATCCCGGCCGCGGCTGGCGAGCGTATCGGCCCCTTCCTCGATTCGGCCCGGCTGCTGGGCCAGCGCACGGCCGAGCTGCACCTGGCCCTGGCCTCGGACCCCGACGACCAGGCCTTTGCGCCCGAGCCCTTCACCGGGGCTGACCGCCGCCACCTGCACGAAGAGATGAGCGCCCTGACCGGGCGCATCATGGACCTGCTGCGGGCCAACGTGGCTGGCCTGCCGGAGGCGGCCCTGCCCGAGGCCAGGGCGGTGCTGGCGCAGGAACAGGCCATCCTGCAGCAGTTCGACGCGCTGCTGGCGGGGGAGATCAGTGCGCTACGTATCCGCATCCACGGCGACTACCACCTGGGGCAGGTGCTGGTGGCGGGCGACGACTTCATGATCATCGACTTCGAGGGCGAGCCGGCGCGGCCGCTGGCCGCGCGGCGGCAGAAGCGCGCGGCCCTGCAGGACGTGGCCGGCATGCTGCGCTCCTTCCACTACGCGGCCTACGCGGCGTACTTCGACACCGTCGACCGCGTGGCGGACGACGCGGCCCTGCTGGAGAACTGGGCGCGCTACTGGCACCGCTGGGTGTCGGCGGCGTACCTGCAGAGCTACCTGGAGGTAGCCCGGGGCGCGGCCATCCTGCCCGCGTCCGAGGCCGAGCTGGCTGCGCTACTGGACGCCTTCCTGCTGGAGAAGGCGGTGTACGAGCTGGGCTACGAGCTCAACAACCGCCCGCACTGGGTGCGCATCCCGCTGCAGGGGATCCAGCAAACCGCGCGCGCGGCGCAATAGCGGCAGAGATTCCGGAGGCTTAACGCAAAGGCGCAGAGAACGCAGAGGAGACTTGGGACCGGAGGAGTCCAGAGGGGAATCGGAACCGGAGGGGGAATCGCAGAGGTCGCGGTGAGCGGGGGCTATTTGTCGCCGCGGGCGGCCTCAGTGCGCGCCGCGGCCTTGATCGACTGCCAGAACTTCGCCACCTGCGGGCCCAGTGCGAGGGCCTGGACATCCAGGTAGGCCTCGTCGAAGCTGGAGGCCAACGCAGGATCGGCCGCCAGGTAGTGGAAGACCAGCATGTCGTAGATGTCGCTTCGATGCTTAAGGGAGCGGCCCTCGCGCCAGGCCAGGAGCTTGCCGTAGATCACGTCGTCTGGGCGCGCGCACCAGGCCTCGAACGGCTGCATGTCCTGCCACTCGATGCGCTGGCGGATGCGCCGGCCGAAGGCGAACCGGTACCGTGAGTCGCGAGTCAGTGGGCTGAGATCGGCCTTCTCCCCGCGTGCGCCGTCGATGACATTGAAGGGGATGCCCAGGGCGATCGCGCTGCGCATCTGCTCGGGATCCGCATAGTAGCGCGGGGAGGGATAGGCATTGGCCAGGGCCTGGATGTGCCGCTCCCGCAGGTCGACGACGATGTCGATGTCGTACGTCGTGCGCGTGATACCGTACAGGGTAGCGGCAAACGCGCCGATGACCATGTAAGGCGCGCCGATGCGCTCCAGCGTGAGCAAGATGTCAAGGAAGAGCGTCAAGTCCGGCCTGTCGTCGTTCGACACGCTCGATCTCCTCCAGGACCTTCAGGTTGATCTCCTGCGGCGACAGGTCGGGATAGCGTCGCCGCAGCCGGCTGCGCATGGCGCTGACCACCCACTCGCGCGCGGCCAGCATGGCCTGCAGCCGCGCCCCCGGCGACATCTGCCCGCGCAGGCGCATGAACTCGTGGTCAAGAGGCTCGAAGGGATCGCTGGCTGTTTCTTCCATCACCAATGCCCTTGCGGCTATCCGGCGCTGCACCTGGGTTGGCCATAGTTCCTGCGACGAGGCAGGGTAGCCCTGCTCTCCATGACGCTGCCGCGCCCATCATACATCACCGCTCCAGCCATGTCAACGCCGCGCCAGGGCTTCTAGGGCTTCTCAGAAGCTCCTCCTTGATTCCCTGGAGCAGGATCATTCCTACATCAAGAAGCAGGACATGTCCTAGTAAGCGAGTCGTGCAGAGCTCCCACATACCGATTTTCCCACATAAACGGTATGTGGTACGTGGGGAGGTGGGGCCTATCTGAAGTTCCGGTGCAGGGCTATGAACAGGGCCGGCGGCGGTGCAACGCACTTGGCGGGTGCGCGTCGTCGCCTCAGCGGCGCAGGATCCCGCCCCCCGGAACCACCCCATACGTGAACGCGCCAGTGCGGTTGGACGTGGCGTAGAACTCGCCGCTGTCGTTGACCGGCACGACGACGTAGAAGGCGCTGGTGCCGGGGGAGCCCAGGGCGCCGGTGTCGGTGAACGTGACCTCGGTGGCGATGTCTGGGGGTGCCGGAGGCTCTGGGGAGAGCTTGACGGAGTCCGGCGCGCCTGGCTCGAAGTAGGGCGCGATCGTGCTGCGGTAGACCTTGTAATGGTTCACAGCTGAGACCATGTGCAACCAGGTGAGGACGACGTTGGAGCCGGATTTAGCGATGGTGGTGTAGACGCTGCCCTCCAGGCCGAGCACGTCAATAGCTGTCGACCAGATCGTATCAACGCCCAGCTGGCCGTTGTAGTTGCTGCCCCAGCACTTAGCCCCGCCTCCGGTGGTCACCGCACAAGTGTGATAACCGCCGGCGGAGATTACGGTCATGCTGTTGGAGAGATCAACCACGTCCACCGGAGTAGGGGAGTTGGTCGTCGTGGCATCGCCTAGTTGGCCGTAGTAGTTGTGCCCCCAACACTTGGCCCCGCCACCGGTGGTCAGAGCGCAGGTGTGAGCCCCATAACTCTCACCTCCGACGGAGACCGTGACGACCCCACTGGACAGCCCCACTACATCCACAGGGGTATTGCGGTCGGTGGTCGTGCCGTCACCCAGCTGACCGTAGCTGTTGCCACCCCAACATTTGGCTCCACCGCCGGCGGCTACAGCACAGCTACTACGAGAACCAGCGGAGATCGCAGCGACGCCACTGGCAAGTCCCACCACGTCGACCGGGGTGCTGCTATAATTCGTCGTGCCATCGCCAAGCTGGCCAAAGGTATTGCTACCCCAGCACTCAACCCCACCGCCGGTGGTTAGTGCACAATTGTGACCAGAGCCAGAGTCGATGGCGACTACACCGCTGGAGAGTCCACCGACATCTACCGGAGTATTGCTACCGTTTCCCCAACACTTGACCCCGCCGCTGACGGTCAGGGCACAGGTGTGAGAACCACCGGCTGATACGGCTACTACACCGCCGGAAAGCCCCGTCACGTCCACAGGGATGCTACTGTTGGTCGTCGTGCTGTTGCCCAACTGGCCGGAGCTATTGTTTCCCCAGCACTTGACTCCACCACCCGTGGTCAGCGCACAGGTGTGATACGAGCCGGCAGTGATTGCAGCTACGCCGCTGGAAAGCCCAACCACATCCATCGGGGTGATGCGGTAGTCGTAAGCCCATGACGTGCCGATTCCTAGTTGACCGTAGTCGTTGCGACCCCAGCACTTGGCCCCGCCGCCAGTGGTCACAGCACAGGTGTGAAAGTATCCAGCTGATACGAAGGCCACGCTGCTGGAGAGCCCCACTACGTCCGTTGGTGTGGTACGATTATTACCCGTGCCATTGCCGAGCTGACCATAGAAGTTGCTTCCCCAGCACTTGACTCCACCGCCTTGAGTCACCGCACAGGTGTGCTCATACCCTGCGGAGATGGCGGCCACGCCGCTAGAGAGTCCGACCACATTCACTGGAGTGGTTTGTGGCTGTCCGCTTGTGCCAGTACCCAGCTGACCGTAGGAGTTGCTTCCCCAGCACTTGATTCCCCCGCCCGTGGTGACGGCACAAGAATGTAACTCGCCGCCGGAGATTTCGGCCATGCCACTGGAGAGACCGACCACGTCCACCGGCGTGCTGCGATTGGTCGTCGTGCCGTCGCCGAGCTGACCGCGGCTGTTGTCTCCCCAACACTTGATCCCGCCACTCGTGGTTACGGCACAGGTGTGAATGACACCGGCGGAGATGCCGGCCACACCACTGGAGAGCCCCACCACGTCCACAGGGGTAGGCTCGCTGTAACTGGTTGTACCGTTTCCCAACTGGCCGTACGAGTTGTACCCCCAGCACTTCACCCCGCCGACCATGGTCAGCGCACAGGTGTGACTGCCGCCGGCAGCGATTGCAGCCACCCCGCCGGCGAGCCCCACCACGTCTACCGGGGTGGAGGTAGTACCCCCACTTCCGCCATTTCCCAATTGGCCGTTGGAGTTGCTGCCCCAGCACTTAACGCCGCCGCCCGTGGTCAGTGCACAGGTATGACCGCTGCCAGCAGCGATGGCGACCACGCCGCTGGAGAGCCCTACCACCTCCACTGGGGTGCTGGAGTTGTTCGTCGTACCGTTTCCCAGCTGGCCATAGTCGTTATGTCCCCAGCACTTGACCCCGCCACTTGTGGTCACGGCGCAGGTGTGTTCTGTACCGGTATCGACGGCGGTCGCACCGCTGGCGAGCCCCACCACGTCCACCGGGGTGCTGCTATCGGCTGTCGTGCCATCGCCCAGCCGGCCGTAGGAGTTGTCCCCCCAGCACTTGACCCCGCTGCCCGCGGTCACGGCACACGTGTGATTTTGGCCAGCGGACACCATGTCAGCCTGCTGGGAGATGGCGGCCGCAGATTCCTTCAAGGAGCTCACTGTTGCCACGCCGGCGCCTGCCCCTGCGCCCACACGGAAGTCCACCACACCGGAAGCGCCAAGCACATCCCTGGTCTCCAGAACAGAGATTCCGACGCTGGCCATCACGGCCTCCTCCTGCCCGGCCGCCACGGGGCCGGCGACTCCCACCACAAGAACGAGAGCAATACACAAGCGGACCGTTGGAGCAACCATGACATCCTCCCTGGCCTCACCCGATGGCCGGCGCCATCGAAACATCACCGTTTCGACGACAGTCTATGACCCCTGCCGGAAGCTGATCGCTTCAAGCAGATTATCGCGCACTCACCCTCGGCAGTCAATGAGCAGTTTTCACAGGGGCAGACTGGTCCAGTTTTCGGAAAACTGGACCAGTCTGCCCCTGTGGGCGGCGTAACCCTGAGCAGCGAAAGGCGGCCGGGGCAATCTCACGCCACGCTGCTGGCCTCCTTGTTGAAACTCCCCCTGTGCCCCTTCCGGCTCGCTACTGGTTCAAAGTCTCCTCTGCGCTCCCTGCGTTCTCTGCGATTCCCCTTCTGGAGCTCTTTCGAGGCGGCGCGGGTTACGGCGCGACGCGCAGCTCCGTGAATAGAAGGCCGCGCACGCAGGTAGCCGGGGAGCAGCAGGATGGTGGAGGCGTGGTTGCCCAGGCTGAGGCCGGCCAACAGGGCCGGTGCCAGGAGGCGGGCGAACGTGGGCGCCTCGGCCCAGCGCATAAGCAGCAGGAGGGTGGCCGCCATCAGCGCAACGTGGAGGGTATAGACCTCCGCCACAATGGCCATGGACCAGAAGGCGGGGGTGCAGGCCAGCAGTCCCAGGGCACCTACGCGCGGCCACAGGCTGGCGCCCAGCCGGCGCAGGATGCGGTCGGAGAAGAAGATGGCCAGGGCGGCGGCGACGGCCGACAGGAGATTGAGCCGGAAGCCAACGTCGCCGATGGGGGGCAGCAGCGCCAGCCAGGCCTGGCCAACCAGCAGATACAGGGGATAGCCCGTGGCCCGCACGATGCCACGCGTGGCCACAGCCGTGGCCAGCTCCGCGCTGTCCAGGCCATAGAAGGTAGGCGGAGCCGTCGCCAGGTACAGGGCCAGGGGCAGGCCAAACGCGGCCCAGGCGGCCCAATCCCGCGCGGCTAGCCACTGAACTGCGGCAGCGAACGGTTCCCTGGCGGTGCGACCCTCATGTGCAAGTGACACGGCCGTAGCTCCCACCGGCGTCGACCGGACAGCACCAACCCCGGATGTCCACCCATCCGATTAGATCAGACAGAACTGCGTTTGTACGCTGAGACTCAAACCCTCATCACCAGTATCGCGCAGGGGGGCTGGCGTGTCAAGTACCTCCCAAAAACTGGGATATTTCAGAGGCACCCTTCTCATTCCTGGCTGGCAACACCCCCGTGGGCGAAGCAAGGGATTGGCCGCAGCGAACCGCCGTAGTTCTCGTCGTCCAGCCCCACGAAGAGTTCCGGGCCACGCCGGGCAACTCGCGCACGGCCAGGCTCTCGACCTTGAGCCCGTCCAGCGTGGCCAGGTGCGCTGGCTCCGGATAGAGGGCCAGGCTCACAGCCAATCATGCCGCCGGAACAACGCCAGCATCGACCCGGCCACCACCAGGCAGACGACCCAAAAGGCCGGGTAGGCCCAGGGTTGGTTCAGCTCGGGCAGAAAGCGAAAGTTCATGCCGTAGACGCCGGCCAGGAAGGTCAAAGGGATGAAGATGGTCCCGATGATGGTCAAGACCTTCATGATCTGGTTCATGCGGTGCGACACCGCGGACATGTAGCTGCCGGAAAGGTCGCCGGCACGCTCGCGGTAGATCTCGTCGATCTCGATGATCTGCACCACGTGGTCGTGCAGATCGCGCAGGTAGACGCGGGTGGCATCGCTGACGCACTCGTGTGGCTCGCGCTGCAGCAATGCCACTTCCTCCCGCATGGGCCACATGACCCAGCGCAGCAGCAGCAAGTCCTGCTTGATCTCGTTGATCCGCTGGTTGATATCGCGCTCCGGGCGATCCAGCAGGATGGCCTCGATCTGGGCCATCTGGTTGTCATAGTGCTCGAGGATCGGAAAACAACGATCGACAATGGCGTCCAAGAGCGAGTGCACCAGGAAACTGGCGTCGTGGTTGCGCAGGCGCGAGCCTTTGGTGCGCAGCCGTTGCCGCACGTGATCCCACACGTCGCTCGGCGCCTCCCGGAAGGTCAGCACCGTGTTGTGGCCCAGGAAGATGGAGATCTGCCGGCTGGCCAGGCGGCCGTTGGCCAGTTCCAGGGCGCGCACGACGATGAACAGGCGGGCGCGCATCTCGGTGTCCTCGCCGCCGTAGGGCTCGACCTTGGGCCGGTCGTTCAGGTCCAGGATGTCCTCGACGGCCAGGGGGTGCAGCTCGTACTTGGTAGCCAGGGCGTGGATGACTCCCATGTCCGAGAGGCCGTCGACGTTGATCCAACGCACCGCCGCCCATTCGGGACGGTGGTGGTCCAGGAAGCTGGCGATGTCGTCGATGCGCTGCTCAGTCACCCGGCTGGGGTCATAGTCCACGCAGGTGACGACCACCGGCCCCTGGCTGCTGGGCCTGGCGGCGATCTCGTCGTGTTCGACCCCTGGCGCCGCGCCCGGGTCGTTCTGCAAGGCTACAAGCTGTGGTGGTCCCATGGGCTTTGGCTCCCGATATCACGTTGTCCTTGATCGCATTATAGCCCCAAGCTATAGGCGAGCAAGCTCCGGGCGCCGGGCAGGCCTGGCCCTGCCTGGCGGGGGCGAATGTGGTGAGCTATACCTGTACCATCGCCGGCAACACACATCACCGCCCCTTCCTGTGGGAGAGGGTGAGGTGACCGACCTGGGCACCCTCGGCGGGTTCAACAGCCGTGCCATGGGCATCAATGACCCCGGGCAGGTGGTGGGAAACGGCGACACCGCCGGCGGCAACCTGCATGCCTTCCTATGGGAGCCCAACTGATTCTCCCAAAACGCAGAAGGGCACCCTGCCCGCGCGGCGGTATCCGAGGAAACCAGGACCCCGTAGAGACGCAAGATCTTGCGTCTCTACGTTGACCGATTGCACGTCGCTGATTGCGTAACGCGGGCCAGCTCACCGCATGCTTCCTCGAAAAATCCCGTTGATTTCTGATCGAATCTGTGCTAGACTGGGGTCAAGGTAGATTCCCCTTTGTCAACCAGCTGGGTTCCGGTCGTGTCTTGGGTGTGGGAAGGAGGCACGGCGATGGCGTGACGTGAGGGTGTGTTGGCGGGAGGCCGGGTTAGCGCAGCCAGCCCGGTGTGCCGGACGCATTCAATCGGGCGGGGACCGGCTGCGCGCTGCGCAGCCCGAACCATAAGGATCGTGCCACAACGGAGGGCGCCATGTCAGGTCGAAATGCGGGCAGGCTAGGGTACGCAGCGCTGCTGCTGGTCCTGGCGATTCTGTTGGCCGGCTGTCCGGGGGGGAACACAGCGCCGGCAGGATCCACTCCCCCCATTGTCGAAACCGCCACCGTGGCGCCGGTAGGCTCCGGCCAACAGCCCACGGCAACACCAGTGGCCCCGACGCCCACCACGCCGCCGGCCACCGCCACCGCCACCACGCCGCCGCCATCGCCCACCCCACCACCCACCAACACCCCAACCCCTGTGCCACCTGCCGATACGCCCACCCCCGCGCCCACCGCCACGGCCACGCCCCTGCCGCCTGATGCCGTGGTCCTGGCCGCGCAGCTCAACGTCCGCTCAGGCCCCGGCACCAGCTTCTCCGGCATCGGCGCCCTGGCCCGGGACGACGCCCTGGAGGTGCTAGGCCAATCCGCCGACTGCACCTGGCTGCAGGTACGCACGGCCACCGGCCTCGAAGGCTGGGTCGCCCACATGGTCGGCGACACCGAGTACACCGCGCTCAACATCCCCTGCGCCTCCGTGCCCGAGGTGGTCGTGCCCACCCCCACCCCCCGGCCGCAGCCCACCCCCCAGCCCACGGCGCCGCCAGCCGCGCCCACCCCCGAGCCCGAATCCGAGCTCCCCGCCGACATGGGCTGCTACCTGATCCAGAATCAGATCGGCGCCGAGCTCACCTTCACCTTCACCGGCGTTTCCTTCCAGTTCAACGAGACCTTCCGCGTGCCCCCCATGACCGACATCCCCATCTGCCTCTACCCCGGGCGCTACAACGTCACCATCGACGCGCCGCCGCCGTGGGGCGGCCTCAACGAGTCCATCGACGTCGCGGCGGGCGATCGCCTGCTCTGGCCTATTCGCGGGAGAGATTGAGCCGGCGCCAGGACGGTCGTGGTCAATGAGGCAGGCCATGAAGCACAGGGCCATTCGTTGCAGCGCGCTACCCACGCGGCCACAAGCTGTGGTATACTCGTGATATGGAGAACATTTTACCGGGCTGTGCCGCCAGAGCACGGTGACACCGGTTCTCCTGGTTCTGGGTTCCATCTACCGACAGGCACCAAAGGAGGTGCACCATGCGCACGAAGAAGGCCGCTGTGGGGTTTCTGATCATCCTGGCTCTCCTCTTGCTGGCCGCCGCCCCCGGGCTCACCCAGCCCACCGGCACCATGACCGACCTGGGCACCCTCGGCGGCGACGAAAGCTACGCCCTCGACGTCAACAACCGCGGGCAGGTGGTGGGCTATGCCGCTACCGCCGATGGCGGGGCCCACGCCTTCCTGTGGGAGGATGGCGTGATGGCCGACCTGGGCACCCCGGCCGGGGTCGTGAGCGTAGCCGCCGCCATCAACGACCGCGGGCAGGTGGCGGGGTACAAGACATCCCCCAACAACTCATTGCCCTACCATGCCTTCCTGTGGGAGGATGGCGTGATGACCGACCTGGGCAGCCTGGGCCTGTTTGGCGCCGAGGCCCGGGACATCAACAACCGCGGCCAGGTCGTGGGGTGGAGCGAAGACGCCAACGGCAACAACCACGCCTTCCTGTGGGAGAACGGCGTCATGACCGACCTGGGCACCCTCGGCGGGATCCGCAGCTTCGCCTATGCCATCAACGACCGTGGCCAGGTGGTGGGGTATAGCTACACCGCCGATGGTCTCGACCATGCCTTCCTGTGGGAGAAGGGCGTCATGACCGACCTGGGCAGCCTGAGCGACTTCAGCATGGCCTACGGCATCAACAACCGCGGCCAGGTGGTGGGGCAAAGCCGCATCGCCGGCGTCAGCTCGCCCTACCACGCCGTCCTGTGGGAGAAGGGCGCCATCACCGACCTGGGCACCCTCGGCGGAAACTCCAGCCGGGCCCAGGCCATCAACGAGCGCGGGCAGGTGGTGGGGTTGGCCTACACCGCCGGCGGACTCCCCTTCGCCTTCCTGTGGGAGAAGGGCCTGATGACCAACCTGGGCACCCTCGGCGGGAGCTACAGCTACGGCTGGGGCATCAACGACCCCGGCCAGGTCGTGGGCCAAAGCCCCGCCGCCGGCGACTATCCCGCCCATGCCTTCCTGTGGGACCCCCATTAGCAGAGCGCCCTGATCGCTAACACGCTGTAGTCACCCAAGGAGATGCACGATGGACGCCAAGAAAGCCGGCGTGAGATTGCTGGTGGTCGTTGCCTTGCTGCTGTTGGCAGCTGTGCCCGGGCTCACCCAGCCCGTCGGGACCATGGCCGGCCTGGGTACCCTGGGCGGGGACTTCAGCTCCGCCCTGGGCATCAACAACCGCGGGCAGGTGGTGGGCTATAGCGCCACCGCCGAGGAAACCTACCACGCCTTCCTGTGGGAGAAGGGCGTGATGGCGGACGCCGGCGCGCCGGGCGCGATCGTGACCACCGCCTCGGCCATCAACCATCGCGGGCAAGCGGTCGGATGGATATCCGCTGCCGGCGGTGCGTGGCCCTTCCAGGCCGCCCTGTGGGAGAAGGGCACGATAGCCGGCCTGGGCACCCTCGGCGGGCGCTACACCTATGCCTATGGCATCAACGACCGCGGCCAGGTCGTGGGGTGGGGCGACACCGCGGGCGGATTCAACCACGCCTTCCTGTGGGAAGACGGCGTGATGGCCGACCTGGGCACCCTCGGCGGCGACGAAAGCTATGCCTTCGACATCAACAACCGCGGGCAGGTGGTGGGCTGGAGCGACACCGCCAGCGGCTCAGCCCACGCCTTCCTGTGGGAGAACGGCATGATGGCCGACCTGGGCACCCTGGGCGGGAGCCGCAGCTATGCCTCCGGCATCAACAACCGCGGGCAGGTGGTGGGCTGGAGCGACACCGCCAGCGGCTCAGCCCACGCCTTCCTGTGGGAAAACGGCGTCATGGCCGACCTGGGCACCCTGGGCGGAGCCACCAGCTCAGCCTCCGCCATCAACGACCGCGGCCAGGTCGTGGGGAGCAGCGCCACCACCGCCGGCAACAGCCATGCCTTCCTGTGGGAGAAGGGCGCGATGGCCGACCTGGGCACCCTGGGCGGAGCCACCAGCTCAGCCTCCGCCATCAACGACCGCGGGCAGGTGGTGGGTGAGAGCCTCACGGCCGGAGGAGCCACCCAGGCCTTCCTATGGGAGCCCAACTAGCTTCCCCATGACGGGCCAGAGCGCCCTGTGATATAGGGAACACCCGGCACCCTGCTGTGCCGCCAGGGCAGGGTGCTGCTGGTTCTCCTGGTGGCTTCTTCTCACAACTGACAGGCACCAAAGGAGGTGCACCATGCGCGCCAAGAAAGCCGCTACCGGGTCTCTGATCATCCTGGCTCTCCTCTTGCTGGCCGCCGCACCCGGGCTCACCCAGCCCACCAGCACCATGACCGACCTGGGCACCCTCGGCGGCAACAACAGCTATGCCCTCGACATCAACGACCGCGGGCAGGTGGTGGGATGGAGTTTTCTCATCGACGACAAGATACCCCGCGCCTTCCTGTGGGAGAACGGCGTGATGACCGACCTGGGCCACCTGGGCGGGTACACCAGCTTCGCCACCGCCATCAACAACCGTGGGCAGGTCGTGGGGTACAGCAGCACCGTCCTCGGCAGCACAGACTACCACGCCTTCCTGTGGGAGAAGGGCGTGATGACCGACCTGGGCACCCTCGGCGGAGACACCGCCCGTGCCGCGGGCATCAACGACCGCGGGCAAGTGGTGGGAGAGAGCTCCATCGCCGGCGAGTACTCCCACGCCTTCCTGTGGGAGAAAGGTGTGATGACCGACCTGGGTGCCCTCGGCGGATACTTCAGCAATGCCAGCGACGTCAACAGCCGCGGGCAGGTGGTGGGGAAAAGCTATACCATCCCTGGCCAGTCCGACTACCGCCCCTTCCTGTGGGAGAAGGGCGTGCTGACCGACCTGACCGACCTGGGCATCCCGGACGGGCCCTACGGCTCCGCAGCAGCGATCAACAACCGCGGGCAGGTGGTGGGGTCGAACTACCCCCCCGGCGATACCTTCCGGGCCTTCCTGTGGGAGGATGGCGTGATGACCGACCTGGGCCTCCTCGGCGGCACGAGCAGCTATGCCGAGGACATCAACAGCCGCGGCCAGGTGGTGGGCTATACCTATTCCTTCGGCGGCAGTCCCCCTTACCACGCCTTCCTGTGGGAGGATGGCGTGCTGACCGACCTGGGCACCCTCCCGGGCGGGCTCAACAGCCAGGCCATGGCCATCAACGGCCGTGGGCAAGTGGCGGGATATGGCTACACCGCCGACGGTCACGTTCATGCCTTCCTATGGGAACCCAACTAATGTCCGCCTAACGCGGTAACTCTCCAGGCACGGGGTCGAGGCTTCAGCCGGGTTTGTGTCGCCTACCGGCTAAGGCCTCGACTCCACCCCCAGAGGGCGGCGCGGAGGCCCGCCCCTACGCAGCCACAAAGGCCCCTCCCCTTCGTGCCCTTCGCGCTTCGTGCCTTCGCGACCCTTCGTGCCTCCGTGGTCCAAACGCCCCGCGCCCCGCACGGGATAGCGCACGCCCCCCCTTGCGCAGCCCCACCCGCCCGCGTATAATGCTCCCAGCATCCCCGCAAGGAACCCTGCGCATGCCCGCCGCACCAACCGCCGACGACACCTCCCTGCTCGACCACTACGACCCCGGCCCCGCCTACGACGAGCTGCTGGACGCCAACCGCCAGCCCCGCGCGCACTACCAGGCCCTGGTCCAACACCTGCGCTCCCTCCCCCCCGACGAGCTTAGCCGGCGCCAGAGCGCCGCCGACCTCTCCTTCCTCAACCAGGGCATCACCTTCACCGTCTACAGCGACGACGAGGGCACCGAGCGCATCTTCCCCTACGACCTCCTCCCCCGCATCATCACGGGCGCCGAATGGGATGCCATCGACCGCGGCCTGCGCCAGCGCATCACCGCGCTCAACCTCTTCCTCCACGACATCTACCACGAGGCCCGCATCGTGCGCGACCGCGTCGTGCCCGTCGACCTCATCTTCAGCTCCCGCCACTACCGCCGCGAGATGCGCGACGTCCCCATCCCCCGCAACACCTACGTCGCCGTCTGCGGCACCGACCTGGTGCGGGTCGACGACGGCCGCTTCCTCGTCCTGGAGGACAACCTGCGCGTCCCCAGCGGCGTCTCCTACATGCTGGCCAACCGGCAGGTGATGAAGCGGGTCTTCCCCGGCCAGTTCCGCAACTACGGCGTCCGCCCCACCCTGCACTACGGCCAGGCCCTGCGCGCCACCCTGCAGTCCCTCGCCCCCCACGGCCTCGACAACCCCACCATCGTCCTGCTCACCCCGGGCGTCTTCAACTCCGCCTACTTCGAGCACACCTTCCTGGCTCGCCAGATGGGCGTCGCCCTGGTCGAGGGCCGCGACCTCCTGGTCCACGACAACTACGTCTACATGCGCACCACCGCCGGGCTGGAGCGGGTCGACGTCATCTACCGCCGCGTCGACGACGACTTCCTCGACCCCCTGGTCTTCCGCCCCGACTCCATCCTCGGCGTGCCCGGCCTGTTCAACGCCTACCGCGCCGGCAACGTGGCCCTGGCCAACGCCGCGGGCACCGGCGTGGCCGACGACAAGGCCATTTACGCCTACGTGCCGGACATCATCCGCTACTACCTGGCCGAGGACCCCATCCTCGATAACGTGGAGACCTTCATCCTCACCGACGACCAGCAGCGCCAGCACGTGCTGGCCAACCTGGAGCACCTGGTGGTCAAGGCCGTCAGCGAGTCCG
>JAULUH010000068.1:0-12139 GCA_032111745.1 Anaerolineae bacterium | reverse complement strand
GGGTGGCACCGGGGTGGGCGACGGCGTCTCGGTTGGTGTGACGGTCGGTGGCACCGGGGTCGCCGTGGGTGGCTCGGGGGTGGCGGTATCGGCCAGGGCCGGGGTGGTGGTGAGGGCGGCGGTGGCGGTGAGGGGCTGGGAGGCCGCCACGGTGAGGCGGGCGATCTCGGCGGCCGCGGCGGCCTCGGTGGCTTTGGCCGCGGCGATTTGCTGGTTGGCGGCCGCCTCGGTAGCCCGGGCGGCGGAGTAGGCGGCCCAGGCCGCGAGCTGCTCCTCGGTCGGCGGCGTGCAGGCGGCCACCAGGACGATCAGCAACAGGGCTAATCCAAGCCAGGGGCGTGCTCTCATGGCCTTTTTCTCCTTCCGCCGGCAGCCGGCAGGGCCACTATCGATGGAGTGGTGGCGGGACCGCTACACGACTTGCAGCGCTTTCAACACGTCCAGCACGCGGGGCAGGGGCTGCTGCCAGAGCCAGTCGACGCGCAGCCAGAAGCCGGGCAGGACGCGAGAACGAAAAATGCCATCGTCATCGGGAGCCAGAAGGCGGTAGCGCCCCGGCGCGTCGAGCTGGTAGAACTCGGCCAGCTCCCGGTCGGGATCGATCAGCCAGTACTCGGGCACGCCGCCTGTGGCGTACTCGTAGAACTTGTCGCCCCGGTCGCGGCCGGCGCTCTCGGGGGAGACGATCTCGACGACCAGGCTGGCCGGCCCGTCGAGATAGGTACGATGCACCCGGTGGAGTTGGTCGGAGGCCACGAAAACCAGGTCAGGTTCCCGGCCCGACGCCTCCAGCTTCATCTGGAAGGGAGCGCTGCGCACCCAACCCAGGCCGCGGCTCTCCACGAAGACGCGCAGCACCGCCGTCAAGAAGCCGGCCAGGTCTTGATGTCGATCCGAAGCCGGGCTGGTCATGATCACCTCCCCCTCCACCCACTCGGCCAGGGTGTCCTCGTCGGCCCAGGCCAGGAACTCCTCATAGGTCATGCGGGCAGGCTGGGCAGGCGCCAGCAAGAGATCCAGCAGCTGCCGGCGCAGGGCCCGCTCGGCCGGCTGAGCCGCAGATAGGGCCTGCTCGATGAGATCCCGGGTGCCGTTGCCCATCATACACCTCCTGAAGGCATCCTGGTGCGCAGTATAGCGCAACCGGCCATGGGGCGCAAACGGCTCTTTTCCGGGGGCAGGGGGGGACATGGGCTCCAGAGTTCACCGCAAAGGTCATGAAGGACGCAGAAAAGAGGATTGGAGGAGCCGGAGCGGGACACGGACGGGCACGGACACCGGAGGTGAATAGGAGGGGCCTTTGGTAGGCTCTGGCCCGGTACCGACCATGGATGGTGGATCACCGCCCGGCGAGACGCTTGCGGTTTGGCTGGTTGTGCGGTAACATCGGAGTGGACGGCGTCGATTGTTTGTAGAGGTATCGCCGAGAGGAAGTATCCATGCGAGCAGCGGCCACGAGGTGATGAAGGTGGAAGCGACGATTGTGCTGCATGAGGAGGCTGTACCGGTGGTGAGGTCGAGCCTGGAGCTCAAGCGCAGGGTGCTTGAGGCCAGTGTGCGTCACCATAGAACTTCACGTGGCTAACTTGGAGGATTATCATGTCAACTAGGACGATCACATTTCAAGTCGATGCGGACCTGGCACAGGCCTATCGATCAGCGGCATCCGCGGACCGGTCAAAATTGAACTTATTGGTAAGTCTTTGGCTGCGAGAGTTGGCTGCGCGGTCAACGTCGCTGACTGCTCTCATGGATGACTTGAGTGACAAAGCGGAAGCACGGGGATTGACACCAGAGAAGCTCGAAGAGATGCTCAATGCGTGACTTCGTGGACGAAGCATGGCGAGGGTAGGGTTAGCCTCGACAGGTAGAGCTGGGGCTTAGTTTACCATACTGGCGTTGAGCGCTGGCCTAACCGCGCCGGTGGTTGGACGCATGGGCGGGGAAACCCCGCCCCTACGATGTGGCTGGCGGCTTCGTGCCCTTCGTGCTTCGCGACCTTCGCGGACCTTCGCGTGTTCGTGGTCCAAACGCCCCCCGCGTGTTCCTGATCCAGGAATTGACACGCGCCAATCCCCAAGTTACACTTGCACCAGCGCGAACAAGTGCGAACAAATTTCCCCACGCCTGCATGTAATGCTCAGGCACATTAGAGGAACGAACCGGTGCCACCTGAGGTTTCTACCTCGACCCGCAATCGAACGTACGGAGTTCCCACCGAGGAGCTCATCCGGCGCCATCAGGCCGGGCAGCCCGCGGCCTTCGATGCGCTGTTCGAGCGGTACAAGGATTATGTGTACCGGGTCGCCTATATGACGCTGCGCAATAGCCACGACGCCGAAGAGGCCACCCAGGAGACCTTCCTCGACGTGCTGCGGGGCCTGAAACGCTATGACGTGGAGGGCGCCGCCCGCTTCGAGACCTGGCTCTACCGGGTCACGGTCAACCGATGCAAGACCCGCCTGCGCCGCAAACAGCTGCCATCCGCGGACTGGGACGAGATGACCGAGCGCCTGGAGCGCCTGGACGTCGAGCCCGAGGGCTCCGATGGCACCATGGCCGGCTCCGTCGATGGGGAGCCCGAGCACGTCGCCTTGCGCCAGGAGCAGTCAACCGTGCTCTGGGCCGCAGTCAACGAGCTCAGCGACGTGCACCGGGAGGTCGTTCTGTTGCGCTACGGGCAGGAGTTCAGCTATGAGGAGATCGCCGCGGCGTTGGAGATCAACGTCGGCACGGTCAAGTCCCGGCTGTTCAACGCCCATCGGAAGTTGAAGGAGATCTTGACGGCGGAAGGATCCGCGCTCGGCCACAGCCCATCGCTGCCTACCATGCTGCTCCTGCTGCTGGCCGGGGGCTAGGTCCCCGCCCTCAACCATTGCGATATGGCACATGTCGAAGCCGATCTGCTGGCTTACCTTGACGGTGAGCTGAGCCCGGCGGCCGCAGGGTCCGTCGAGGCGCATCTGGCCCAATGCCCCAGCTGCCAGAGCATGCTGGAGGAATTGGCCGCGCTGGAGGCCGGACTCACCCGGGTGGTGCCGGCGGCCTATGACGCCGTCCACCTCGCCCCGGCCGCGGAGCAGCGCATCCGCACCTCCCTGGCCGCAGAGCGGGAGCGCCAGGCCCGGGGCGGCGCCACCGCGCGCGTCCAGGACCTGCCGGCGCTGATCTGGGCCGCGCTGCGGCCACTCAGCAAGGCCGCCATCCCGCTCACCGCGGTGCTGTTCTTCGTGCTCACCCTGAACGTGGCCCGGATGCCGGTGCAACCCGCGGCCCAGCAGATGCTGGTGCTGGGGCAGGATACCTTTGCGCCCGGCACCGATGCCGCGGTGCGGGTGCTTTTGCGAGACACGGCGGACGGCCAGCCGATCGCCAACGCCGGGGTCAACGTGCGCCTGCGCCAGGCGGGGCTGGCCAAGACGGTCTATACCGGCAGCACCGACCAGACCGGCTCGGCGCCGGTGCGCTTTGCCGTGCCCGCGGACTGGGAAGGGCCGGCCGAGCTGGTGGTGGAGGCCGAGAGCGCGCTGGGCCGCGACGAGGTCAGCAGCCCCATCCGCCTGGCCCGCACCTACCGCCTGCTGCTCAGCAGCGACAAGCCGGTCTACCAGCCCGGCGAGACCTTGCACCTGCGGGCCCTGGCCCTGGGCACGGTGGACGGCCTGCCCGCAGCCGGGCAGGTGGTGCGCTTCGAGGTGGTCGACCCCAACGGCACGCCCCTCTTGAAGCAGGAGGTGCCGGCGTCCGACTTCGGCATTGCGGCCGTGGACCTGCCCCTCCCCGCCGACGCGGCGCAGGGCCAGTATCAGCTCTACGCCACCCTGGGCGACACCGCGTCGCAGCTCAGCGTGGACGTCAGCCAGGCCCCGCTGCCGGCCTTTGAGGTGGCGGTGCAGGCCGACGCGCCCTATTATCTTTCCGGCCAGCCCCTGACCGGCGCCGTGGACGCCGCCTATTTCTTCGGCAAGCCCGTGGCCAACGCCGCCGTGGTGCTGCGCGCCCTGGTCACCGGCCCCGGCGCGGACCCGGCGGGCGAGCGCTTGATGGTGCAGGAGGTGCAGGGGCAGACCGACGCCGCCGGCCACTTTGCGTTCCAGCTGCCGCTGCCCGAGCTGCCCGCGGAGGCCTTCGCGGCCGCGGGCGCGGCCAGCGGCAAGCCCGAGGGCACCCTGGCCCTGGACCTGGAGGCCACGGTCACCGATGCCGCAGGCGAGCCCGAGTTCGGCTGGCAGAAGCTGGCCCTGGCCCGCCAGCCCATCCTGGTAGACGTGGTGGCCGAGGGCGGCACCCTGCGCACGGGGGTGGAGAACATCCTCTACGTGCTGACCAGCTACCCCGACGGCACCCCCGTGGCCAGCACCGTGCAGGTACGCATCGGCGGCGGCCTGCCTATCGAGGAGGTGACCTCCCCGGCGGGCATCGCCGAGGTGCGCTTCACGCCCCGCGCAGGCGACGCCGGCAGCCGGGAGGTGCAGGTGACGGCGACGGATGCCGCCGGCCGGGAGGGCACGGCGGAGCTGGAGCTGCCGCTGGACGAGGCCAAGGAGGCGCTGCTCTTGCGCACCGACCGCGCCATCTACCAGGTGGGCGACACCATGGCCCTGGAGGCCCTGGCTACGGGCGCGGGGGACGCGGTGTACCTGGACGTGGTGAAGGCGGGGCAGCTGATGTTGGCGCGGTCCGAGCCGATTGTGGACGGCAAGGCCACCTTCGCCCTGGACCTGACCCCCGAGTTGGCCGGCACCCTGGAGCTGAACGCGTACCTGGTGGCCGCGGACGGCAACGTGCTGCGCGACTCCCGGGTGGCCATCGTGGATGCGCCCGAGGAGGTGCTGGTGCGCATCGTGCCCGACCGGGCGGAGTACGCGCCGGGCGACGAGGCCAGCGTGGGTGTGCAGACCACGGCCGCGGGGCAGGGCCTGGAGACCGCGGTGGGGCTCTCCGTGGTCAACGAGGCGGTGTATGCGCGCCGCGAGTACCAGCCGGGCTTCGCCCGGGCCTATTTCCTGGTGGACGACGCGCTGCGGGAGGCCGGCGTCGATCCGGCGGCCACGACCTCGGCCCAGCAGCAGATGGCCAGGGCCAGCTGGGCCGGCTACCAGGGGCAGCCCTACACCCTGGGCGCGCAGGCCACCGACGCGGACACCCAGGACGCCGTGAACGCGGCCCGGGCCGCCCGCTTCGAGGGGCTGAGCCTGGCCTTGAGTCTGGCCCTGCTGCTGGCCGCGCTGCTGGTGGCCGGGGTGGTGCTGGCCGGCCTGCGCCGCAGCGGCGTGCTCGGCCGCGCGGCCGGCCGCCTGGCCCTGAGCCTGCTGCTGCTGGGCGTGCTGAGCGTCATCGCCCTGGCCGTGGCGGAGGGGCTGCTGGGGCTATGGGGCGAGCAGGCCAGCACGATCGTGCTGGTGGTGAGCGGCCTGTTGTGGCTGGCCGCGCTGGCCGCCCTGGCCGTGTACGCCTGGCGCAGCCGCGACCAGCGGGCGCAGTACGTGGCCTTGCTGGCTTTCCTGTATGCGGCGTGCCTGGTGCTGCTGGCCTACGCCGGGAGCCAGGGCGTGGAGCTCTCCACCCTGTGGCTGGCCCTGCTGGCCCTGAGCTTCGGCATCTGGCTGGCCGCGCTGCTGCTGTTCGGCTGGGGCCTGCGCCTGGAGGGCGAGCGCCGCGCCGGCGCCATCGTCCTGGTCCTGGCCCTCTTAGTGGTGCCGCTGGTGGCCGGCCTGAGCACGGCCAGCTTCGGCGGCGCCGGCCTGCTGCGGGACATCGCCGGCCCGTCGGTGTACGGCTTCCCGGCCAGCCTGATGGCCGGCTGCGCGGCGCCGGCCTCGGCGCCCGCGCCCGAGATGGCCGCGCCGGCGGCAGACCAGGCCACGGGGCTGGCGGAGGCGCCCGCGGAGCAGCGGCTGGCCGAGGAGGAGCAGAGGCAGGCCGCAGCCCCAGCCGAGGCCCCGGCGGAGGCGCCGATGGCGGCCGAGGTGGCGCCGGCGGCCGTGGAGGAGGCTGCGCCGGCGGTGGAGGCCCCGGTGGAGGCGGCTGTGGCGGAAGAGGCGGCCCTGGCCGTGGAGAGCGCGGCGATCAGCGAGACCCTGGCCTTGACTACCACCGAGCCGGCGACGGAGACCGTGCTGGTGGAGGGGCTGGCGGTGGTGACGCCGACCCTGGAGCTGGCGGCGCCGTTGACCGAGACAGTGGCCCTGACCGCGGCGCAGATGATCATGCCCGAGATAGTCCTGTCCGCGGGCGAGCCCGTCTCCCCGGCGCTGGCCCTCACGCAGGAGGTGTCCCCCGCCCTGCCCGCGGCGCCCGAGCTCCCGGCCCTCAAGCTGCAGGTGACCGCCACCCCCGAGCCCGTCGAGGACGCCGGGGCTGGCGAGCCCGCGGCCGAGACCGCTGAGGCCGGTGTCGCCGGCGAGGCTGCCGCCCCGCGCCTGGCCGGCGCCGAGACTGCCACTGCGGTCCCGCGCGCGCGGGCCACAGCTACGCCGGAGGAGGAGCCCACCGTGCTGGCTGCAGCCGCTGCGGCAACGGCGGCCGCACCGGCCGCGACCCGGGTGCCCGAGCTCGCCGCTGCGCCCACCCTGTCGCCCGAGGCCACGGCCACACCACTGCCGGAGCCCACGGCCACGCCGTTGCCCGAACCGACGGCCACCCCCGTGCCCGAGCCCACGCCCGAGGCCGCGGCGGCAGCGCTGGCCGGGCAGGCGCCCACCGAGGCCCCCCTGCCGTTCTTCGCCGTGCCCGAGCCCACGGTGACGCCCCAGCCGACGTTGCCGCCGCCGGTGTTGGGGCTGGAGGCCTTCGGGCTGGGCGGTGGCGGCGATGCGCAGGTGGGGGCCACGCCGGTAGCCCTGGAGGCGTTGCCCATCGTGCGCGAGCGCTTCCCGCAGACGCTGTACTGGGATCCGGAGATCGTCACGGATGGGAATGGCCGGCTGCAGGTGACCATCCCGGTGGGCGACAGCATCACCACGTGGCGGGTCAACGCCCTGGCGGTGGGGCGGGGCGGGCAGCTGGGCAGCGCGTCTGTGCCGCTGCGGGTGTTCAAGCCGCTGTTCATCCAGCTCAACCTGCCGGCGACCATGGCGTTGAACGCCGAGATTTATACGGGCGTGCAGCTGTTCAACTACAGCCCGCAGCCGTTGACGGTGTCGTTGTATGCCGAGCCGTCGGCGGGGTTGAGCGTGCAGCTGTCCAGCGGGTTGGTGACGGTGCCGGCCAACGAGGCGATGGTGGTGCCCATGCGGGTGCGGGCGACGGCGGCGGGCGAGCAGACGTTGGCGGTGATCGCGCAGGGCGACACGGTGCAGGACGCGCGGCAGGCGCGGGTGGTGGTGCGGTAGGGGCGGGGACGGAGCCCATTCGTTCCTTACCCGGGCCTGGGCGATGATCCATGGCCCGGCGGCCTGGTTGGGCATGTTGGCCGCTGACCGATCCACGAGAGCCACGCTTGTGCGTTGTGATGGGGGTACTGGCGCAGTCAAGGGCGGGTGGCATGATGCTGGGACGCAGCCCAAACGCGGGTAAGGAACGACTGGGCGAGGAGACCTCGCCCCTAAGAGGGGATGGGGGTCTTGCATCCGTTTGGTGGGGCAAGGATGGTAGATCCACCTGGCAGAGCGGGCGGGGACAGAGTCCCGGGCGGGGACAGAGTCCCGGGCGGGGACGGAGCCCCGGGCGGGGACGGAGCCCCGCCCCTACGATGGCATGGGGGGGCCGCCGTTACGCGGGGAGAGGCATTGGGCATCCAATCGGGGGGCAGGCCACGTTTTCGCCACGGTGGTGTGGTTTGATGGAGGGGATCGCGGGGCTCCGGACTGCCCCGGCGGGCCTCGGTCGCTTGAGGCAATAGGATGGCCTGGATGCCTGGGGCCGGTCTGAGGAGTCCCGGGAGGCGGCCGGCATGGGTTTGCCGGCCCGGCACTGAGGCTCTGTGAACCAAGGAGGTGTTGCCATGCAGAGCGATGTTCGAAAGCGGTTCCTGTCTGTGATCCTGGTGGTGATGGCGATCACGGCTCTCAGCCTGCCGGCGGCTCCGGTGGAGGCGGGGGGTGTGGTCGGCGTGTGTGATGAAGCTCATCTGCTGGCCGCACTGTCAGGCGGCGGGACGGTGACGTTCACGTGCAGCGGCACGATCGTCCTGAGCTCCACGATCACGATTGCGGCGGACACGGCCATCGACGGCAGCGGACAGGCGGTTACGATCAGCGGCAACCATGCGGTGCGGGTGTTCACGGTGAACGCCGGGTTTGCCCTTAGCCTGAGCGGGCTGACCGTGGCCGATGGCTCAGTCAAGCTGGGCAGCGGCGGTGGCATCCGCAACAATGGGGGTATGGTGACCGCCAATCATTGCAACTTCACCGGCCATAGCGCCCCTGGCGAGGGCGGCGCCATCTACGGCGACGGCGGTACGCTGGACGTGTCCAGCAGCACCTTCTCCGGCAACAGCGCCGGCTCCAATGGCGGCGCCGTCTCCAACGATGACGGGACGCTGGACGTGTCCAGCAGCAGCTTTTTGAGCAACAGCAGCGGCAACGGCGGGGGCGGCATCTATAGCTCGGATGGCCCGGTGACCGTAACCGGCAGCACCTTCTCCGACAATCGCGCCGACTCCTTCGGCGGTGCCATCGCCAACATCTTCAGCCCATTGTCGGTGAGCAACAGCGCCTTTTCCGACAATACCTCCGGCTACGGTGGTGCCATCTACAGCTACGACGCGGCGACCGTGAGCAACAGCGCCTTCTCCGGCAATAGCAGCAAGAAGGGTGGTGGCATCTACAGCCAGGCCACGCTGACCGTGAGCAGCAGCACCTTCTCCGGCAATAGCTCGATCGCAAGCGGCATCGGCCGCGGCGGCGGCATCTCCAACGAAGGGGCCACCCTGACCGTGGCCAACAGCACCTTCTCCGGCAATAGCTCCGACCTCGGCGGTGCTCTCTCCAACGAGAATGGCACTCTGACCGTGGCCAACAGTACCCTGTCCGGGAACAGCGCGACGGCGAACGGTGGTGCTATCTATGAATACGGCGCAGGCCAGGCGCGGCTGGAGAACACCATTGCCGCTAACAGCCCGTCGGGAGGGAACTGCTACGGGAGCATCGGCGACGGCGGCGGGAACCTGAGCTATCCCGACACCACCTGCCCGGGGATCAACCACGACCCCCTGCTGGGCCCGCTGCAGGACAACGGCGGCCTCACGCTCACCATGGCGCCCGGTGCGGGCAGCCCGGCCATCGACGCCGCGGTGGATGCCATCTGCGCTGCGGCCCCGGTCAACGGCCTGGACCAGCGCGGGGTGGCCCGGCCGCAGGGGTGGCATTGCGACATCGGCGCGGTGGAGCAAGAGCTCTACACCCTGCCGCGCCCCATCCCCATCGACATCAAGCCCGGCAGCGACCCCAACTCGATCAACTGCCGCAACGCCAAGGAGGTCATCGCCGTAGCCATCCTGACGACCGATGCGCTGGATGCGCTGATGGTGGACCACACCACGGTGACCTTCGAGGGCGCGGCTGAGACCCATGTGGATAAGAAGACCGGCGAGCCGGTGCGGCATGAGGAGGATGTGGACGGCGACGGGGACATGGACCTGGTGTTCCATTTTAACCTGGGCGACACCCGCCTGACGTGCGGGTCGACGGAGGCCATGCTGGCAGGGATGACCTTCGACGGCAGGCCGATCACGGGCGCGGACTACGTGCGCATGGTCGGCGGATCCCTCTGACCTTGCCTGCGGGCAGGCTTTATAGCTGTTGCTACTGCCGGTCGCGGGTGCGGTGGCGTAGGGGGGGGATGGGCGGGGCTCCGTCCCATCCTTCCCCCACCTCGGGCAACCATGCCGCGTCTCTCCCCGCGTTGGGAGCGTCTCACCCTTCATTGGCAAAGTGGGGGGGATAGGTATCGCGTATCCCTCCGGTGCGGCAAGGATGGCGGGTTCACCTGGCGAAAGTTCTGACAACGGCGGAATGAGTTGGAGCGGATGGCATATCATCCCGGAAGGGACGGAGGCCCGCACCTACGATGGCATGTTGGCACAGTAGGGATTCGTCCACCTACTACTGCTGTTGCTGCTGCTGTTGATCGCGGGTGCGGCGGGGGAGGCGCGGGGGTGGGGCAGTGATGGTGCTGAGCAGGAGCCGCTCCGCCGGGTCCAATGGGATGGGATCGGGGCTGACGCGGACGCTGACGCCCAGCTCGCTGCTGGCCAGGCCTTTGAAGACCCCGCGGGTGGGGGGGACGTCGGCGTAGTCGCGGCCGACGGCGACGCGGATGTGGCGGTCGCCGGCCAGGAGGTTGTTGGTGGGGTCGAAGCCTACCCAGCCCAGGCCGGGCAGGTAGGCCTCCAGCCAGGCGTGGGTGGCGTCCTCCGCGGAGCGGTCCTGGTTTTCCTGGCGGTGGTACAGGTAGCCGCTGACGTAGCGGCCGGGGATGCCCATTTGGCGCACCAGGGCCAGCATGATGTGGGTGAAGTCCTGGCATACTCCCCGGCGCTGGGCGATGGCCTCGTCCATGGTGGAGTCGACGCTGGTGCTTTGGGGCGCGTAGGCGAAGGCGCGGTACAGGGCCTGGTTGACCTGGCGCAGGGTGGTGAGGGGGTCGGGGCCGGGGGCCAGGCCCAGCTCGCCGGCCAGCGCAGCCAGGAGGGGGGTGGGCTGGGTGAAGGGGCCGGACTGCAGCATGTCGAACAGGGCGCCGTCGAGGCGCAGCAGGGAGAGCTCGTCCCACGCGGCCGGGGGCAGGGCCTCGGGCAGGGGAGCTGCGGGCGCCATGTCGACCGTGGCCTCGGCCACCAGGGTAAGCTCGTCGTGCTGGCCGGGGAGGTCGAAGTGGTGCACGGCGTTGCCCAGGTAGTCGTGGTAGCAGGAGACCCGGGCCTGGGGGGCCACGGTCAACTTGAACTCCAGGCAGTGCTGGGCGCCATCGGACCGCGGCTGCATGCGCGCCTCCATCATGGTCTCGCGGATGGGTGCGCTATAGCGGAAGCGGGTGATGTGGCGGATGGCGTAGAGCATGGGTCCCCCCGTTCACACCAGTTTCTCCTCCACCGGGTACGCGATGTACGTCTGGTGCAGGCCCTGGTGGATGCTCTCGCCTAGCCCCTGGACCTCGCCCAGGTAGCCCGGCAGGTCGGCGGACAGCAGCTGGCCGATTTCCTGGTAGTCCAGCATGGCCTTGAGCCGGCCGGCGCTGCGCAGCAGGGGGTTGTTCTTGCGGGTGTCGGTGCGGTCGGCAATCTCGGCAACGGCGGCTCGAATCTGGGTGGCGGCGAAGTTGACCGAGAAGGGGAAGGTGTCGTTCAAGAGCAGAAACTCCGCCACCTCGTCCGGCCGCAGCTCGGCGCTGTACACCTTGCAGTAGGCCTCGAAGGCCGTGCAGCTGCGCAGGAGGCCCAGCCACTCCAGGTAGACGTCCGTAGCGTGCAGCGGCGGGGCTGCGCTGGCGGGCTGGCCCAGGTAGATGTCCAGCAGCGAGGCCACGTTGGTGGCCCGCTCCAGGTACTGGCCGAGCTGGATGTAGTGCCAGCCCTCGCCGCGGTCCATGGTGGAGTCCGTAATGCCCTGGAACAGGTGCGCGCCCTGCTTGACGGCGTAGAAGAAGTCCGAGGACTGGCCCCAGATCTTGCCGATGTTGGCCCGCCGCACCTCCAGGTACAGCCGGTTGATCTGCTCCCACATCTCCGAGCTGACCAGCTCGCGTACCTGGCGGGCGTTGTCGCGGGAGGCCGTGATGTGGTGCACGATGGAGAGCTCGTTGTCGGGGTCGAAGGCCAGGAAGTTGGTCAGCAGGCGGGGCCGGCGGGGGATGGCGGGGGGCAGGGAGACGTGCAGGGCGGCGAACAGCCGGTCCCACGAGCGGGCCACGGCCACCGCGGAGCGGTCGGGGATCATGTCCAGGGTGACATCCAGGAGGCGCGCGGTGTGCTGGCCGCGCTCCAGGTAGCGGCTCATCCAGTAGAGGTGGTCGGCGACGCGCGACAGCATGGGCCTACTCCGTCAGCACCCAGGTGTCCTTGCTGCCGCCGCCCTGGGAGGAGTTGACCACCAGGGAGCCGCGGCGCAGGGCGACGCGGGTGAGGCCACCCGGCACCAGGGTGACCTGCTCGCCGGCCAGCACGAAGGGGCGCAGGTCGATGTGGCGGGCCTCGATA
>JAULUH010000067.1:0-9834 GCA_032111745.1 Anaerolineae bacterium | reverse complement strand
TGCCCCACTTCATGTCCAGGAAGTCCCGGCGATTGACGAAGTAAACCTCCGCCGTGAAGATGTCCTTGCCACCGGTACCGAGGCGCAGCAGGCTGGCCAGCAGCGGCAGGTTGGCCGTGGTGATGGTATGGCGGCCAGGGCCGAAGGTGTCCAGGGCCTTGCCATCCCGGAAGAACACCGCGGTCTGGCTCTCGCGCACGATGACCTGGGAGCCCAGCCTGAAGTCGCCCGACCCCGTCTCGGGGATGCGCACGACCATCTCATTGGGGCCCTGGTTGGGGGCTTCGATGACGTCGATAATTCTAGCCATGATCAACTCTCCTTAGCTCGTGGTGCGAATCGGTGGCACGAGCTCCGCCTGCGCCACCCATGACCCGCAGGTCCTCAGGCGGCCGGGGACTCGGCCAAATCGGTGCCACCGGTGGGGGTGACATTCAAGATCACCTCGTTGCGGTGGCCGAATTCCGTGTTCAGGTCGTCCAGGGTGGCGTTCAAGGCGCGGATGCTCTCCATCCACTCCGCCTCAGGACGGCCGGCCAGGGTCGACATGTTGTCCAGCATGGTCTTAATGCGCTCCACGCCGGCGAACATGTCCAGGTCGAACTTGGCCAGCGCATCCAGCTCGGCCTCCTTCACCCGCACATCGTCGAAGAGCGGGGCATAGCCATAGCTGGCCGTGCGGATGCGATCCGTCAGGGTCTGCAGCTTGATCCCGCTGCGCTCCAGGTCATCCACCAAGCTCAGCTGGCCGCCGACTACCAGGTCCACCTGCAGGTTGGTCAGGCGGGCTCTCTGGTCTGCCAGTTGCCTGGCCAGCATGTCGCGCACCGTCTTGTCCACCTCACGGCGCAGCTCCTTCTCCTTGTAACCCTTGATGCCCGGCACGCCATAGACCGTTTTCTCTACGGCGTCCATCTGCTCGCGGGCCTTGGCCAGCAATTCCTCGGTCAGGTATTCATCCATCGAAGAGCTCCTTTGCTTGCGCAGTTCTGGGATGTCTCCGGGCTGCCAGGCGGCACCGGAGCCGCCATAATGTCGTTCGCTCCATCAGACTCCCGGTCGCCTCTCTCAGGTGGCCAGGAATAGGTCGCTGCCACAATACGGGCAGGTAATCACACCCTTGCCCGCAAACGCCTGCTCACCACCGCAGTTTGGGCACTTGCGGCTGGCCCGCATCTCGCCAGCCTGCCGAGAGTACAGCACGCCGTCGTTCCAGTTGACGTAACCGCTAAACAGTCCCTTGCCGACCAGGTCGTAGATCCAGGCCTTCACCTGGTCGGTGGTGGCTCCCAGCTCAAACACCAGGTCGGAGATGGAGACCTGGCCGCGCGTTAGCACGATGTTCAATAGCTGGCGCTCCTTCGCCACCTCGGCCAGCTGTGTGGCCTCCTGCCGGCCCCGGAACACCAGGTAGGTGCCCACACCCACGAAGGGAACCACCACCAGGGCAAACGCCAGCAGTAGCCCCAGGATCGCACCGCTGGTGCTGTTTTCCCCGGCCATCACCTGGGAGGCCATCAGCGCTCCGACGATGATGCAGGCCAGCAGGCCGATCACGATCAGGATAATGCCCACGATACGGCCAGATCCACCCATAGGGGGCTCCTTTCTCTAGCGAGGGCGGCCGGCATCCCGGGCCGCCGGGGTTTAACCGAATGAGCTGCCTCCGCCACCGCCGCCACTGAAGCCACCGCCACCGCTCCAGCCGCCGCCGCTGAAGCCACCACCGCCGCTCCAGCTACCACCGCTGCTACTCCAGCTGCCGGTGCCCGCCTGCGGCGCCGGCCGGCTGGTCAGCACGGCGGCTGACGTGGCAAGCATGGCCCCCATGGCCGCGCTCATGCCGGCCAGCGAGCCACCCATGCCCTGGGACAGGTCACCCAGCGATGGCGCCGGGCCACCCTCCGCAGGCATCGATGGCCCGCCCGGGCTACCCACCACCACAGGCCCGGGCATCCCGGAACTGCCAGGTCGCGGCCGAGGTCCCAGGTAGGGCCCAGGGTAATACCAGGGCGGTGATGGCGTGTCAACCTGGGCGAAAGTCCGGATCCAACTCTGGTCCAGGCCAAACGCCGTGGCATAGGGCAGGTAGCGGTCGAAGATCGGCTGGACCTCCTCGACGTTGGTGTACTGTTTGATGTTCTCCATGTAGCGCTTGAAGGCCAGCCACTTGGCAGCCTCTTCCGCGCCCTTATCCGACTTGCGCGGCATGTGGCGGGCCAACACCACCATACCGATGCCCGACACCCCCAGGGCCACGGGCAGGCATAAGGCAAAAGGCGTGAACTGGGTCAAGAAGACGGCCGCGATGCACCCCACGGCAGCCATCAGGACCATCACCAGCACGCCCGTCGCCGCGTAGGTGTTGCGGGTGCGGTCGGGCCGGGCCGGAAAATAGCCCTCTGCCACCACCGCATCGTAGATCGCGCCCTGGATTGTTTCCATATTGGCGTAGAACTTCGCCTTCAGGTCGGAGAGGCGTCGTTCCTTCTGTCCATCGAACAGCCTGTCGACCAGCAGCCGCTCATAGTCCCGCATAGGCAGTGCCGGGTTCTCCAGGTGGTAGATGTAGTCCGGTGTCCCGCCACTGCCCTTACTACCCGCGGGCTTCTCCTCCTGGATGGCCAGCACCCCGCGGCGGGCCAAATCAACAACCGTAGCCATCACATCCTTGGTGTCGGCGCGCTCGTCGATCAGGGTGCCCACCATGCCGGGCGGCAGATCGCTGGGCGGCTCAGGGATCCATTCCGCGGGCAGCTTCACCGGCGCGTCGCGGCCTTTGCGATACCACAGCAGGTAGAGCGCCAGGGGGCCGGCCACCAACGCAAACAGGGAGGTACCCAACACCACCAGGTTGAACACTGGCGTCCAGCGCTCTTCGAAGTCGATCTGCTCCTGCCAGGGCGCAGGCGCGCCGGCCACGATTCCATGAGGCCACTGCACGCGCACCGCCAGGTCGGGCCCCCCGCGCATGGGCTCCGTAGTCTCAAAAAGCACGCCCTGGCCGTTATCGATCAACGTCGCGGTGCCGGCGGGGCCGGTGGCATCGTAGTTAGTCGCCGTGGCTCCTGGGGGCAGGTGCACGGTGACCCTGGCCTGCTGGATGGGGAAGTTGGGATCGGCCGGCACCGCCCGCCAGACCAGCTGGTCGCCGCCGGGATAGTAGAGCAACCCGCCGCTCACCGTGTACTCCAGCACGATGGTACGGTCAGCATCAGTAGTGGGTGGGAAGTTATAGCGAATGTTGAACTCGTCCCCCGCCACATACGTGTTATAGGTGTGCGGCTCGTTGGTGCTGGAGGGCTGGTACACCGGACCGCCAGGCTCACCCACGCTAACGTCGAAGATGTTGGCGACGTACTCCGTAGGGATGTGCCGGATGCCAAACGTGAAGGTGCCACTGGTGAAGACCAGATGTTGAGTCTCCACCACCCGGAAGTCGCCGTTGGTGAGGATGGTGATGTCGACGTCGTAGGACTCCCAGTAGAGCCGCTTGTCCTGCGCGGAGGCGCTGGGAGCTAGCACACCGAAGAGTAAGGTAACAGCCAGTAGAACGCCGATCAGCCAGAATCTGCGCATGGAGATGACCTCCTTGGTGCCGATCAGGCGGGCGCGGCTAAAATAGCGTGCGCCGCGCTCGCGTACACGCACTATGGTAGCACAACATACACCAAAAGAAAAGATGTCTTGTCCGATTCCGTCCATCCGCAGGAACGGCTATCCGATGGCCATCCCTCTACTCTCTCTACGCAGTTGTCGCGCCAAAGTTGTCCCAGAGAGCCAGGCGTTTGGCTGACAGACAGCTGGCCTAACCCACCCTATGCCAAGGGTTTGGTCAATCGGTCTCTGTTATGGCATAATCAGTAGATGTCGCCACTGTGGCAACCATCGTAGGGGCGGGACGCCGTGCCCGCCCCGGGACGCTGTGCCCGCCCGAGGCTCCCTATCATGCACATCAGCATCGAATACTGCGCAGTCTGACACTATACGTCTCGAGCCGTCAGGTTGGCGGAACAACTCTTGACCGAATTCGAGTCCCGGATCAGATCGCTGGCGCTGATCCCTAGCGAGGGTGGCCGCTTCGAGGTCACGGTGGATGATCAATTGATCTTCTCCAAACAGCTGACCGGCCGCCACGCAGAATATGACGAGATTGCCGCTGTGATCCGGCAGCAGCGCTGAAAGGTGTGCCCTGTGAACCAGCACGAGCCTGGCTTGCGGTGCAGCGTGGGCATTACCGCCTACAACGAAGAGGACAATA
Source organism: Anaerolineae bacterium (assembly GCA_032111745.1). Classification (GTDB taxonomy): domain Bacteria; phylum Chloroflexota; class Anaerolineae; order JAAEKA01; family JAAEKA01; genus JAULUH01. The sequence continues at coordinate 5,573 of JAULUH010000067.1, read as the reverse complement.
TCGGCCCCCTGCTGGAGGCCATGATCGACCAGCACTTGCACGACGTTGCTATCACCGAGATCATCGTCGTGGCCAGCGGCTGCACCGACAACACCGTCCCCATCGTCCAGCTCTACCAGGACAAAGATCCGCGTATCAGGCTGATCGAGCAACCCGAGCGCCGCGGCAAGACGTCAGCCATCAACCTGTTCCTGCAGGAAGCCCGTGAGAACATCCTGATCCTGGAAAGCGGCGATACCCTGCCCCACGAGAACGCCGTCGAGAACCTGGTCCGGGTCTTCCTCGATCCCACGGTGGGCATGAGCGGCGCTCACAAGATTCCTGTCAACACGCCCGATCACCTGGTTGGTCTCTTCACCCACCTGCGCTTGCGCATGGAGCACGAGCTGTGCCTGGATATCCCGCGGCTGGGCGAGATGGTGGCGTTCCGCCGGGTGCTGGATCAGATTCCCCTGGACGTGGCCATGGACGAGGCCTTTGTCGAGGCCATCGTCATCAAGCATGGGCTGCGTGTGATCTACTCGCCCGATGCCGTCGTCTACAACACCGGGCCCGACACCGTCGGCGATTTCGTGCGCCAGCGCCGCCGTAACCACGCCGGCCACCTCTACCTGCGCCACAAGTATGGGCACCAGGTGTCCAGCCTGCAGAACAACCGTGTGGCGCGCGTCGCCCTGCGCGAGGCCTGGGGAGCTGTGCGCCTGGTAGGCAGCCTGGGCCTCCTGGCCTTTCTCGAGGGATGGAGCCGCGCCCTGGGCTGGTACGATTTCAAGATCAAGCGCGATCGCCATGTGGTCTGGGACATGGCGTTGACCCAAAAACAGAATGTCCAACAGCTGCGCCAGGATGACGCCGAGGCGCCCGCCCGGCCCATGGCGCTGGCCGGACCGCAACGTCCAACCAACCACTGAGGTCTCGTCAGAATGGGTGCCCGCTGCTCAGCGCCGTCTCCTCCTGCTGATACCTCCCCTGTGGACTGTGCAGCTTGAAGGATAAGCTCTTAACCGTCGCCAAGATCGTCATCACGATCGCCCTGATCGCCTACAGTTTCTCCCGGGTCGATCTGGCGCTCGTGGGCGCTCAGTTGGCGACAACCCGAATCTGGCTGGTCGTGCTGGCTCTGCTGGTGTACATGGGGGCCATCGCCCTCAACGGCCTCAAGTGGTGGGTGCTGCTGAGAGCCCAGAACGTGTCCGTGCCCCTGGCCGCGGCCATCCAATACATGTTCGTGGGGTTCTTCTTCAATAACCTCCTGCCCGCCAATATCGGGGGCGATGTGATGCGCGGCTACGGCATGGCCCGCTACACCGACCGCACAGCGGAGACGGCGGTCTCGGTGGTGGTGGATCGCATGGTGGGCCTCTTTGCCTATATGAGCGCCGCTGCCGTGGCCTCCATCGTCGTGGTGTCTGTCACCGGCCGCTCCGAGTTGCGTCCCCTGGTTGTGGCCGCCGTGGTCGCCCTGGCCGCCATCGCCCTGGCTCTGGCTGTCCTGCTCAGCCGGCGCCTGCATGCTCTGATCTCCCGCCTCTTCCAGCTCCCCCTCCTGGCCCCCATGGCTCCCCTGTTCGAAAGTGTATCTGTGGCCTTCGAGGCCTACCGCTTCCGCTATCGCGCCCTCTTGCTGGCCTTCCTCATCGCCATGGCCGGGCTCATGGCCTCCAACATCGCCAACTGGTTGCTCTTCCAGGCCGAGGGCGGCGGCGTTAGCCTGCTCTTCATCTCTCTCTTCAATCCCCTGATCGCCCTGGTCCTGCTGCTGCCCATCAGCATCGGCGGCCATGGGGTCATCCAGAACGCCTACCCCTTCTTCTACGGCCTGGTCGGCGTACCGGTGACCCAGGCGTTGGCCACCAGCGTGCTCATGTCCTTCCTGATTATCCTCGGCAGCCTGCCCGGCGCCGTGTTCTGGCTCCGCAACCGCCGCCTGAACGCCGACGAGGTCGCCGTCATCGCGCCGAGCCAGCCCTAGAAAACCCAGATGATGATCTCCATTGACGAGGCCCGCGGCCTATACCAGGACGCGGACGCCGCTCATGCCTTTGACCACGTGCTGCGCGTGCTGGCCCTGGCCGAGCATATAGGCCGGGCAGAGGGCGCGGACCTGGAAATCGTGCGCGCAGCCACCCTCCTGCACGACGTTGCTCGCCATCAGCCCGACCACCATCAGCAGGGGGCTGAGCTGGCCCGCCAGCTGCTGGTCAGCCAACCTCCCGCGCGCGTCGAGGCCGTATGCCACGCCATCGCCGCCCATCGTTTTCGCCACGGTCCAACACCAGCCACCCTGGAAGCGCGCTGCCTCTTCGACGCGGACAAGCTGGATGCCATTGGGGCCATCGGCGTCGCCCGGGCCGTGGCCTACGGCGCTACCCACGGCCAGCGGCTCTGGACGCAGCCCCTGGCTGCTATCGACCCCGCCTCCCCGCCTCCGACGGACGGCAGCTACACCCCCAGCCACGAGTTTGTCTACAAGCTAGCCCGCCTGCAGGCGATCCTTACCACCGGCACTGCGCGCCGCATCGCCGCCAGCCGCCACCAATTCATGCTGGACTTCTTCGAGCGCCTCGACGCCGAGGCCCAGGGTCTGGCCTGAGCCCTGCCGTTACCCACCTCGCCTCAGGGCGTCCACGCGGGGAAACGATCCAATGCCGAGTCGTCGGTCAGGCGCACCACGTCGCTGCCATCCGGATTCATCAGGTAGATATCCCAGTTGGCCGGGCTCTGGGGCGTGGAGCCCTGGTCTGAGCTAAAGATAATCTTGGTACCATCCATGGCCCAGCCCGGCGACTCGTCTCGCGCTGCCGACGCCGTCAACAACACGGCGTTCTGGTCTATGGGGCCGCTGGCGTCGTCGCCGGGTGCATCCATCACATACAGGTCGGTAACACCTTCGTTGTCCTGCTGGAACACGATTCTTGTCCCATCCGGCGACCAGCGCGGGCGCAGCTCGTCGATAAAGGAATCCGTCAGGCGGACCTGGTTGCTGCCGTCGGCGTTCATCACGTACAATTCCCGGCTGTTGTCCCGGTCCGAGACGAAGACGATCCGCTGGCCGTCGGGCGACCAGTCCGGCATGAAGTCGTTGGCCGGATTCTGGCTTACGTTGCGCAGGCCCAGTCCGTTGGCCCGGACGGTAAAGATCTCCATGTTGCGCTCGGCGTTGCTGTAGAACAGAATCTGGCTGCCATCAGGCGACCAGCGGGCACCCAGGTGGTCGGCCGGGGAGAAGGCCATCACCGGGCGCTGGTTGCCGCCATCGGCGTCCATCAGGTAAAGCTGCACGCTATTGGGGTTGTCCCGGGCCGAGGAGAACACCAGGGTCTTGCCGTCGGGCGACCAGTCCGGCTCCAGATCGCGGCCGGGGCTGTCGGTGAGCTGGCGCAGGTCGCTGCCATCGGCGTTCATGGTCCAGATATCGAGCTCGCCTGCGCGGTCAGAGTGAAAGGCCACACGGCCCGGCAAGCCAGGGCCAGGCGAGAGCTCCGCGGGCGCCTTCGTTGGCAGCTCTGTGGGCATCGCCGTAGGCAGCGGTGTATCGGTAGCCTCAGCCGGGGTAGACGTGGCCAGCGGCGTAACCACTGCCGCCGGTGCGCAGCTGTAAAGGGAGAAGGTGCCGACCAGCAGGCCCACCCCAGCCAGTGCCAACACCAGGCGCTGATTGCGCTTGCGGCCAAAGATAGCTCCCCCCACAGCCGCCACCCCCAGGACCGCCAGGATTGCCGCCATGAGATACGCGAACATTGCTTGCACGATAGCCTCCTCATCGGGCCAGGCACTCTTTGAGCAGTGTGTGATGAAAGCTACAGCCAGCCCACCGCGATTATACCCGCTGCCATCAGCCCTGTCAACGACAATTTCCCCCAAAAAAGAGACCCCGCCCGGTTGGGCGGGATCCGATGGAATCCGGGTTCCACCTCATCATGGATCAGGGATGCACAACGTATCTCCGGTATAAAGCCAATACTTGGGCGGACGTACCTTGCCCGGGTTGGCCGCCTGTAGCATGTGCACCGGGACGCCAGTGTGGCGCGATACGCTTGACCAGCTATCCCCATGGCGCACGGTGTAGTAATACATGCACGCCGGTGGCGGTGGCGGGCCACCGCAGGGGATCCACAGGGTCTCCCCGGCGTACAGCCAATACTTTGGCGGGCGCACCTTGCCGGGGTTGGCTGACTGCAGCGCACGGACAGGCACACGGGTGTACGCTGAGATGCTCGACCAGGACTCCCCGCGCTGAACCGTAGCCCGGTAGCCGCAGCGTTGTCCGCCCTGGCCGTAGGCATAGTCGTGTGCAGGCGGTGCCGCCTCGGCCGCCGGTACCATCACTGCGGCCAGCATGAGCACGGTCGCCAGCACCACCAGCCAGGCCTTGCTCAATCTGCGAAGTGCTGTGCTCATCTGCTACCTCCTTCTGGATAACTGAGCCGAACCTATCAGTATAGACGTCATTGCCCTGCCACGGTAACGCATCTTGCTTCCGCTCACCGAAACCTCAGGCCAGTAGCGCTCACCAACGACCTTCACACCGTGAACCGTGCTGGTCGTGTCCTACCGGGGCTCCACCTCCAGGAAACAAAGCACCCCATCCGAAATGCCGCGTGCCGGCAGATCAGCCTGCTGCACCAGCAGCTCTTGGTCGCCCCGCAAAAAGCCCACCTCGATGATGGCTGCCGGCGTTTGCGGGGCCAAGCGCCCGAACGCATGATAGCCGGTCATGTCCGCCGTGATGCTGTTGAAGTCGAAGGTCAGTCCAGTGGCTGCCGCATACGTGCTATTCAGGCAGCCCAACAGCCGGTCCTCCACCTCCGGTTGCCGGCTGGCCTGGTTGCGTGCCGTCTTGAATCCGCTGCGCTCGATGCAGGAGTCGGCGTGGATAGAGACCAGCGCGTCGGCCACATAACCCTCCAGCCGGGCGTCGTACTCCTCCAGCACATCCACCTCTGCCCCGGCCCGGCGCAGGCGGTCCGCCACCCGCTCCGCAATCTGTGCCACCGTCTCCTGCTCAGTGACCCCGTCCTCACAGATGGCGCCCGAATCGTTGCCCAAATGGCCGGCGATGATCCCCACGCGCCGTCCCTCGGCTGCCACCACCGGCACCGGCTGCTGCTGCCACGCGTCCCGCCATTGCGTCGCCTGCCCTGCTCCGCCCCCAAGCCATGACCATAGCGCCAGCAACGCCAGTAGCACCAAGGCCGCCAGCAACAGGCGACGCTCCAGCCGCTGGGCTGAAGCACTGCGCTTGGCAGGGCTCTTGGTTCGCCGCTTCTGAGATGCGGTCGTGGTGGAACGTTTCTTGGCCATGCTGTCCCGTTCAAGCCCGAACACCGGCTTCCAATCCTACCCTGATCATACGACACAACCGGGTTAGGAGTCAAGCGTCTTCGCACAGGGCCATGCTGCCACATCTCTTTGACACCAACCGCAGGTCGTGCTATTCTTGTTACAGTCAAGAATTCGCCAGCAACACAGCATTCTGGTTGGTGCGTTCACTATGCGCGTGTTCTTGGAGACCCTGGGCTGTCGCCTGAACTACGCCGAGATGGAATCCCTGGGGCGCAAGTTGGCGGCAG
>JAULUH010000066.1:0-4354 GCA_032111745.1 Anaerolineae bacterium | reverse complement strand
TCGAGGCCACGGCGGCAGACGGATACAAGGCCCATCTGCCACCGGTGAACAGCACCGCCCCGCTGCGCCGGGCTTTCATCGCCGGCAAGACGAAGTTGGCGGCCGCCAACGCCCCCGCGACATTCGCCCGGAAGTCGGCCACGAGTTGATCGGTCGTGATGGCGGTTGGCGGCGCTATGCGTATGGCCACGGCGTTGTACACCAACACCTCAGCGTCGCCCAGCCGGTCGCGGGCCATGCCAAGCCCGGCCGTCAGCGATTGCTCATCGCCGGCATCCGCAGCAATCAGTTCGGCGGCGTAGCCAGCTGCTTCCAGTTCCGCCAAGGGGCCCGCGAGCTTGCCGGGGGAACGAGCCAATAGGCCGAGTGAGAACCCGGCCCGGCCGAACGCACGAGCGATGCCCTGCCCGTTTCCTGGGCCATATCCGACGATGATGCAAACTGGGAGCGCCATGAATACTTCTTTCTGTCGGTTTCGCCAAAGTAGGCGAATGGCAACCGCTTGTCTACTTCCATCCGTACTTTCTCAAGCCATTCTCCAGCACCTCGATCATCAGTTCACCGACCAGACGCGAATCCTGCGTGGAACGTCCGGTCAGGAAGGGATAATCCAGGATGGTCGAGATAGTGCGGCCAACGCCGCCGTGATACTGGCCATCGGGGCCGACGGCGTCGCGCAGGATGTACTCCAGCGGATAGAAGGGCGTGCGGAAGTTGGCACTGGTGTTCATCGGCTCGCCGTCGTAGCCATACATTTGGGCGAAGCCGGTGCCGTCTTTCCAGTCGTACTCGCGGGCGTGGCCGGTGACGTGCTTGCCCCAGATGATGCTCTTGCGCTCGGTCCAGTCACGCGCGAAGGCCAGGCAGGTCACGCAGTAGCACTCGGCGGCGATCAGCTTGTCCTGGGCCAGGAAGCCCAGGATCACGTCGTGCAGCCGCTCGTTGTTGACCATGTCGACCATGGGGCCGCTGCCGCCGGGCAGCAGAAGGGCATCGTACTTCTCCAGGTCCTTCCAGCAGGCATCACGCTTGGTGTAATACTCCTCCAACTGCATGCCAAAGTGCGGCCCGTTGAAGTAGGGCATCTGCGGGAACCAGGTCGACAGGTTGATCGGGTCTTCCAGCAAGCTCGACTCATGGATCTCTCGCGTCCGGGTGGCATAATGCACGTCGGTGACGATCTTGTGCAACGGCGGGTCCAGGAAGCCCGGCTCCATGCTGGGCGGCAGGGCCGGCGGCTTCCGGCCGGTGGCCGTCATGAAGTCAATCTGGTAGCCGCGCTCAATCAGGACGTCGTACGGGCCTACCAGTTCTTCGCCCCAGTAGCCCCATTCGGACAAACAGCACAGAATCCTCTTACTCATTTGGATATCACCTTCCTCAGCTTATGAACTATGCGGTCTGGCTCTGGCCTCACAGGTGAGGCTATGGATGCGAGCCTGCGTGCCCTGCCTGCCTTCGATCTACGGAGACCGATGGTTAAGTAGCGAGACCCTAGCTCCCTTGATGATCCTCGACCTTGTGAAGGTCCTGCTCCAGGAACTGCATTAGCGACTTGATCGTGGAAAACCCAAGCCGTTGTCCACCAGGCTCTTCCAGGCTGAAGCGCCACACGCCAGCGGCATCCTCCGACTCATCTCGTTCTTCCCAGCAACGGAGCAGGAAAGAGCGAAAGCGAGGGGGCCTGCTGGCGGTCATAGGCTCAGAGATCCTTTTCAAGTGCGTCGCACCGCTGCGTTTCCAAGGCCAAGCAAATCGAAAGCATATCAAGAATAACACGCCAACGTAAAGAGAACGTTAGTGAAGGCGGTAACTCAAAGCCAGATGTGTAAGTTGCATTCCTAAAAAGGCATCAAGGTTGTCGTTCATCACCTGGCCAGCTGCGACCTGCTACGATCACAATCTCGGAATGGCCCTCGATCCAGAGTCGGTGTAGACATCCTGAGCTTGGTTGGCAGGGGTCAGGTTTTGCGTATACCAAATGCTGTGTATAATGGGCTGGTTGGGCCGATCGATTGGGTGTACAGCCGGCCCTCTATGGTGAACATCTTGTGGTTATGTTATTGACTGGACTGAAGGGCTTGCGACAAAGATGGTAGAGATCAGACTACTTGGGGGCGTTCAGGTCACCGACAACGATAGGGTTATCTCAGACTTCGTATCCAACAAGGCGCGTGCGCTGGTGGCCTACCTGTTCGTCACCGAAAGGGAGTGGCCTCGCCCGGTACTGGCCGACCTGCTGTGGGGTGATATGCCCGATGCGAGGGCCAGTGCCAACTTGCGCGTCACCCTGTCCAACCTGCGCCGGCTCCTGGGAACCCATTTGGAAATCAACAGGGAGTCGGTCGGGATCAAGAAGCATTGCGCGTTCCAACTAGACGTGAAGCGCCTCCAGTCTCGGCTGGCAGGGCTGCAGGACAACAGGCTGGAGGGCGTCGTCGAGCTGGTTGAGGAGGCTGTCGATCTCTACCAGGGGGAATTCCTGGAGGGCCTGCACATCGCCGGTGGTGCCCCGGCTTTCGAGGAATGGGCACTGCTACAACGGGAGAATCTGCACCAACTGGTTCTGGGGGCACTGTACCGTTTGAGCACCTACCATGCGGCCAGCGGGAACTACCAGAGGGCCATCGAGTTCACCTCGCACCTCCTGGCGCTGCAGCCCTGGCAGGAGCGAGCGCACCGCCAGATGATGCTTCTCCAGGCCCTGGCGGGCAATCGCACTGCCGCACTGGCCCAATACGAGACCTGCCGGCGCATCCTGGCCAAGGAACTTAACGCCAAACCGTTGCCGGAGACCAATGCCCTCCTGGCCCGGATACGGGACGATGCCTACGACATGCAGCCGGCGGGCTCTCCATCCGGAGCCGTGCTGTTCGGCCGCGAACAGGAGCAGGCCTGGTTGCAGGATGAGTGGGCTCTCGCCCGCAAAAAGCCTGGCAGGCTAACCCTGGTGGAAGGCCAGATGGGCATGGGAAAGACGGCCCTGGTTGGCCAGCTCCTGCGCTTCGTAGCCACCTCCAGCGATGTTACCATCTTGCGCACCCGTTGCCTCGACTTTCGGGAGTCCGTGCCCTATCAGCCTATCGCCGACCTTCTACGTCAGGCGCACGAGAAACGACCGGATACCATCCGGCGCCTGGACCAGGTTTGGCGGATGGAGCTGTCATGGTTGCTGCCAGAACTGGCCGAAAGCGTGTCCGGCTCGCCAGCGGTGTGGCCTGCCCGTGATAGCGAGACCGCGCGCCAGCGTCTCTACGAGTCCGTGGCCCGTTTTCTGACCGAGTTGTCCAACCCGCCCACGAAGACCGTGGCTGGTCGAGGCCAGGGGGAGACGAAACCTCCGAGCAAACCTCAGCAGCCGAGCTGGCTCGTACTTTTCCTGGACGACCTTCAATGGGCCGATGCGGCGTCCTTCGATCTGCTACGCTACCTGATCTTTCGCCTGCGCAGCGTACCCTGGTGGTTGATTGGGGCATACCAGCCCGAGGGCCTGCCCTCGGATCAACCTCTGCTCACCTTGCGTCACTCCCTGGCCCAAGAGGGACGCGCTGGCGTGCTGTCGCTGGCGCCCCTGTCTAACCGAGCCGTGCGGGCATGGACCGAAGCCCTGCCGGGGCTCCAGGAGGAGCAGGCCCGCCAGGTGGTCGACTATGTGATGGATCAATCCCAGGGTAATCCACTGATCGCAGCGGCACTGATCGCGGAACTGCAGTCCACGGCGCTGCGCCAGCGTCCCGACGGCACCTGGCAGTTGGAGCCAGGCTGGGTGCCCCAACTCAACATGATCCCCTTTGCCCTGAGGGAGCTGGTCCTGCTGAAGATGGGCCGCCTTTCAGAGCCAACCCGCCGTGTGCTGTGCCAGGCGGCGGCAATCGGTGTCGACTTTCACCACGATCAACTGAAGCGGACAGCAGGCAATCCTGAACAGCTCCGGAGTTCTCTGGATGAAGGTCTGGAGCAAGGCCTTATCTCGCTCGGGGAGGCAGGCGGCTATCGATTTACTACTGGCATGATTCGGAACGTAGTCTACGAACAGTTGTCGCAGTGGGATCGGCTCGAGACAAAGGCTCGCATGCCTGAGCCAGCCGGAAAGAACACCGGCAAGCTGTTGCAGCTACCGCAACGAAGCATCGCCGGGTCGGCCGGTTAGGGTACCCTGGCGGCTATTGGGAAGGTCACCGCAACCAGGTCGACTTCACCGCTGGGCCATCCGCTGCGAGGCGCGCTGGCAGGCGAGTCGCGCACACGCTCTTAGCGGAGGCCTTGACAAGTATCTTCATTTGTGATGTAATCGCACCGCTACAGCTCCTGGGCCGTGATCGTGGCGCAGGCCCGAGCCGTACAGTTGTTCTCC
>JAULUH010000065.1:0-9444 GCA_032111745.1 Anaerolineae bacterium | reverse complement strand
GAGGGGTGAGGGAGATCTGGCCGGCCTCAGCACGGGATAACTCCTCCAGGTCTTGTACCAGGCGTTGCAGGCGGGCCACCTCTCGCTGCACGCTGAGGAAGGTTTCAGAGTCTGGAGGCAACACACCATCGACCAGTCCCTCCATAGTGCCACGCACGCTGGAGAGGGGGGTGCGCAGCTCATGAGCCACGTTGCCGATCAGCTCCAGGCGTCGCTGGTCGGTCTGTTCCAGTGCTGAGGCCATCTGATTGAACGATAGGGCCAACGCGCCGAGTTCATCCTCACTGGCCACGGGCACCCGCTGATGATAGTCCCCCCCGGCGATGCGCTGGCTGCCTGCGATCATAGCCTGCAGAGGAGTCACGATGCGGCGCACGGTGAACACGCTGACGATCACCGCGGCCAGGATGGCTACGATCGCAGCTACGGCAATGATCTCGTTGACCGCCTCGTGCAGGCTGGCGTCCAGGTCGGTCGTGGCGTCAGGCCCGTGCTGCAAGGCCGCCTGCATGTCCTCGATGTGGCGGTTCAGAGCTGTCGTGGTATGGAAGTTGGCCGTGCCAGCCAACACCAGCACCGCAACCACGATGATGACCAGGTAGGACAGGAACAGCTTCCACCCCAGGCTGCGGCGGAGCCCTTCGAGTACCTTCATGCCGGTAAATCCTCAAACCGATAGCCGGCTCCTCGCACCGTGGCGATCAGCTGTGGGCCATCGGGGTCGTCCTCGACCTTCTTGCGCAGGCGGCCGATGTGGACGTCGACCACCCGCTCGTCGCCGTAGTAATCCGGGCCCCAGACGTGTTCAATGAGCTGCTCCCGGCTTAACACCCGTCCGGCATGCCGGGCCAGGGTGTGCAGGATGGCGAATTCCAACGAGGTGAGATCCACCGGTTCGCCATCCTTGAAGGCCTGACGGGCCTCGGGATCGATACGCAGGCGGCTAAACACCAGCACGGCTTCGCCCAGGACGCCGCCGCGGCCCCGGCGCAGGATGGCCTTGACGCGTGCCACCAGCTCCCGGGGGCTGAAGGGTTTGACGAGGTAGTCATCCGCGCCCAGGGTCAGGCTGACCACCTTGTCCATTTCGTCGGCCCGCGCGGTCAACATTAGCACATAGACGTCCGACTCCTGGCGCAGGCGCCGTAGCACCTCGATACCATCCAATCCCGGCAGCATGATATCCAGCACGACCAGGTCGGGCCGGAACGCGCGCGCGGCTTTGAGCGCGGCCAGGCCATCGCCGGCCGTTTGAACCTGGTAGCCCTGCTCCTGCAGATAGGCCTGAACAGTTTTGACGATGCTTGGTTCGTCGTCGACGACGAGAACCTTTGGACTCGGCATGACACACCTGGCTATTCAGCTTTGAGTTATTCCTGCTGTGGGCGCCAAGCAGCCTGATCGATGGCGCGGCCAAGTATAGCACAGCACAGACCACGGTGGAAGTGAAGCATCGTCACTGGGCTGCTATCGACCACCAGGCGACAATTGACTGCTCCATCGCCTGGTCGAAGGTCAAGAAACTCGTGACGAAAAAACCATGATGACAAATTCTCACATATCGTGTATAATAGGTTCGAGGGTGTGATCTGCGAGCCCTCACTGGCAGCCAACCATCTGGCCAGCCTCGGAACAGCAGCGAGCAGAGGGTTTGGGCGCTCACACTGCTCCTGAAACCCTTTTCCCTAGCGTCCGGAAGGAGCGTGACTTACCAGCCCATTCATTACAGCTGTTGCCTCTCGAGTCCGGTCTTTGTTATGCTTATGCTGCCCATTCTCATATCGGGGTCAGCAATTTCTATTCATGCACATGCAGTAAGGAGTATCCAACATGCTTAGCCTAATCTTGGGCGTGATTATCGCCATCCTGGTTTCTGCCGTTGTCATCTACATCGTCGGCAGGCTCAACCTGGGCCTTTCGGTCGAGAACTTCACCAGCGCGATCATCGCCGCCGTCGTGATCGGGCTGGTCAGCGGTGTGATCGTGTGGTTCTTGGGCCGGCCGGGATCATCTCCATCATCGTGTCCGCCGTCATTCTCTTGATCAGCGACCGGTTCGTCCCCGGCATGAAGGTCGCCGGCTTCGTCGGCGCCATCGTAGCAGCCATCGCCATCGGCGTCATCAACTGGCTCATCCTCTGGGTGCTTAGCCTTCTGGGTCTCGCCTAGAGGTAGCCACCCGCTCATTGAGCGGTTCGTAGGGTAATCAAAGGGCTGGTCCGCACGGACCAGCCCTTCTTTGTTCGAGCGTAGACCTACAGGCCGTCGCAGCTCAAAGCTTCTTGGCTAGTGGGCCGGCATCCAGCCGGCTTACGACACCACGATGTTGACCAGCTTTCCCCCGGCGAAGATGACCTTGCGCACGGTCTTGCCTTCGACATGGCGCTGGACGTTCGGCTCGGCCAGGGCCAGCTCCCGGGCCGCGGCCTCGTCGACACCGGCCGGCACCTCGATCTTGCCGCGCACCTTGCCGTTGACCTGGACGATCAAGGTGATGACCTCCGCGCGGGCGGCCTCCTCGTCCCACGCCGGCCAGGCCTGCACATGCACGCTGGGGCCGGGATGGCGGCGTTGCCACAACTCCTCGGCGATGTGCGGCGCGATCGGCGCCACCATTAGCAGCAGGTCGTCTATCGCCTCATCCCAGGCTGCCGTACCATAGGCGGTTGTGTTGCGCACCGCCTTCAGGGTATTGCGCAGGCTCATCAACCGCGCCAACATGGTATTGAACTTGAACGCCTCCACATCCCCGGTGACATCCCGCACGGTCTGGTGGGTAGCCCGGCGCAGCTCCCGCACCTCACCCTCGCCAGCCCCTGGCGCATGGGCAATCCCGCCTTGGTCGCCTCGTCCAGCGTCCACCACCAGGCCCCACACGTCGTGCAGGAAGCGATGCACACCCTCGATGCCCTGGCTGTTCCACGGGCCGCCGGCATCCCAGGGGCCGATGAACATCAGGTAGGCGCGCACGGTGTCCGCGCCGTAGCGCTGCACCAGGTCATCCGGGGCCACCACGTTGCCCCGGCTCTTGGACATCTTCTCGTTGTCCTCGCCCAGGATCATGCCCTGGTTGAACAGGCGCAGCATCGGCTCGTCGAAGGGCACCAGCCCCATGTCCCGCATGGCCTTGGTGAAGAAACGCGTGTAGATCAGGTGCATGGTGGCATGCTCGATGCCACCCGTATACTGGTCCACGGGCAGCCAGTAGCCACCCAGGGACGGATCCCAGGGCCTGTCATCCGGGCTCAGAGCCTCGCCAGCCCTGAAATAGGGCGTGACATAGGCATAGTGGTACCACGACGAACACATGAACGTGTCCATGGTATCGGTCTCGCGCTCGGCGTCACCGCCGCACTGCGGGCATTTCACGTGCCGGAAGCCCTCATGGAACTTCAGCGGGCTCTCGCCGGTGGGCAGGAACTCGGCATCCTCCGGTAGCACCACAGGCAGGTCCCTATAGGGCACCGCCACCGTGCCGCACGCCGGGCAGTGGATCATCGGTATCGGCGCGCCCCAATAGCGCTGGCGGCTGATCAGCCAGTCGCGCAGCCGGTAGTTGATCGCCGGGCGTCCCAGGCCCTGGGCCTCCAGCCCGCGGGTCACATCGGCCTTGGCCCGGTCGCCCGGCGTGCCGCTGAATTCGCCCGAGCTGATCATGGTGCCGAACTCGTGGTGAAAGAGCACATCCCGGTACCACTCCGAGGCGTGCCACATCTCCATGGTCGTGCGGAACTGGCGCATATAGTCGTAGCCCGCATGGCAGCGCTTGACGATGGCCGCGTCGGCCGCCATGGAGTCCAGGGTCAGGATGTCGCGCGGGAACACCACCTGCCAGCCCCGGCCCACGATGTCGGTCCAGTGGCCCGGCCTCAGATGTGCCTGCACGATGGCGGTGTATTTCTCTATCTCCGCATCGCTCTCCAGCGGCACGCCCACAAAGCGGCCCCGGCCGGCGATGGTGTAGTAGGCATAGGCAATGCCGGCAGCCTGCAGGGCCGCCTCGAAGCTATCGACGACAGAGCCATCCCAGACCAGGCTCTTGGCCCGGCCATCCGGGCGGTCGATGACCGGGATGATGGACAGGCCGAATTTCAGGGCGAAGTCGAAGTCGCGCTCGTCGTGGGCCGGCACGCCCATGATGGCGCCGGTGCCATAGGTCATCAGCACGTAGTCCGCGATCCAGATGGGGATGTGCTGGTGGTTCACCGGGTTGATCGCATACGCCCCTGTGAAGACGCCCGTCTTCTCCTTGTCCACGGCCGCCCGCGCGATGTCATCCAGGCGGCGGGCCTGCTCCACGTAGGCCTCCACCGCCGGTCGCTGCTCACCGGTGCTGATCCGGTCCACCAGCGGGTGCTCCGGCGCCAGCACCATGAAGGTCGCGCCCCACAAGGTGTCGGGGCGGGTGGTGAAGACCTCCAGGTCACCTTCGCCTTCCCGGGCGTCCGCCAGGTACTCAGGCGCCACCCGGAAGGTCACCTCGGCACCTTCGGAACGGCCGATCCAGTTGGTCTGCATCACCTTGACCCGCTCGGGCCAGTCGATGGTGTCCAGGCCCTGCAGCAGCTCCTCTGCATAATTGGTGATGCGGAACTTCCACTGGTTCAGCTCCTTCTTGATCACCGGCGTGCCGCAGCGCTCGCAGTGCCGATCGTCACCCCACACCTGCTCCCGGGCCAGGGTGGTGTTGCAGGTGGGACACCAGTCCACCGGTGCGAACTCCCGGTAGGCCAGCCCCATGTCGACCAGCTTCAGGAACAACCACTGGGTCCACTTGTAGTACTCAGGGTCGCAGCTGACCGCCTCGCGATCCCAGGCCCACATGGCGCCCATCGAGCGCAGCTGGCGGCGCATGTTGGCGATGTTCTGCATGGTCCACGGGTAAGGGTGGATGCCATGCTTGATCGCCGCGTTTTCGGCCGGCAGGCCGAACGCGTCGAAGCCGATGGGAAAGAAGACGTTGTAGCCCTGCATGCGCCGATAGCGTGCCGCAGCATCGGAGGGTGTCATGGCATACCAGTGACCGATATGAAGGTCACCGGAGGGGTAGGGCAGCATGGTCAGGAAGTAGAACTTCTGTCGCTCGGGATCCTCGACGGTCCTGTACAGCCCTTCCGACTCCCACTTCTCCTGCCACTTCGGCTCGATCTTCTGCGGTACGTATCGCTCTGCCATGGCTGGTCTCCTCGACGATGCTTGCGGTCTCGGCAAAAAAAAGGCCCTCGTCCACTCAGGGACGAAGGCGTTGCTCCGCGGTACCACCCTGCTTGAAGACAGATCCCTCAACACGGATCCGCTTCCGCTCGGTCGACCGCTAACGGGGTCACCCGGCGCTCGCTACTGGCCTGGCTCGGCAGGCGTTGGCGAACGCGACTCCCGGGCGAGTTCCGCCTTGGCAACGGCACGCGCCGGGGTGCCTGCGGGCTTGCACCATCCGCCCGCTCTCTGCGGCGCTGGCTTACTGCTCCCGATCTTCGTCTTTGATGTGCGCAAATTGTCTGAAGAGTATAGACCACATGAGAGGTAATGTCAAACAAGGGACGACGGGCAAGGCTCAGGCCAGGCGGGAGGAAACAGGGACTCCAGACGCCGGAGGCGTACCGCAAAGGCGCAAAGAGCGCAGAGCGGACCTTGGACCGGAGGAGTCCAGAGCGGAACCAGAGGCGAATCACCCAAACCAGATGTCTTCGGGGACTTTCCGAACTCGACGTCGCTTGTTGTGCCATGCTTGCGGTGGTACAATCCGTTCATGGTGCATGAACACGGGCGCAACAGAATTCAATCGAACGATCCAGGAACTCCTGCTGAGAGCATCCGAGATGCCATCGAACTACTCAAGATGGCCCTGGCGGAGATCCTGCAGGATCGTCCTGTGGCAATAGCATATCTGTATGGTTCCACGACCTCCGGTGAGACGACCCCGTTCAGCGACATTGACATCGCACTCGTGCTAAAGCCAGACTGTGATCTGGATCCCTACGGTCGCCTGATGCTGGAGTTGGACCTCGAAGCAGAGCTCGAAAGATGTTGCGGTATCGCCAATGCTGATATCCGCTCCATCGACGCCGCTCCGCTCAGGGTACAGGGCAAGGTTCTGATAGAGGGGATTCTACTCTATTGCGCGGATGACGACTTCCGCGTGGCTTACGAGACGCAGACGCGAAAGTCCTATTTTGACTTTCAGCCGGTTCTGGCAATGATGCGCCAAGCCCGCTTCGCCCGAATGGAAGAAGAGTTGAAAGCGAAGGGGCTTTATGATTGACGTGGACAAGATCGATTCGATTCTTTCTCACTTGGAGCTATACGTCGACCAATTGCAGCAACTGGCTGAGCTCCCGTTCGACGAGCTAGCAAACGACATGGTGAAGTTAGGAGCAGCCAAGTATTACCTGCAGGTGGCAGTGGAATCCTGTATCGACGCAGCAAACCATATCATCGCCAGCGAAGGGTTTCGTTCGCCTGAGTCCTATGTGGATAGTTTCTCAGTCCTGGCCGAAAACGGCATCGTCGACCAAAACTTCCTGCTCACTCTTCACAAGATGGCACGTCTACGAAATCGCTTGGTTCATCTCTACTGGGAAGTAGACGTCGCTATGCTCTATGGCATTCTAAAGGAGAACCTCGACGATTTCGATCAATACAGAAGCCATATCTATCGCTTTGTCCGACAGTCCTAGGCTCGCAATCGCGAACCAGATGGTACAAAACGAGACCGCAGCCTAGTCAGGCTGCGGTCTCGTTTCCTGGTGGAGCAGAGGGGACTTGAACCCCTGACCCCCACAATGCCATTGTGGTGCTCTCCCAATTGAGCTACTGCCCCATGGATCGGTGTCGACGCCTGCCAGGTGGAGCTGAGGGGAGTCGAACCCCTGGCCTCTACAGTGCGATTGTAGCGCTCTCCCAGCTGAGCTACAGCCCCGCGCTTGTCGACAACACGAAATTATACCGGCGGGGCCGGACCTTGTCAAATTCCTGGGGCCAGGCCCCTCTGAGACCACGGTCTGGCCCGGCCGCACCGGGAGAAGTCCCACCTACCTCAATCTGTCCCAACACATAGCTGCTCTCCCCCGTATCCCCCGCCCCAGCCTGCACTGGCAGGCGCGGCCAGCCCGGCTCATCCCGGAATAGACCCATGACCAGGCGATAGGACCCTGGCGCCAGAGACGCCGGGATCGCCAGCTCATGCCTGTCGCGCAGCTGTTCCCCGGCAGCCCACAGCCGCGAAGGATACCGTCCCTGCAGGATGGCCTCGTCGACCTGAGCCAGCGGGTCGAGGCCGTCCATGCCTACCAGGTGCACGAAGAGCTTGCAGTCGCACCCTGGTGGCTTAAGCACCGTCCAATCCAGCATAACAGGAACTGTGGAGCCTGGCTCGGCCAGCGCCGGGAAGTCCGCCATATTCAGCTGCAGGCTGTCGCCGAAAGTGGCCAGCGCCGGGGACGAACCAATTGGCGCGCCATCCTCCAGCCCCTGAGGAGCCAGTTTCGCCTCGGCCACCGGCTGCCCAACCTGCGCTCCGCCCAGCCCCTCGGTCACGGGCAGGATCTCGTCCGCCGCCCGATCGTAGAGCCCGACAAATACACTAACCGCGGCCGGGGCCACACCTTGTGACAGGGCCTCGTCCACCGGCACTTTGTACCGATCTACAACCGGCTCGCCCGGTTGCCAGAACGTCGTGCTCAGGCGCCCCAGGCCGGGATAGGAATGCCTGTCGCCCAAGCGCTGGCCGTCTGGACCCACCAGCCAGATGAAGAGCGTCAGCGGCGATGCCGTGCGCCGCAATGGCATCAACTCGACTTCCACCTCAGCATCGCCGCCCGGGGTGAGCAGTGGATTCAGGACTGTCGCCCGGCGCAACACAGCCACGTCGCCGAGATACCTTTCGGACCCCACCTCGCCTCTGTCGTCGGCCGCCACACTGGCAGCCCCGCCTGGCACCACATAAGCCGGGCGCAAGATCGCCAGCAGGGCCCACAGGCTAAACGCCAGCATGACAGTGGCCAGGCCTGCGGCCGTCGCCGGCCGGGAGACGCCAAGCTGGCCCAGCGCCGTGATCCACCCCAGGGCCAGCAACACAGCCACAGCCGGCAGCGCCGGGAAGACGAAGCGGCCGAAGTCGCCGTTGAAGCTCGTCTGGGAATAGCGAATGACCGCGGCCAGGAAAGCCAGGCTCAATAGGACGCCATAGACCAACAGCCAGAAGCGCAGGCCCATCTGGCGCCGCAACGGCCTGTGCTGGTGCCAGGCCAACACCAGCCCCACCAGGGCCACCAGCACCAGCCCCGCCGCAGCCACGTACAGCGCGTTGGGCACCGGGATCTGGCCGTAGCCAAAGCGCGCCCAAAACGACGTCCAGATGTTTGGCAATCTCGTGACGGTTTCCGCCCAGGCCAGCGGCGGCTCTCGCCGTCCCCACACGGCATCCATCTGGCTCAAGGCCGTCGGGTCACCGTAGATCGACCAGTTGCGCACCAAGTACGGCACCGCCACCACCAGGGCCGTAGCCACCAGCAGCAGATAGCTGCGCGCCAGCGTGCCCTGCCCGGGCGGCCGGTCCACCAGGGCCCGCAGCACCAGCACCAGGCCCACCAGCGGCCAGAGGATCAGAAGGCTCATCTTGACCAGCGCGGCCAGCCCCAGCAGCCCCCCCACCACCGCAGCCCAGCGATAGGGGTGGGCCGGTTGCCCTGGTTCGCCGGTCTCGACCAGGAACCGCCCCAGCGCGACCAGGATGCCCGCGCTCAGGGCGGTGGCCGCGATGTCGTTAGAGACCGAGCTGGAGACAAACAGGAACTGCGGCAGAAAGGCCACGAAGGCCATAGCCAGAAGGGCGACCGCAAATCGCCCGGGCCAAAGCTGGAGGGCTAGCCTCCCGGTCAACCAAACCGTGACCGCACCCCAGAACACCGAGAGCACCCGCACCAGGTGCAGCCTGAGCCAGAGTCCCGTGTACGGGAAGGCCTGCTCAGGCCCATGCACGAACTGGCTCTTGTTGTCGACCCCCACCTCCCCGATGCGCCAGGGCCAGTACACATTGCGCGCGATCACCTGGGGAGCTGGCGGGCCCGGCGGCAACCAGGCCGTCGCCACCGCGCCCGCCAGGTAGTAGAGGGGCGGCTGGTGGAACTCGCTCAGCTCGGTCCCCACCACGGGTAGGCGCCGCGAGCGCAGCAATTCCTCCACATAGTCGAAGTGGTACAGCTCGTCGGGGCTCTCGAAGGCCGGATTGACCACGCCATAGGCCAGGGCCATAAGCCCATAGAGCAGGATAACCAGGATGCTGCCGTATCGAAACCGGATCGAAGTCATGAGACCGCGGCCGCCGGGAACCACCACCTTGTCACCTTGCGGGTTCTACATACAATCGGATTATCATGCAGCCCACCGCGTTTGTCAACACAGATCGGGATCGGGCACCCTGGCGCGCTGTCGCCCGCTGGCTGCT
>JAULUH010000064.1:0-5098 GCA_032111745.1 Anaerolineae bacterium | reverse complement strand
AGAAGATGCAGGTATGGCTGGCGCGTGGACGCGGCGCGCGGGAGCGGGAGATGATCGCCGAGATGACCGAAGCGGGCCACGAGCTGGCCGAGATCGCCGTGGCGGCCCTGAAGCTGGTGCGGGCGACGGAGCAGCATCGCTCGATCGAGCCGGTGAGCACCGTGGAGGAAAGCCGGCCGCCAGAACAGAAGCAATCCAGGGGTCGCCCGGGGCCGGACAGCACCAAGGTGACCCTGCGGCAGAAGCCGGGGCGGCCGGAACGCCGCAGTCGTGACGGCGAGTCCCGGCCTGTGGGCGTGCTGCGGCCTGGCCGCAGCGCACGCGATGGAGGCGCTCACGAGAAGGGCATGGTGCGGTTGGCTCTCAATGCCGGGCGTGACCATGGCGTGCGGCCCAGCGACGTGGTGGGCGCAATTGCAGCCCATGCGGCGATCCCGGGCCACGTGCTGGGCAAGATCTCCATCGAGCAGGCCCGCACGTTCGTCGACGTGCCCGAACAGCATGTCAGCCGGGTGCTGGCTAAGAGCGGCTCCTATCGCATCCGGCGCCATGTAGTGACCGTCGAGCACGCCGGCTGAGCCGGCTTGGCGACCCCGCAGGCCTGGCTTGGGCGAACGATTTGAGATGGGTGTGTTCTGGATTGGCTGAACCGTAGAGACGCAAGATTTTGCGTCTCTACTCTCGGATTGATACCGCAAAGAGGCCCGGCTCCCTGAATCATTCAGGGAGCCGGGCCTCTTTCACTTGCCGGCAGGGGCTAGATGATCTCTAACTCCTTGAGCTTGCTCTGGGGAACGACGCCATTCTCCCAGCCGCGCAGGGTGTAGTACTCGGCCAGCATCTGGGGCAGCTCGACCACGCTGCCCGCGGAGCCCTGGCCATCCGCGGGCTCCTCCAGGAAGCGCTTGGGCAAATAGTCGCTGCCTTCGGCGATGCCGGCCAGGTTGTTGTAGTAGCGCTCCAGGTTCCACACCCGCTCGCCCAGCTTGAGCAGGTCGCCGGCGTTCATCTCCATGCCGGTGAAGGTGCTGTATTGGGCAGCGAAGTCGTCCAGGCTCTCGGCAAAGGTCGAGAACTTGCACAGATCCAGACAGTCGGTCATGGTGTGGACATGCTGGAAGATGATGGTCAGGTTGGCCTTGCCCTCCCAGGCCAGGTGATCGGTCAGCCCTACCGCACCGAGCACGTTAGCGAGAACTTCGGCGGCGGGGGTGTAGGCGCGCAGGTGGCAGGCGCCGCGGTTGCTGGTGGCATAGCCCAGGGCCATGCCTTTGATGCCACGTGGGTCGTAGGCCGGGATGGCCTGGCCCTTGACGGACATGGCGATGTCGGGATCGCCCATAGCTACCGCAGCGTTGTAGGTGCCCTCACCCAACATACGGGCGAAATCGTCCTTGCGGTAGGCCACGCGCTCGATCATGGCCGCCATGGCGTCGGTGTCGCCCCAGGCCATGCCGTTGCCGTTGGTGTAGCCCTTGTCCGTGGCCTCCATGGTCATGGACAGCACGTTGCCCATCTCGATGGTGTCCATGCCAAAGCGGTTGCACTGGATGATCATGTAGCCCACAGCTGCGGTGTCACCAGTGAAGCAGTTGGCGCCGAATGCCCAGGCCGACTCGTATTCGTAGCTCTCGCCCTTGACCTTCCACTTGCCTTCGGTGATCTCAAACTCCTTCTTGCAGGCCACAGGGCAGGCATGGCAGGTCGGGTCGTCGGTGAGGATGTTCTCCCGGACGTACTCACCCGAGATGAGCTCGGCATCGGCAAATGAGGTGTGCTGGGAGTTCTTGGCGGGCAGGGCGCCGATGACGTTGACCATGTTCATGAGCACGTTGGTGCCGTACACACTCAGGCTACCCTTGCGCGGGGCCGTGATGATCGCCTCGTTCATGATGGCGGCCAGGGCCTTCTTGTCCGATTCCTTGAAGGCCGTGCGATCGGCGGGCTTGGGCTGGTTGGCCTTGTCGCCTTTGATCACGATGGCCTTGAGATTCTTGGAGCCGGCAACCGCACCAGTGCCACCACGGCCGGCGGCGCGATTGTGCTCGTTGATGAAGTTGGCGAAGCGCACCAGGTTCTCGCCCGCCGGGCCGATGGCCATCACGGAGCAGTCCTCGCCGTGCTCGTGCTGCAGATAGTGGATGGCGTCGTCGGTGTCCAATCCCCAGACGGCCGAGGCGTCATACAGTGCCACCTCGCCATCTGCCACGTAGGCGTAGACCGGGCTGTCGGCCTTGCCCTTGAACAGCAGGCCATCCAGGCCGGCCCACTTGAGCTTGGCTGCGGTCCAGCCGCCCATGTGGCTGTCGGTCACCGTGCCGGTGAGCGGGGACTTGGTGATCACCGCCAGGCGGCCGCTCATCTTGACCTCGGTGCCGGTGAGGGGGCCGTTCATGACGCACAACAGGTTGTCGGGCGAGAAAGGTTCGACCTGGGGGCCGTTGTCGAGCACATACTTGACGCCCAGCCCGCGGGCGCCCACGTATTTGCGCACATCCTCTGCGTTGAGCGGCTCGTAGGTGACCTCGCCTGTGGTGAGGTCGATCCGGGCCACGCGATCGTTGAAACCGCTGATCATCGACATACCTCCTTCAACTGAATGCACACTTGTGATAGGACCGGGCGTGACGACAAAGAAAAAAGCCGCTATGCTGTTTTGACATAGCGACTTGGTGATGGACAGCCATCGCAGTCCCGGCTACGATGAGACTTCCACGGCTGTGGGAAGCGCCATTGGCCGATCGGCATTGTCTCGCCTCTAGGGTTGGTAAGACAGATTCCAGTTGGCGGCATTATACACGGGGCGCCGGGAAATGCCAAGTAGGGGCGAGGTCTCCTCGCCCTCCGGCCACGCCTACACCCTCATCCCCGCGTAGGGACAAGGTCTCCTCGCCCTCCGGCTGCTATCATGGGATGAGCTAATTGGGAAACAGGCTGGCGGCGACCTCCTCCCAGAGGCTCCGGTAGCAGCTGGCGGCGGTGGAGCGGGCTGCAAAGGCTGGCACCGGCTGGCGTTCGACACCCATGCGCTCGATCTGGGAGAGGTAGGGGATGGCGGTTTGCAGGGTGCCGGGGAACTCGGCTGCCGCCTGCTCCATTTGCTCGCGGTGCAGCTTCTTGCGCCGGTCTACCAGGGAGAAAAAGGCGTGGACGCGGCTGGTGTCGTACTTGCCATCGCCGAGAAACTGCAGCAGTTGGTGGTGGGTACGCAGGGAGAGGGGGGTGGGTATCAGGGGCACCAGCAGGTAATCGGAGGCGTCGAACACGTTCTCAGCCACCAGGCCGATGGTGGGAGGCGCGTCCAGCACGATGAGCTGGTACTCCTTCTGCAGGGGCTCCAGGACGCGGCGGAGGCGGGTCCTGGTGTGCTTGGAGCCCTCCAGGTCAATGGCCAGATCGCGCAGGCGCAGGTCGGCGGGCAGCAGGTCCAGGTTATCGTAGTCCGTGCCCTTGATGCTCCTGGCAATCGATCCTTTGAGCAGGCTTTTGGCGCCCCCTTTGAGCCTGGGCTTGACCCGAAAGTAGTAGGTGCTGGAGCTTTGGGCGTCCAGGTCGCAGATCAGGGTGCGGGCACCGGACTGTGCGGCCAGGTAGGCCAGGTTGACGGCGGTGGCGGTCTTGCCGACACCACCCTTGTGGCTATACAGCGTGAGCACGGTCATGGGACGTCATCCCCCTGGGCGCGCGCGGCGAAGGTGGCCAGCTCCCGGAACTGAGCCCTGGTTTCGGCCGCGGCGAAACGCGCGAAAGCGGGGGCAAAGTTCTCCTTGGCGGCCTCGGTGCGATCGTCGAGCTTGCCGACCAGGCAGCCCACGGCCAGGATGGTGGCCCGATCGCCGGCGTTGGCCACAGGCAGCTCCATCACGATGTTTTCGAGGTAGGTCTCCTGCATGCGCAGGTCGTTGATCTCCCCCAGGATATTCTGCACGTCCTTGAGCTGGCTCACCAGGCGCTTGAGGGTTTTGCCGGGAAACAGGCTCTCGAAGAACTCCAGCAGGTAGCGCAGCTTCTTGAATTCGATGCGGAGCGCGTGCAGCTCGACCTCGTCGACGCCCGTGTCGCCGTGGAGCAGTTGGTTGCCGGCCTTGACGATGCGCCGATAGCGCTTGATGATCCGCTGTTGGGCCAGGTCGATCACGGGCCGGGCAGCGTCTCTAGTCTCCGGGTGTTCGCCGCCCGGCTCGCTCAGGAATTGCTGCCAGTCGTGCATGATGGTGGCGTGGGGGGGGGAGGCGATCTCGGCGGCGACCTCGGCCAGGGCGCTGGCGCGCTGGGCTCGCAGGTACTCGAACAGCGGACCAATGGCCTGGCGCAGCTCTGGCGGCACCATGGCGGTGTACTCCTCCTGGCGCAACAGGTATACGTCGAGGTCGCGCAGGCGGTTAGACGCACGGCCCATGGCGGCGAAATCTTGCTGGAAGCGCTTTACGGTCGCCGGAGCAAACACCTGATTGAGCTGGCCCAGCACCGAGCGGGTACGCCGGATGGCGACCCGGTAGTCGTGGAGGAACTCCACGTCGATGTCCTGCATGATCAGGGATTCGTTGGCCTGCATGATAGCCAGCAGCCGGCGCAGGATAGCTTTGGTGGCTTCATCGCTACGCATGGTGGGCTCAAGCTGCAGGTCCAGAGCCGCGGAGTAATCGCCTGGGGTGCGGCTGGCCAGGGCCAGCAGGTTGAGGTAGATGGCGTCCTGCCGGGTCTCCTGCCAGCCTGCGGCGGTGAGCGTGGCGGCCAGCCAGCCCCGGTCCTTGCCATAGCCCTTGATACCATGCAGTACAAGCTGGCCGCTTGGCGTCGCCCGTGCGGTAGGATGGCAGGGCTGCGCCACCTGCAGGTCGAGACGGGCCACCATCTTGCCATCGGCGTTGAGGACTCGCCAGGTGGTGGAAGCCACCCGGCCCTGGGCGGCGGGGAGCAGGGCGCGTACACCGATAAGGGGCTCAACAATGGTCCGTAGCTCGGGGCCAGCTAGGTCGGTCGCCCAACGGGGCATCAGGTGGCTATCTGTGTGGTGTGCAGCCTTCCCAGGCACCAGGGGGAGCAGGTCCAGTCCGGTTTGCGAAGCGAGGAGGGTATATCCTTTCTGGAACAAACG
>JAULUH010000063.1:300-1784 GCA_032111745.1 Anaerolineae bacterium | reverse complement strand
CGTCGGCGATGTCCGCGTGCACGAAGCTGTACCGCTCATCCTCCGACACGTCCAGCAGGTTGTCCAGGTTGCCGGCGTAGGTCAGCTTGTCGAACACCAGCACCCGGTAGTCCGGGTATTTGTCCAGCATGTATCTCACAAAATTGGAGCCGATGAAGCCGGCACCGCCGGTCACCATGATGTTGCGCATGTCAGGAGTCTCTCCTCTCGGCGTGCACCACAGGGCTATCGGGCTGTGGTTCCCGGGTCTCAGGCCATTCCACCTCGTCCCGGGTGAACCAGGCGTCGAGGGTGAGGGTGGGCATCTGGCGCGGCAGGCGCTGCAGCCCCGGGGGCAGGCCGGGGGCCACCGCCCGCGGCCGGTGCTGGATGCGCTCCTCCAGGCCGCCCAGGAAGTTCAATAGCTCCAAGTTGGTGCCCAGCACGCCCAGCGTGCCCTCGATGCTCGCCTCCGCCAGGCGCAGGCGAGCCACCAGCTCCGGCACTACCTCGTCCACCAGGTAGGCGCCAAAGGGGTCGGCGGAGTGGCGGCCGGTGCCGTTGGGGCTGGCCTGCGCGGCGTGGTAGGCCGGCAGGAAGGTCTCCACCCAGTAGCGCTCGGCGCGGCGAAAGGCCGGCAGCAACAGGTCGGCGTACAGGCGCACCCGCACCGCGCTGTGGGTCTCCTCGACCCGGCAGAAGTGGCCCAGGTGGCCGTCGTACAGGTCGAAGTAGGGGCCGGGCTCGAAGACCTGCCAATGCGGGAAGGCCTCGCTCAGGCGGGCCAGCTTGGGGGCCAGCTCGGCCAGCACCTGGGCCGCCCGCCGCTGCTGCCCTTCGCCGTCCAGCTCAGGGTCGACGTGGTAGGCCGGCACCAGCGGCGCCTGCTCGAAGCGGGCCGCGGCCGACCGCACCCACCAGGTACGATCGCTCTGCACGATGCCCGAGGCCAGGGCGGGAAGTGAACGGGGCACCCATACCCTCCTACAGGATGCCGACCTTGCTGTGGTCCCCCAGGGTCAGCTTGTAAGCCTTGGGCTTGTAGGGCGAGCGGCGCAGCTCCACGTTGCGCCCGATCAGGCTGTCCGCGATGCGCACCGGGATATCCTGGATCACGGAGTGCTCCAGGATGATACAATGCTCGATTTCCCCGTCCTCGACCAGGCAGTGATGGTAGATGGAGGTGAAGGGGCCGACGTAGGAATTGACGATGCGGGTGCCCTCGCCGATGATGGCCGGGCCACGCACCACGCTGTTGATGATCTCGGCGCCCTCCTCCACGGTCACGTTGTCGCTGACCCGGGAGTCCTTGTCCACGAAGCCGCGGATCTCGTGCCTGAGCTCCTCCAGCACCTTGTCGTTGGCGCTGAGCATGTCGCCGGGCCGCCCGGTGTCGATCCACCACCCCCGGTGCACGTAGGGGTGCACCCGGTAGTTCTGGTCCACCAGCCACTGGATGGCGTCGGTGATCTCCAGCTCCCCGCGAAAGGAGGGCTTGATGGCCT
>JAULUH010000063.1:0-290 GCA_032111745.1 Anaerolineae bacterium | reverse complement strand
CCGCCTCGAACACGTGGTGGTCGAACATGTAGATGCCCACCAGGGCCAGGTCGCTGGCCGGTTCCTTGGGCTTCTCGATCAGGCGGCGGATGGAGCCATCCTCGGCCAGCTCGGCCACGCCGTACTGTTCGGGAGTCTCGACCCGGGTCAGCACGATCTGGCTATTCCACTCGCTGTGCGCGAACTCGCCGATCAGGCCGCTGATGCCGCCCTCGATGACGTTGTCGCCCAGGAACATCACGAAGCGGTCGTCGCCCAGGAAATCCCGGCTGATCTTGACGGCATGGGCC
>JAULUH010000062.1:0-26810 GCA_032111745.1 Anaerolineae bacterium | reverse complement strand
CATCGTCCAGGCCTCGGCCGGGCCATCCCCAGCGCGGCGCAGCAGGGCGATGAAATGCCCCTCGCCCTCGGCCCGGTGGGGCCACAGCCGCACAGTGCGCTGCAAGGATTGCCGCCGCGGGGGATAGTCCTGGGGAGCCTCCTCCTCGACCAGCGCAGCTGCCGGCCAGTCGGCCCACTCCGGTCGGCCCGGAGCCAGGCCGAAGTCGGTCGCGGGCTGCACCAGCTCGAAGTCCGGATGCTGCTGCAGGAAGCGCCACATGGCGCCCTCGTTCTCCTCCGGCGCAAAGGTGCAGGTGGCGTAGGCCAAGATACCGCCGGGGCGCACCAGCCGGGCCGCGGTGTCGAGGATATCTCGCTGCCGCAGGGCACAGCCAGCCACGTGGGCCTCGCTCCAGTGCAGCCGCGCCTGCTCGTTTTTGCGAAACATGCCCTCCCCCGAACAGGGCGCGTCCACCAATACACGGTCGAAGCAGGCCGGCCAGCGCTCGGCCAGGCGCTCAGGGGTCTCGTTGAGCACGATGGCGTGCCGCGCGCCCCACAGCTCCAGGTGGCGGGCCAGGACCTCGGCCCGTTTGCCCTCGATCTCGTTAGCGACCAGCACCCCCTGGCCCTGCATGAGTGCGGCCAGGTGGGTAGCCTTGCCGCCGGGCGCCGCGCACAGGTCCAACACCCTTTCGCCGGGCTGCGGCGCCACCAGGGACGCCACGGCCGTGGTGCTGGGCTCCTGGATGTAGTACAGGCCGGCATCGTAGAGCGGATACATACTGGCCGTGTTGTGGCGCGATAGAAGGAAGGCCTCCGGGCACCAGGGAACGGGCTGCAGCTCCCAGGGGCATAGCTCGCGGAACCGCTGCACGTCAACCTTGAGCGTGTTCACGCGCAGCGCCGAGCGCGGCGGCTGGCTTAGCGCCACCAGGAAGCCGGGGAACTCCTCGTCTAACAGCGCGGCCATGCGAGCCAGGAAGGCCAGAGGAAAGGTGGTGGTGGTAGACACGGACTAGCAACCCTTATGAGCGATCGGCGACAACCCAGATGGGGACATTGTATCATAAGGCTGTGTTTGAAACCAGTCGATCACGAGCACTTAGACTGGTCTAGTCTGCAGACGCGGTAGGTCACTCAGGCTGGTCCGGTCCTATGACGTGCACCCTTCCACTGTTATGCTGGACGGGTCTGGCCGCCAACGTCGCTAGCGGAGACATCGTCGCCTGCGCGAGCCGTCCATCCGAGCACGCGCCCCCAGTGCGGCATCTCACCTCTTCATCCACCCCGGCCGCGCCCGGCCCCTACTTGTGTAACGCCCTCCCTGACGCTATAATGAGGCCCTGCCACGGCCGCGCGCGCGGCCTGGCCCTCAAGGAGAACCATGCCGTCTCGACCTCGACTGCTTATCGTGGGCCTCGATGGGGCTACCTTCGACCTCATCCGGCCATGGGCTGCGGCCGGCGAGCTACCCCATATGGCCCGGCTGATAGCCGAGGGCAGCAGCGCCGCGCTCAGGTCGGTGCCCAACCAGAACAGTGCCCCGGCCTGGACCAGCTATGCCACCGGCAAGAACCCCGGCAAGCACGGCATCTACTACTTCAACGAGCGCATCGACGGTACCTACAAGACCCGCTACCTCAACGGCAGCTTCCGCCGAGGCGAGAGCTGGTGGATGATCGCCAGCCGCGCAGGCAAGCGGGTGGCCGTGATCAATGTGCCCATGACCTTTCCGGCCGAGGCCGTGAACGGGGCCATGCTGGCCGGGCTCGACGCCCCAGGGGTCGACAGCCCGGGCTTCAGCCATCCCCCTGACCTGATCAAGGACCTGCAGGCCCGGGTCGGCCCTTATGTAGTTGAGCCGGGCTTGCCCAGCTTCATGAAGATGGGCCGCCGCGACCTGGCCGTGCAGGCTCTCTTCGATGCCGCGGACAAACGGGCGGCCTATGCCCGCCACCTGCTCAGCACGGAGCCTTGGGACGTGTTCCACGTCACGTTCACCGCCCCCGACAACGCCCATCACTTCTTCTGGAAGGACATGGATCCCACGCACCCGGAGTACGACCCGGCCGAGGCCGCCGTCTATCGTGATGTCATCAAGCGGGTCTACCAGCGTATGGACGCCATCGTCGGAGAGCTGGCGGCGCTGGCGCCCGGCGCCGCGATCATGTTGATGAGCGACCACGGCGGCGGCTTCAACCAGCGCGGGGCCGAGTACCTCAACAACTGGCTGGCCAGCCTGGGCCTGTTGCACACCGTCGACGAACAGCCGGACCTCAGCGGCCAGCTGCGCCAGGCCGCGGCGGCTCCCCTGCGCTGGGGCTACGAGTTGTTGGACCACAATCTGTCCCGCCAGGCCAAGCTGCGCCTGGTGCGGTTGCTACCCGGCTTGCGGGAGCAGATGGAGACCATACTCGCCTTTGGCCGCATCGACTGGCGCCGGACGGAGGCCTATGCCTACGGCAGCCGGGACGACATCTGGATCAACCTGCAGGGCCGGGAGCCCCACGGCATCGTGCCCCCCTCCCGGTACGATGCACTGCGCGATGAGATCATTAGCCAGCTCCATGCCACCCGCGATGTGGCCGACCACCAGCCGGTGCTGGAGATGGCTGTCAAGCGCGAGGAGGTCTACAGCGGACCCTATCTCGAGCGGGCGCCCGACATCTTGATCCGCTGGCAGACCACCCGGGTGATTCGCGGCCTCTATGTGCCCGGCGTGGCTGGGCCACCCCCCGAGGTTCCACCCCTGCGGCCCAACCTCAACAACGGCGGCCATCGCCTGCACGGAATCTTCGTCCTGGCCGGGCCGGGCGTGCGGCAAGGCCCCACGCTGGCCGAGAGCATGCTGTGGGACCTGGCGCCTACTATCCTGCACTACCTGGGCGTGCCCATTCCCGACGACATGGATGGCACGGTCCTGCAGGAGGCCTTCGAAGCGTCCTGGCTGCGGGAGCACCCCGTGCGCTTCGCAGCCCCGGGGGAGGCGGAGGCTGCGACCGCGGACTATGCGGGTGACGACGAGGCCATCATCGAGCACCGCCTGCGCGGGCTGGGCTACGTGCAGTGAGGCCGCGGCCAGGCGTTGAGGTAAGATAGGTGACAACGCAGCCGGTTTCCCCCCCCACGCCACGGACGCGCCTCTCCCTGTCCCTGGCCAGCCTGGTGCTGCTGGGCCTGCTGGCGCTGGCCGTGGGCATCTACTTGCGGCCGGTGCCCGGCCTGGCCCTGGCCCTGGGCGCCCTGGTCCTGGTCGTGGCCTGGGTGCGGCCCTTCCTGCTCTTCGCCAGCCTGCTGGCCATGATCCCGCTGTATGACGGCCTGTTGCGGGTGGTCACCTGGCAGCTGCGCTGGCCCGACTCCTGGATCAGGATCCTCTCCCTGTGGAAGGAGGGGGTCGTCCTGCTGCTGTTCGCCGTGCTCCTGGTGCAGCACCTGACCGGGCGGCGCCGCCTGCGCTGGCGTCTGTATCAGTTCGACATCTGGCTGTTGGCCCTGTTGGTGCTGTCGCTCGCCTACGTGCCCATCGCCACCCGGCTGGGCATCGGGGTCTACGGCCTGCGCAACTATATGCTGCCCCTGGCGGTGTTTGTGCTGGCCCGGCTCATCCCCTATTCCCGCCGCGACCTGGTCTGGCTACTGGTGCTCCTCACCGCGGTAGCTGCCGGCGTGGCGGCCTTTGGCATTTATCAGGTGCGTTTCATCGACTTCCCCACCATGGTTGAGATGGGCTACGTCGACGCATCGGGCCGGCTGCCCTTTGCCTTCAAGACCGCGCTACGCGACGGCTTTCCCATCCCACGGGCCATCTCCACGGCCACCGGGCCCAACCAGCTGGCCCTCTACCTGAATCTGTTTATCTTGCTGTGCCTCTTCGGGTTCGTACGCTGGCATCAGCCGGCGCGGCGGCTGGTGCTCGGCGGGCTGGCGGCCCTGTTCGCCATCTGCCTGCTCCTGACCTTCAGCCGCGGCGGCTTGCTGGCTCTGATGGTATCGATCGCGGCCTGGGTAGCCATCGTGGTGGTCGAGCGGGGCGTCCGGCGGACCCTGACGGAGCTCGCCCACAACCGGCTGCTGGTGGCTGGCCTGGTGGCGGCGCTGGTGCTGGGAGCCACCGGCCTGGTGGCCTCGGGCTTCGCCACGCGCGTGCTGCGCGGGCTCACCGGCCGCGATCCGGCGGCCGATGCCCATGTCAGCTCGATGCAGTACTCCTTCGACTTCCTGGCGGAGCATCCCATGGGCATTGGCCTGGGCATGGTGGGCGAGCGGGCGCTGCGCTTCTCCGGCGAGGCGCCCATCCAGCACACCGAGAGCACCTACCTGCAGTACGGCATGGAGACCGGGCTGTTCGGGCTGCTGCTCATGGGGGCCGCGCTGGTGGCCCTGTTGGCCACCCTGTGGCGCATCCGCGGGCGGCAGCGGGCTGTGGCCGATGGCTGGGGCCAGGCTATGGCTGAGCTGGCCATCGTCTTCTGGATCGGCGCCATGGCAGATTTTGTGGTGACCCCGCTGCTGCAGAACCTGCTGGCCGCGGGTGCCCTGTGGTGGATCGCCGGCGTGGCCTTTCACCTGGATGCCTATGAGGACTAGGCCATGCCCGGCGAGCATCTGCAGCCCGATTTCTCGGTCATCGTGGTGAGCTGGAACACTTGCGATCTCCTGCACACGTGCCTGCAATCCATCGTCGACGACCTGCCGCCCGGCAGCCCCATCAGCGCCGAGGTCATCGTGGTCGACAACGCCTCCAGCGATGGCAGCGCGGCCATGGTGCAGGAAAGCTTCCCGGACGTCCGGCTCATTCGCAACACCAGCAACGCCGGTTTCGCGGCGGCCAACAACCAGGCCATTGACGTGGCTCGCGGGCGCATTCTCTTCCTGCTCAACCCCGACGCCTACCTGCGGCCCGGCGCCCTGGCCGGGCTGGCCCACTTCATGGAGCAAACTCCGGCTGCGGCCATCGTTGGCCCCCAGGTGCTGAACCCCGACGGCACCTGGCAGGTGTCTGCCTTCCGCTTTCCCACCCTGTGGGACCTCCTGTGCGAGGCCCTGTTCCTCAGCGTGCTGTGGCCCCGCAGCCCCCTCTTTGCGCGCAAGGAGCTGGGTGGTTTCGACCGCTCCTATGCCCGGGAGGTGGACTGGGTGCAGGGGTGCGCCCTAGCCGTGCGCCACGAGGCCTGGGAGGCCGTGGGGTCCTTCGACGAGGGCTATTGGATGTACGTGGAGGAGCTCGACTGGTGCCGGCGGGCGCATGCCATGGGCTACCAGGCCTTCTTTACCCCCGATGCCGAGGTCGTGCACTACGGACGGCGCGCGGTGGCCCGGGCGCGCGCCACGGTGTTGCCCCTGGGCTTCCGCTCCCACTTCCGCTACTACCGCAAGTTCGACGGCCCGGCCATCGAGGCCGCTGTGCGCCTGATCACCCTGCTGCAGATGGGGCTGCGGGCGGGAATCAGCACGGGCATGGTGGCGCTGTCCCGCGGGGCCGAGCGGGCGCGTTGGCGCGAGAACCTGCGCGCCTACACCGGCGTTATGGTCGAGGCCCTGCGCTTTGACGCCGGGGACACCCTGCCGGCCGGCACCGGGCCGGCTTAGGCCATGCACATCGCCATCGATGCCCACGTGGTGGGCGAGCGGGAAACTGGCAACGAGACCTACACGCTGAACCTGATCCGGGCCCTGCTGCGGGTCACCAGCCGCGATCCCAAGGGCTTCTCCTGGGATGCCAGCCCAGGTCTCGAGGCCGGAGCCGGCCGCGCCGAGCCCCGCCGCTTCGGGGCTATCCCGCGTTTCGTCTTTCTGACTCCTCACCCCGAGCGCCTGGCCGTGGCGTTGCCCGAGCTGCCGCCCCACGCCGCCATCCAGGCGGTAGCGCCGGCCAACGCCCTGCTGCGCATCCCTCTGGGGCTGCCCATCAGCGCGCTGCGCAACGCCTTTGACCTGTTGCACGTCAACTACAACGCGCCGCCGCTCGCGCCCTGCCCCACCGTGGTGACAATCCACGACATCGCCTTCGAGCACTATCCCGAGTTTTTCTCCCCGCGCGACTTGCTGATCCTGAAGACGCTGGTGCCGCTGAGCGCGCGCCGTGCAGCACGGGTGATTACGGTCAGCCAGCACGCCCGGGACGAGATCCTGGCCCGCTACGGCCTGCCCGCGGACAAGGTCGTGGTCACCTACGAGGCGGCCGGCGAGCAGTTCCAGCCGGTAGCCGACCCGGCGGCGCGACAGGCCGTGTGCGACCGGCTGGGCATCGGCCAGGTCCCCTTTGTGCTGGCCCTGGGCAATCTGCAACCCCGCAAGAACATGGTGCGCCTGGTGGAGGCCTTCCGCCGCGTGGCCGGGGCCACAGCCTCCGACCTGCGCCTGGTCATCGCCGGCCAGGCCCAGTGGCGGGAGAGCGAGGTGTTTCGCGCTGTGGCCGCATTCGGCCTGGAGGAGCAGGTGGTGTTCCCAGGCTACGTCGCCGATGCCGACCTCCCCGCGCTGTACAGCGCGGCCAGCGTCTTCGTCTATCCCTCCTTGTACGAGGGCTTTGGCCTGCCGCCGCTGGAGGCCATGGCCTGTGGCACGCCAGTGGTCTGCTCCCGCGCCGCATCGCTGCCCGAGGTCGTGGGCACTGCCGCGCTGGTGTTCGACCCGCTGGACGTCGACTCCCTGGCGGAGGCCATCGCCACTGTTCTGCAGGACCAGGGCCAGGCGGCCGAGCTGCGCCGCCGCGGCCTGGCCCGCGCCAGCCAGTTCTCGTGGGATCGCTGTGCCATGGAGACCCTGGCAGTGTATGGCGCCGCCACCGCGGCCAGGCCCCCGAGGGAGGCAGGTCCTCAGGCATGACTGCCCACTCTAGCGCGGCTCGCCAGCGCTCAGCCGTAGGCCCTCGGCCGGGGCTCATGGTGGCCACCGGGCTCTTGATAGCCATGCTGGTGGCCATCAACCTCTACCGCATCAGCGCGGTGGGGCCCAATGACGATGCCTACATCACCTACCGGGTAGCGCGCAACCTGGTCGCAGGAGAGGGGCCGGTGTTCAATCCCGGCGAGCGGGTGCTCAGCATCACTAACCCGGGCTACATGCTGCTGCTGGCCGCCAGCTCTGTGCTCGGCGATGATTACGTGCGCCTGGGCCTCCTGCTCAACGGCCTGGCGCTGCTGGCCATTGGCGTCCTGCTGGTCGACCTGAGCCGGCAGCCCAACCCGGCTGCCATGACCGCTGGCGATCGCTCCGTCCTCCCCCAAGGGGGGCTGAGCTGGCTGGCGGCGCTCGTCGCCGTCTCTCTAACCCTGGGCAACTGGCTGCTCAGCGAGTCGGTGGGCATGGAGACGCCGCTCTACATGGCGGCCCTGCTGGCCACCTTCGCCGGCTACTGGCGGGCCCTGCAAGAGCGGGAGCGGGCCGGCCGATGGCTGCTATGGACGGCCGTGGCGGCGGCCGCGGCCGTCCTGATCCGCCCCGATGGCATCCTGGTTGGACTGGTTGTCTGCGCCCACTGGATGGCCACCCGCCGGAGTGTCCCCTGGTGGGCCGTGACCCTGGGGCTGGCCCTCAGCGTGCCCTGGATCCTCTTTGCCTGGGCCTACTACGGCTCACCCATTCCCAACACGCTGGCCGCCAAGGTCACCCAGGGCCTGGACGAGACCACGATTCGCTGGGCCCGCGGGCTGATGGACACGTCGGAGCAGTGGGTCCGCACACACATCGCGGCTGCCCTGCTGGCCCTGGGCGGTCTGGTGGCGGCCCTGAGGCAGCGCCGCGACGACCGCCTGCCCATGCTGCTGTGGGCTCTGGCCTATGCCATCACCCACGCCGTGCTGGATGTCCGCAGCTACTACTGGTATTACGTGCCCCTGCTGCCCGTGGTGGCCCTGCTGGCCGGCGACGGCGCCGCCAGGCTGCTGAGCTGGGTGCGCGGCCGGCTGGAGCCCGGCCGCCAGCAGCCGGCCCTGGCCCTGGTGGCCGCAGTCGTGCTGATCGCAGCTCTCTACCCGGCCCTGCAGACGGCCATCCGTATGGTCGGCAACCCCGGGCCGCGCCCGCGGGAGCTGGCCTTCCAGCAGACCGCAGAGGTGCTAGCCGGCCTGTGCCAGGAGCCAGGCACCGAGCCCGTGGGCATGGCCGAGATCGGTCTCCTAGGCTACTACAGCGACTGCCATATCCTGGACTTCTCCGGCCTGCTGCAGCCGGAACTAGCTCACCTGCGGGCCTCGACGGCAGACAAGATGGCGTGGGCCATCCAGAGCTACACGCCACCCCTGGTGGTGCTGGCCGGTGACACCGGCTACCCTGAGATGGTCGCGAACCAGGAATGGTACCGCCAGCGCTACGAAAGGGCCGATATCCGGCAGAGCACCGGCTTCCTGAGCATCGTCCACCAGCGCTGGCCCGGCCCGCCAGCGCAGCGGGACCTGGGCACCGCGTCGTGGTGGCAGGGAGCAGAGCCGGGCCGCGTGCTCAGCCTAGAGAACGGGCAGCCCTACTCGGCGACCCTGACTTTTGCGCCCGGCACGGTGCCGGCTGTGGCCTTGCACGCGTATCTGCCGCCGGAAAGCAGCCTCGAGGTCGGGGCTAATGGCGAGGCCGTCGCTCGGCTGACCGGAGGGCCGGGCGGCTGGCTCGACCATGACCTGCCGGCGGTGGCCGCGCCCGGCGGCATCCTATCCCTTTCCCTCACCGGCCACGCGGGCGACGAGCCAGCGGCCGTGGCCTGGATTGAGAGCAACGCGCTGCCTGCAGTGCACTACTTCGCGGCCGTGCCTGATCTCGACCAGCGTCCCCGTCCCCGGCTGGAGCTGGAGCCCGGCCAGAGTGTAACCGCCACCCTGGCCGCGCCGGCCGTGGGCCCGTTGGACCTGGTCCTAGACTTCCGCGACCGGCCCGGGGTGGCGCTGGACGTGCGGGCGGCGGGCCAGTTGCTGGGCACAGCCGGCGGCAGCGACGATTGGCTCACCGCCCGGCTACCCCTGCCCGGCCAGGGCGGCCCGATGGTTGTCGTCGAGATCGCGAACCGCGGCCGCGAGAACGCCGGCCTGGTCTACGCGGCCCTGGCCCCCGCCCGCGGCGACCCCGCACCCTGATCCTGCCCTGCGATAAAGAGTCTGCGCCATCTTTACTGAAAAGAACCCATGCCATGACCCACACAAATCATTCCTATGTCGCTCCTACCTTGGTGGCCCGGGCCTTGCCCCAGAAGGGCGGCCAGGGCATCTTCGCCCACCGCTTCACCCCGGCCGGCATAGTGCTGCTGGTGTGGGGCGGCAGCATCGTCGACAGCCACCATCTGGACCAGGTCCCGCCGGACAACCGGCCCTACAGCGTGCAGGTCGAGGAAGACCTCTACCTGGTTACCCTGGGTGAGCCGGAGCCGGCCGACTATATCAACCACTCGTGCGACCCCAACGCCGGCCTGAGCGGCCAGATCGTGGTGGTGGCCCTGCGCGACATTGAGCCCGGCGAGGAGATCTGTTTCGACTATGCCATGAGCGACGGCAGCCCCTACGACGAATTCGACTGTGCGTGCGGCGCTCCTAGCTGTCGCGGCCGTGTCACCGGCAACGACTGGATGTTGCCGGAGCTTCAGGCCCGTTATGCCGGCCACTTCATGCCCTACCTGCAGCGCCGCATCGATCGGCTGCGCCAGGCCACCGCGTAGCGCACCAGGTCCACCATGAACATCGCCATGCTGGGCACGCGCGGCGTGCCCGCCAGCTACAGCGGCTTCGAGACCTGCGTCGAGGAGCTGGGCAGCCGCCTGGCGGAGCGTGGCCACCGGGTCACGGTCTACGGCCGCAGCCACCACATCACCTACGACCAGCCCACCTACAAGGGCATGCGGCTGGTCAAGCTGCCCACCGTGGCCAACAAGTACCTGGATACCATCCTGCACAGCTTCATCTCCAGCGTGCACGCGCTGTCCCAGGGCTATGACATTTGCCTCTACTTCATAGCCGGCAACAGCCTGGTGACCTGGATCCCCCGCCTTGCCGGGCAGCGCACCGTGCTCAACGTGGACGGCCTGGATTGGAAGCGCGAGAAATGGCCTCCCCTGGCCAAAAAGTACATTCGCTTCGCCGAGCGCATGAGCGGCGTGCTGCCCGACGCCGTGATCACCGACAGTCGGGTGGTGCAGCGTTACTTTGACGAGGTCTACCACATCCAGTCCACCTTCATCGCCTACGGCGCGGAGCGGCCCTGGCTGCCGCCCGGCGAGACCCTGGCCCGCTATAGGCTGGAGCCGCAGCGCTACGTGCTGTTCGTCGGCCGTTTGGTGCCCGAGAACTGTGCCCATCACCTGGTGGCCGCCTGGCGCGGGTTGGATACGGACCTGAAATGCGTGATCGTGGGTGACGCCCCCTATGTGGAGGCCTACAAGGCCGAGCTGCGCCAGCTGGCCGGCGGCGACCCCCGCATCGTGTTCACAGGCTATGTCTTCGGCGATGGCTACCACGAGCTCAGCACCAGCGCCTATGCCTTTGTGGAGACCAGCGGCGTTGGCGGCACCCACCCCGCCCTGGTGGAGGCCATGGCCTTCGGCAACTGTGTCGTCGTGCACAACACCCCCGAGAATCTGGAGACCATCGGCGACGCTGGCCTATGGTACGACGGCCGGGCTGGCGTGGCCTCGCTGGCGCCGGTGCTGGACACCCTGCTCGACGCCCCTCCGCTGGTAGAGGCACTGCGCCAGCAGGCGGCCAAGCGCGCCGCGGCTGTGTACAGCTGGGAGGCCGTCACCGACGCCTATGAGACATTATTCCGCCGCCTGCTCGACGGCGGCAGGCCGTGACGGAGCGCCGCCGGTGAGCGAAGCCTGGTGGAAGCAGCACAGCCGGCTCGCGCTGGCCATCCTGTGTGTGGCACTCTTCCTGCTCATCCGCGCCTCACCTGTGGCCTACACTGCGGGCGACTCCCGCGGCAGCCTGCTGACCTCCCAGGCCCTCCTCGAGCAGGGCGCCATCCGCCTAGATGCCTATTATGACACCACCTGGCCCAACAGCATCGCAGAGCAGGGCGGCCATCTCTACTATGCCTTTCCCCTCGGCACCTCCCTGGGGGCAACCCCCTTCGTGTTCATCGCCAACCTGCTGGGCCAGGACATGGCCATTCCTGTGCACGACACGGCGCTGCAGAAGAGCCTGGCCGCCCTGGCCACCGTTCTGGCCTTCCTGCTGATTTACCTCATCAGTCTCCATTTCGTTGGGGAGTTGGCAAGCCTGGCGCTAGCGGCAGCGTTTATCCTGGGCACGTCCATCGCCAGCACCGTGGGCTCGGCCCTATGGAGCAGCGACTTCGCGCTGGTGCTCACGTTGGCGGCACTGCTGCTGCTGCTGTATGACGCAGAGGGCCGCAGCGGCCGCGCCACCCCCTTCCTGCTGGGTGCACTCCTGTTCGCCGCCTACCTAACCCGGCCCATCACCGCCATCTTCGCGCTGTTGGTGGCCCTCTACCTGCTCATCTGCCGGCGGCAACTCCTCCTGCCCACTATCGGCACCTTCGGGGTGCTGTTCGGGCTTTTCATGCTCTTTTCCTCCCAGGAGTTTGGGCAGCCCCTGCCGGACTATTATCGTCCTGCCCGCCTGCGGCGCAACGACCTGCTCCTGACCAGCCTGTACGGCAACCTGTTGAGCCCAGGCCGTGGCCTGCTAATCTACACTCCCTTCCTGCTCCTGGTGCTGGCCGGCATCCCGTTCATCCTGCGCCGGGAGGCGCGCACGCCGTGGCTCTGGCTGGCGCTGGCCTGGATCGCCCTGCACCTCTTTGCCATCGGCCGTGTCGGCCTGTGGTGGGGTGGCTGGGGCTTTGGCAGCCGGCTGATGACCGATGTGCTGCCGGGATTCTTGCTCTTGGCCCTGCTGGTGGTGGCCAACGCCCGGCAGGTGTTGTCCCTGCGGGCGTGGCAGGGCGCCATGGCAGCCTTCGTGGCCATGGCGCTGCTGGCAGTTCTCATCAACACCGGCCAGGGACTGTTCAACCCGGCCAGCCTGGCCTGGAATCGCTGGCCCGCGCCGGGCGGGCCGGGTGTCGAGGGCGAGGAGGCGCTGATGCTCGACTGGCGCTATCCCCAGTTCCTTGCCAGCACCGGCCAGCTGGCCGCGCGGGCGCTGCCCTATCTGGAGCAACCCGTGCACGCCGGCCAGACGATCCTGCCCACCTCGCCTGAGGTGCTCTTCGATGGCTGGCATGGTGTCGAGGGCGCGGACGGCGCTGCCTGGCGCTGGACCGCCCACACGCATTCCCACATCGTGTTTCGCCTCGACCCGGCCGGCGTGGCGGGCGCAGGCGACCTGATCCTGGCCGTCGAGGCCAGCTTCAACCATCCCCAGCGGGTGACCGTGCTGGTGAACGGCCAGAGGGTCGGACAGATGGCCAGCACTCAGCCCTGGGCGACCTCGGTTCACTCCTTTCTCGTCGACCCGGCCCTGCTGCGCACCGGTCCTGAGGCCCGCCAGGCTAACACCATCACCTTCCTTAGTCCCGATGCCAGCAGTCCCTCCCGGACCACGCCCGGTGCCGATACCCGCGTGCTCGGCATGGCCCTGCACAGGGCCGCCCTACTTCCGGCATCTTCTTCGGACGCTGGCGACTGATTTGGCTAAGGGGAGATGATCCTCGACCTCCCCCTTCATCAGATCTCCATGATTCTGTGCTAGAATCAATTCAGGTCCCTCGAGCCGTGGCCTGGGTCCTTCGCGTGCTCAACACCCGGCTATGATCCCATCAGGAGTGTCACCGATGTCCATCTTCCGCAGCAAGTTACCGTTGGCCCTGTTGTTGGCCTTGCTGGCCCTGGCCGCCTGCGTGGCGCCAGCGCCGGTTGTCACCATCCAGCCGTCATCCGGCGAGACTCCTGCCCCGGCTGCCGTCGGGCCTACTGCGGCAGCGCCTGCAGCGGCAACTGCGGCGTCAGCGGCCCCGGCGGGCCGAGGACTCGGCTTCGGCAGGCGCAGTGGCATGATGGAGCGTCATCATGCCGGCGTCCCTGCCGAGTTCGCCAGCCTGCAGAACCCCCTCGCGGCCGATGCGGAATCCCTGGTCCGCGGGGAGGCGCTGTACACGGCCAATTGCGCCTCGTGCCACGGCGACACCGGCATGGGCGAGGGCATGGCCGGCCAGCAGCTCGACCCACCCGCGGCGCCCGTGGCTCATACCAGCCAGATGCTGAGCGATGGGTACCTGTTCTGGCGCATCACCGAAGGGGGGCATGCCTTTGATACGGCCATGCCGGTGTGGAAGGATGCGCTGGATGAGCAGGCGCGCTGGGACTTGATCAACTACATGCGCAGCCTGGGGGATGGTGGCATGATGGGACAGGGCCGTATGGGCCGGGGTCCTGGCCCGCAGGCCGGTGAAGCGGAGCACCGGGCGGCCATGCTGGCGGAGGCCGTGGCCCAGGGTGCGCTGACCCAGGAAGAGGCCGATTTCTTCGAGCGCGTGCACCAGGTGTTGGACGAGCGCTACGCGGCAGACGCTGCGACCATGGAGGGCATGGGCCCGCGCGGCATGATGGCTATGCAGCGCGGGCTCACCAGCCAGGCCGTGCGCGATGGCTACATCACGCAGGCCGACGCCGACCGCTTCACGGAGATCCACGATCGGCTGGTGCAGGCCGGAGTCATGCAGTGATCCCTGAGCCCGGCCAAAGCCTCGACTCCGCCCACGGACCGGGGCTAAAGCCTCGACCTCGCCGGATTGGGAATGGTCTCAATACCCTTTGTTGACGTCGACACGATTGGGCATCGGCTCCCCGCGCGCGGCGGCATTGAGGAGGCGGGCCAGGTGCACCATGCGGGCGCGCTCCGTGTAGGGCGACCCGAACGCACCGCCGCGGTGGGGACTCATCACCACGTTGTCCAGCTCATGGAAGGGAAAGCGTGAGGGCGGCGTGTGAGTCCTGGCCTGCCGATCCTCCGGATAGGCATACCACACGTCCAAACCCGCAGCGGCCAGGCGGCCCTCCCGCAGCGCATGGTAGAGCGCAGCCTCGTCCACGATGTCGCCCCGGCCCACGTTGACCAGCAGCGCACCCTCCGGCAACAGCACCAGCTCCTCAGGCCCAATCAGGCCAGCCGTATCCCCGGTCGACGGCAGCGTGATCATCAGCACGTGGCTGCGCGGCAGCAGCTGGTGCAGGTGCGCAGGCGGGTGGATCTCCGCCCTGATGTCCGCCGGCGCCGCGGCCTGAGGGTCCCGGCGCACGGCCAGCACCTGCATCCCCAGGGCCTGGCACACCCGGGCCACGCGCTGGCCGATGGCCCCATAGCCCAAGACCAGCGCCGTCAGCCCGTCGAGGATCACCACTGGTGGTGGATCGTAGCGGGGCGTCCAATCGTGCTGCCGGAAGCGCCGGTCGACGGGCACGATGAAACGCGCCGCGGCCATCAGCAGCGCCACCGCCATCTCCGCGGTCTGCGCGCTGTTGTGGTGCAAGTTGTGCACGGCGACATGCGGGAGCTCCAGTAGGGCGGCGCGTGCCGACTCCGGCAGGCCGGCAAAGGGGATGATCAGCGCCTGCAGATTGGGGCTGGCTGCCAGGTGCGCTGGCGTAGGCCGCCCGGCGACCAGGATGTCAAAGTCCGCCGGGACGGGCAGATCGACGCCTGCGGTTACCTCGATACCGGGAAGCAACAGATCCTGCAGGCCGGCCAGCTCCATGGGCTCGGCTGCGGTGAGGA
The DNA here is from genome assembly GCA_032111745.1 of Anaerolineae bacterium. Classification (GTDB taxonomy): domain Bacteria; phylum Chloroflexota; class Anaerolineae; order JAAEKA01; family JAAEKA01; genus JAULUH01. Next base: position 12,166 of record JAULUH010000062.1, on the reverse strand, counting down.
AGTTCAACAGATGTACCTTGAGTGTCACAGTTGGGGAACTCCGTGGCCTGGCCAACGTTGTGGGAGCCAGTCGCCGCTGTCGGGCCGGGAGCGGACCTGGCCGGGCGTGCGCCGCCCGCGGCGCCACGATTGTATCATGGGCGGATAGCGGCGCCAATCGCCCATCATTGCCCTTGCCCGGCTTGTATGCTATAATCGGGTGCCCGCAACCCGTGGGGCGGGCCTGGCTGATCTGCTAGCTGGATGGCATCCCCGGGGACCATGAGCTGCTATGTCCAACGAAATCGACCTGCAAGCTTACATTGGCGCCCTCCGCAAACGGTGGTGGGTAATCCTGATCTTCGTCCTGTCAGCCCTGGCCATCGCCGTGGCCGTTGGGCTGGCCCAGCCTCGCCAGTACCAGGCCACCAGCACCCTGCTGGTGCAACCGCCCCGCTACCAGTGGCGCTTCGATGCCAGCATCCTGCCCCTGGTCAACACCAATCGTGACTACCAGCGTGAGCTGCTGGTCGTGGGGCGCAGCAATGATGTCGCCGGGCAGGCCGCATCGACGATGCAGGCTGCCGGCCAGCCCTGGGAGGTTACGCCCGAGACCCTGTCGGCCGCGGTGAGTCTACGCGCGGGTGATGGCAGCAGTATCCTGGTGACCGCTACAGCCCCAGACCCCCAGCAAGCGGCGGACGTGGCCAACGCCTGGACCGGTGCGTTCCTCCAACACACGCGAAAGGTCTATGGGGTTGACCAGGAATTAGGGGGATTCCAGGCCCAGATGGAGGCCGCGCGCCAGCGTCTCAACCAGCTCGACCAGCAACTGGCGGCCGTCCGCACCACCACCGGCCTCTACGCCCCCGCTGGTGCGCCCGACGAGGTTGTCAAGCTGAGCCCCAACCAGGCTGAGGTTATCGCCATCAACGAACTCCTGGCCGGCTACACCAGGGACCTGGAAGGGATACGCTTGTTGCAGCAGTCTATGGAGACTGCCCAGGCCGGCGCTGACCTGGCCCAACTGCCCTGGGAGCTGCTCGAGGGCCAGGCGATTGCCCAGCGCGGGGTCGTGACGCCCGCCATCGCGCGGGCCAGCCTGGAGGATTCTGCAGGGTTGATGGAGCTGCTCCAGGAGGAAGAGGCCGCCCTGGCCGCCACTTCCAGCAGCCTGGCGGCCGCGTCCGAGCGCATTCAGGCCACCATCGCCGCGGATTGGCAACTGTACGATGAAACGCAGCGCGAGCGCAACCTGGCGCGCGATACTTACCTGATCCTGGCCCGTAAGGTCAGCGAGCTGTCCGTGCAACAGGAGGTCGATCCCGGGCTGCTGTCCCTGGTCAGCCAGGCCAGCTCCCCTACCGGGCCCGTGCGCACACGGCAGCTGGCGCAGCTGGTCACCGCTGGCACCATCGGCTTGATCCTGGGGGTGCTGGTGGCGTTGTGGCTGGAGCTGGGCCCTGGCCACCGGAAGAACGAGCGTCTCTCCGGAACCACCGCCCCGGCACAATAGCAGATTCTCCATTCCCCTGGCCCCGCAGTCCGGCCCATGAGTACCCCGCCACCGCAGGCAGTTGACCCGCGCCAGACCGAACGCCGCGTAGCGGTCAATTCCGGCCTGCTGCTGGCGGCCTTCGCCGTGCAGTCGCTGGTGAGCCTGGTGGTCATCGGCCTGGTAGCCCGCTACCTGGGCCAGGCCGGCCTGGGCCGCTACGCCTACGTCGTCAGCTTCATCGAGCTCTTCGTGGTGTTTGTCGACCTGGGCATGAGCCGCATCCAGGTCCGGGAGACCTCCAGGGACCTGCCCGGTGCCGGCCGCTACGCCAGCGCCATCCTCACCCTGCGCATCCTCTTCAGCCTGGTCATGATGGTCGTCGTCGCCGTGATTGCCGCGCGCAGCGGAGACCCGGAGCTGTGGCTGGCCACCATGGTGTTCTTCGTGGCCCAGGCCCTCTACTTATTGGGGGATGTATACGGGTCCATCGTGCAGGGCTTCCAACGTATGGAGCAGCAGTTCTGGGGGATCACCATCAGCCAGATCGCCCTGCTGGTGCTCACCGTCGTGGTGATGGTAGCGGACGCGGGTCTGGTGGCCCTGTTCGGCGCCCGGCTGGTGGCCAATACCATCTATCTCCTCTATCTCTGGTTCGTAACCCGCCAGCGCTTTGCCCGGGCTCACGTGTTCTGGTCGGTCCTGCCCGCCATCCCGGTGTGGCTCGCCGGCCGGCTGGCCACTCCCCAGCCGGGAACGGCGGACCGGGCCAGCGGCGACCGCTGGCAGGACGCCCGGCTCACCTGGCGGATGTTCGTGGACTCCCTGCCGGTAGGCATCAGCCTGGCCCTGCGCAGCTTCATCTGGCGCGGCGGCGTGGTGCTCACCGTGTTCTGGCTGGGACAGGCGGAGGGCGACCTGGCCAATGGCCTGCTGTATGGCCCGCTACGGGTGGTGCAGCAGATGCGAATCCTGCCCGCAGCCTTCGCCGGTGCCATGCTTCCCGTGTTCAGCCGCCGGGCAGCCGCCCGCCCGGAGCAGTTCGACGTGGCCTTCATCAAAAGCGTAAAGCTCTTCACCGCCATCAGCCTGCTCTTGATCCTGGCCTTCCTGTTCATGGCCGATCCCATCGTGCTCCTGCTCCTGGGCACCAGCGTGGACCTGGCAGGCGCGGCAGAGGTACTGCGGGTCCTGGGCCTGGTTACCTTCCTGTTCTTCTTCAACTGGCTGTACGGGGTCACGCTGGTCGCCCAGGACCGCCAGCGCCTGGAGTCCCTGGGCCTGGTGCTGGGGCTGGCCGCCGGCCTGCTGATCGCGTCCTGGGGTATCCCTCGCTACGGCGCGCTGGGTGTCAGCGTGGCCATCCTGGCCGCAGAGGGCGTGCCCTTTGTGATCGGCACCATCGCCATGTGGCCCCATTTTCACTGGAATCGCACCTGGCGCTCCCTGGCCAAGATCGTGCTCAGCTGCCTGCTGTCGGGCGCGGTATTCGCGGCTGGAACCATGCTGTGGCGAAGCGTGATCGGACCAGCGCTCGGCCTGGGGGGGACGGCAGACGCCCTGGTGCAGTCTGTGGTGGTAGGTAGCCTGGGCCTGGCCGTATTCGTCATCGCCCTGTGGCTCCTGCACACCTTCGACGACGACGAAATGGATGCCATCCGCTCGATGCTGCGGCTGCAGCGTCGCGCGGCGTCCTGACCCCCTAAGCTCGCTCCGTGATACGGTAGCTGCAGACGCTGCCCCCGCTCATCATATACTCCTCCCGGACGACCTCAGCCTCCGGCAGCAGGGCGCGCATGAACTCCAGCTCCTGCGCGCAGGCCTGGCGGTAGCGATACGCTACCTCGTGGATGGCGCAGTTGAACTCCCGCACCACAAAGGTGCGCGGATCCACCTGCTCCCACTCCGCCAGGTAGCCATCCTCGTCCAGGATGCGGGCCAGCTCCGCGACCTTAGCGGGGAAGCTCAGCCCGGCCAGCCTGGCCCGGCCCAGCCTGACCCGGCGCTGGGCCTGCCGCTCGAAGACGCGCGCCAGCTCGGCCTCGTCCAGGTAGCCCAGCAGCTCGTTGGCCAGCACATGGTAGTTGCGCGGAAACAGGTTCTCGCCCTGGGCACTGAGCTGGTAAACGTAGGACGGCCGTCCCAGGCCGCTCTGTCGGGAGTCGAAGCTCACCAGCCCGTCCCGTTCCAGGGTGTTCAGGTGGCGGCGCACCCCCATGCTGGTCATGCCCAACAGGTCGCCCAGCTCGCCCGCAGTCAGCCCGCCCGCCTTCTTCAAGGCCAGCAAGATCTTGCGTCGCGTCGGTTGTAGCTGCACCGTGAGGCCGCCGCGCGTGGTGTCCATGGGAGAAGGTTTTTTGTGTCTGCTACTGAATACGTTGCCGGTATTGTACCACAACCGGCTCATATGGCAAACTTCGCGAACTAAATAAGCGCTTTTGTTTTGAAAATCCATCCCGGTATTCCGCCCAGTTGACGCCCGGCGTGTTCTCTGGTATAACACCTCTACAGCAGGCGGCTGATCGACACTCCATAATCACCTGAGGGAGGGTTTTGCCAAAGCTGTCACAGATCGGCGCCTGGTGCATCCGGTCGTCGTCGGGATTCTTGCTCACCCCATCACACACCAAGGAAGGCGATGCGCATGGAAAACAAGCCCTGGCTACAGAACTACGACAAGGGTGTGCCCACCACCCTGGAGCCCTATCCGGCCAAGACGCTGATCGACGTCGTGCGCGACACGGTACAGAAGCGTCCGGACCAACCCGCCCTGATGTTCAAGGGCAAGACCCTATCCTACCGCGATCTGGATCGCATCAGCGATGCGCTGGCCAATGCCCTCATCGCCATGGGGATCAAGAAGGGCGACCGGGTGGCGATCGTCATGGCGAACACCCCTCAGTTCGTCATTGCCGAGTTCGGCATCTGGAAAGCCGGCGCCATCGCCGCCTGTGTCAACCCCATCTACACCCCTTTTGAGCTGCAACACGCGCTGAACGAATGCGGGGCCGAGACTGCCATCGTCATGACCATGTTCTACGACAAGGTCAAGCAAATCCAGGCCAATACCAAGGTGCGCCGTGTCATTGCCACCAATATCAAGGACTACCTGCCCTCGGTGAAGCGCCTGCTCTTCACCCTGGTCAAGGAGGAGAAAGACGGTCACCGTGCCGCCCTGCGGGACGGCGACCTGGCGCTCAAGGACCTTCTGGGCAAGCATGCCAGTGCCGGCGTTCCGAAGGTCAAGGTGGACCCCCAGGACGACGCCATCATCCTGTTCACCGGCGGCACGACCGGTCTGTCCAAGGCCGCCGTGGGCTCGCACCAGGGCCTGGTGATGTCGGGCATGCAGATCTTCGCCTGGTTCCAGAATACCCTGCACGAGTACGAGGACGTCTTCCTGACCGCCCTGCCGTTGTTCCACGTCTTCGCCAATGCCGGGGTACAGCCCGCCGCCTTCGTCTCGCGCGGCTCCATGGCGCTGGTGCCTAACGCCCGTGACATCCCGGACGTGATGAAGACCATCGAGGAGACCAAGGCCACCTTCTTCCCCTCGGTGCCGACCATGTTCAACGCCATGCTCAACCACGAGCTGGTCAAGGAGGGCAAGGTCAACCTGACCTCCATCAAGCTGTGCATCTCCGGTGCCGCCGCCCTGCTCAAGGAGACCAAGGACCGCTTCGAAGAGCTCACCAGCAGCCGCATTGTCGAGGGCTACGCGCTCACCGAGTCCATGATGGCGATCTGCTGTACCCCCGTGGAAGGCAAATACAAGGTGGGCTCCATCGGCATGCCGGCCCCTGACGTCAGCGTGCGCATCGCCGATGCCGCCGACGGCAGCGTGACCCTGCCCTACGGGCCGGATCACGTCGGCGAGCTGGTGCTCAGCGCGCCCCAGCTCATGCGCGGCTTCTGGCAGCGCCCCGATGCCACGGCAGAGATGCTGCGCGACGGCGAGTTGTTCACCGGCGACCTCGGGTACATGGACGAGGACGGCTACGTCTTCATCGTCGACCGCAAGAAGGACGTCATCAAGGTCAGCGGCTTCCAGGTGTGGCCGCGCGAGGTAGAGGAAATCCTGGCTACCAATCCGGTCGTCATGGAGGTTGCCGTAGCCGGCATTCCTGACCCGCACACCGTCGAGGCCGTCAAGGCCTGGATCGTGCTGCAGCCCGGCCAGACCGCCACGGCCGAGGATATCCAGAACTTCTGCCGCACCTCCTTGACCGGCTACAAGGTCCCACGCTATGTCGAATTCAGGTCGACACTGCCCAAGAGCACGGTAGGCAAGGTACTGCGCCGTGAACTGGTCCAGGAGGAACTGGACAAGGCCAAGAAGTAGCCGCCCACGCCCGGTCGTAACCCTGGCGTGCGGCCTCGTTCTCCTGCCAAGCGTGATCCGCCCAGGCGGATCACGCTTTCGCGTGCCCTGCTATTGTCATGTTCAATATCCCCATGAAACGGGCCATGCGCTGGCTGCTGGTGGTCGACAAACCCGTGGCAGCCCGCAGCGACGCCGAGCTGGCCGCCGAGGTAGAGGCCAACTATGGCTGGAACTTCGCCGTCAACGTGCTGGACGGCGCTACCTTCTGGCTTGGCCTTAGCTTCATCTCCAGCGCCACCATCGTGCCGCTCTTCGTCAGCAAGCTCACGCCCAGCCAGTGGGCCATCGGCCTGATCGGCGTCATCGCCAACAGCGGCTGGTTCCTGCCCCAGCTATTCACCGCCAACCGGGTGCAGCGGCTCCCCCGCAAGAAGCCGGTGGTGGTGAACCTGGGCTTCTTCACCGAGCGCCTCCCGCTGTGGTTATTACCCCTGGCCGCGCTGCTGGCCGTGTCCTCCCCCACCCTGGCCCTGGTGCTTTTCTTCCTGGGCTATGCCGGCCACGCCGTGGGCGCCGGCATTGTCGCCACAGCCTGGCAAGACCTGATCGCGCGTTGTTTTCCAGTGGCGCGGCGGGGTCGCTTCTTCGGGTTCACCACGTTTCTCGGCAATGGCACCGGGGCAGTCGGCGCGCTCTTGAGCGCCTGGCTGCTGGCCAACCTGGCCTTCTCCGTCAACTTCGCCGCTACCTTCACCATCGCCGCCACCTTCATCACCATCAGCTGGGCCTTCCTGGCCCTGACCCGTGAGCCCGAGCAGCTGCCTACCGCCCCTCGCCAGAGCGAGCGGGATTTCTGGGCCAGCCTTCCCGGCATCCTGCGCCACGACTCCAACTTCCGCACCTTCCTCGTGGCTCGGCTGTTGCTGGTGCTCGGTGGCATGGGTGGTGGCTTTGTGACCGTGGCCGCGATCCAACGCTGGCAGGTGCCCGACGGCACCGTGGGCCTGTACACCGTGGCCATTCTGCTGGGCCAGACCGCAGGTACCCTGGGCCTGGGCCTGCTGGCCGATCGCCGCGGCCACAAGCTGGCCCTGGAGGTGGGTGCCGTGGCCGCAGTGCTGGCCTACAGCCTGGCCTGGCTGGGCCTGTCCTCCGCCTCCTATTTCGCAGTCTTTGGCCTGATCGGTATCGCCCTGGGCGCCTATGTGGTGTCGGGGCTGATGATCGTGTTGGAGTTCTCTCCCGCCCACCTGCGGCCCACCTACGCCGGGCTGGTCAACACGGCCCTCGGCCTGGCCGGGATCGTCAGCCCGCTGGTTGGCGCCTGGCTGGCCAGCATGAACTACGACTGGCTGTTCGCTCTCAGCGCCCTGCTGAATCTGGCCGGACTGGTCCTGTTGCGCTGGCGAGTGCAAGAGCCGCGCTGGCACGCCACATCCTGAGGTAAACGCCGATGCCGCTTCCCCCCATCGATCAGCTCATCACCTTCCTCTACACCCGCGACCTGGCTGCCACGGCCAGTTTCTATGAGGACGCGCTGGGCCTAACGCTCGCCGTCGACCAGGGCGACTGCCGCATCTACCAGGTCAGCCAGGACGGCTTCCTGGGTTTCTGCCAGCGCGCCGAGGCGCCCCAACCGGCCGGCATCATCGTCACCATCGTCACACCGGACGTCGACGCCTGGTACCGCGACCTGGCCGCGCAGGGCGTCGCCTTCACCCATCCACCAGTCCATCATCCCAGGTATCGCATCTACCATTGCTTCCTGCACGATCCCAACGGCTACCTGGTGGAGATTCAGAGCTTTCAGTAAGAGGCAGCCATGTCCCTGACCCATCTGCGCACCTTCCGGGTGCGCCACCACGAGTGTGACGTGCACGCCACCGCCCGCGACGCCAGCATTCTGCGCTACATGCAGGAGACGGCCTTTGACGCCACCGCGGCCGCAGGCTACGACCAGGCCCGCTATCAGGCCATGGGCCGCGTCTGGCTGGTGCGCGAGACCTGGGTGGAATTCGCTGCCCCCCTGCGCTATGGCGACCTGGTCCAGGTCCAGACCTGGGTGGAGGACTTCCGCCGCGTGCGCTCGCGCCGGGCCTACGAGCTGCGACACGAGGGCTCCGGCACCCTGGCCGCCGAGGGATTCAGCGATTGGGTCTTCCTGAACCTCCATACCCAGCAGCCGGCGGCCATCCCCGAGGAGCTGATCGCCGCCTTTTCCCCGGGCGGTGCGCCCGCCGGCGCCCCTCCCCGGCAACGCTTTCCGGAGGCCCCGCCGCCACCACCAGGGGTCTTCGTATCCCGGCGGATGGTCGAATGGCGTGACCTGGACGCAGCCGGCCACGTCAACAATGCCGCCTACGCCGACTATCTCGAGGATGCCGCGCGCCAGGCCATGGCCCACTTCGGCTGGCCCACCGCCCGCTGGATCGCCGCCGGCCTGGCCCTGGCCACCCACATGCTCCACATCGAATATCGCCACCCCGTGCTCCCCGAGGACACCCTGGCCATTGTGACCTGGATATCCAACGTGACCCCGCACCATGGCACCCGCCACACCCAGATCACCCGCAGCCCCGGCGGCGAGCTGCTCGCCCAGGCCGAGGCCCGCTGGGCCTGCGTCGAAGCCCATACCCGGCAGCCGGCAGCCATCCCCCCCCAGCTCATCGAGGACCTGCGCCCCCACACCTCACCCTGACCCGCCCCGGCCCCATGCCATCCTGCATTCTCCCCCCCGTAGCCGCAGGGCCATGGATAGGGGCGGCCATCAAGGCGCATCCATTCCAACTATTCCCTCCTGGTCCGTCGTAGGGGCGGGGCTCCGTCCCCGCCCCTTTCGCGCCTTCGTGCTTCGTGCCCTTCGTGCTTCGTGCCTTCGCGCCCCTTCGTGCCTCCGTGGTCCAAACGCCCACACCCGCGCCCCACATGTGAGCTTCCTCGCTGACGCGCCTGCTGCCCCTAGCTATACTGAAAGCCATGACCAACGCCTTATCCACCCCAGACCCCGGGCTCCCAACTCCTGCCGTCCCCGGCCGCCGGCCACCCGTGGTCGCCCTGGTCACCGATCTCATGTTCGCCACCCGCATTGCCGACGCCATCCGCCACCAGGGTGCCGACCCCATCCTCGCCAGCTCCGCCGCCGAGCTCCGGCAGGCCCTCGATCGCTGGCCCGAGCTGGTCCTCATCGACCTCCACGCCCTGCCCGCCGAGGAATGGCAGCCCGAGGTACGCCGGGCCAAGTCCCTGCCCCAGTCCAGGGCCATTTCCATCGTCGCCTTCGGCAGCCACGTGGACACGGGCGCCCTGAAGGCCGCGCGGGCGGCCGGCTGCGACCACGTCTGGGCCCGCTCCCGCTTTGTCGAGGGCTTGCCACAGCTGGTGGCCAATCAGCTGAACCCGCCCGTGCGTTATCCCGAGGGATGGGATGACCAGCCCACCCCCGCCTTTCTGCAGGGTGTGGCCCTGTTCAACGCCGGCCAGTTCTACAAACAGCACGACGTCTTCGAGCGGCTCTGGATGGAGGACCAGCGTCCCATCCGCGATCTCTACCAGGGCATCCTGCAGATCGGGGTGGCCTTTCACCACGTGGAGGATGGCAACTACCGCGGCGCCGTGAAGATGCTGCGCCGCGGGCTGCCCCGCCTGCGCGGCCTGCCCGCCACCTGCCAAACCCTGGATGTGGCCAGCCTGCGCCAGGCCGCCCGCGCCGTGCACGATGAGCTGGTTGCCCTCGGCCCGGAGCACATGGACCAGGTTGACCGCGCCAGGCTGCATCAGGTCAAGCTCCGCCTGGTCACTGACTCCCCGGCGAGTTGATCCACTACCTGGCATAGATCCAGGCGTCGAACAGCCCGGTCAGGTCACACTGGCAGTGCTCCCCGGCCAGGCTCTTCAGCGACTCGGTGGTGGCCACGCCCCACTGGCTGGTCCTATAGTAGTCCCGCAGGAACTCGTCGAACGCCTGCTCCCCCATTTTCTCTTGCAGCGCCTCGAAAAACAAAGCCCCCCGGCCGTAGACGATCGCGCCGTAGGTCGTGCCGTCGTAGGCCGCCACAGGTAACCCCACGGGAATCTCTTCCCGGTCAACCCGATCCCAACGGTCCAGCAGGCTGTCTCGAAAGCCCAGGTACCCCTGCCGGCCGTAGATATCGCCGTAGTAGCGCAAAGTCAAATACTGCGCCAGCGACTCGTCCAGCCAGGGCTCGTCCACCTGGTCGTTGCCTACCACGTTGTAAAACCACTGGTGAGCAGCCTCGTGCACCGTGACCGGCTCCAGCAGGCTCGACCTGTCCCCGTGGTACAGGCGGCCGGCGATGGCCACCAGCCCGGGATATTCCACACCTGCCGCGGCCGTGCCCGTCTCGACCAGGTCCAGCTCGGTGTAGGGGTACGGCCCAATGAGCTCCTCGAACCGGGCCACGGCCCGCTGGGCGGACTCCATCACGACGGCAGCCCCCACCGCCAGCTCCGGCCGGCTGTAGCTGTTGAAGGTGATCCCATCGACCGTCTGGCTCACCACGTCGTAGCGGCGGCTGGCCGCCAGGTAGAAATCGCGTGCCGGGCCGGCGGCAATGTTGATCACTCGTTGGCCGTCCTGCACCTCATCGCCGAGAATAACCCCTGTCGGGGCGACCACCAGATCTGCCGGCGCCGCCAGCCGCACCAGGTAGTAGCTGCTGTCGGCGTAGACCACGTCCCCAATGGGCGGGGCAATCTCGGTGTTCCAGCCCTGGTCGTCGTAGACGGCTACCATGGGATAGGCGTGGGCCAGGGTGAGCACGTCATCCAGGTAAGCAAATACTGCATAGTTGCTGCTGCCATCCGTAGGCACGGTAATCGCAAAGTCCATGCCAATCACCACCGCCTCGCCCGGCGCCAGGGGTTGGGCCAGCGGCACGCGCAGAACGCTGTCCTGCTGCTCCAACGCCGGCATCACCGGCTGGCCGTTCGTCGTGACATTGCTCACGGTAGCCGAGCCGCCGGTCAGGTTAGGGAACAGCCGGAAGACGACCTCCTGCAAAGGCACATCCTCTCTGTTGGTGTAGTCAACCTTCTGGCTCCCCTGCAGGCTGGCCAGGTCATCGCCAATGGCCAGGTCGATGCGGTAGAAGGGGGCTCCATCTTGCTCATCCAGGATAGCCCGGGCCTCCGGTGCCAACCCGGACCGGAAGACGCGGCGGTCCTGCCAGCCTGGGGTTGTCGCCTTGGGACTCTCGGGTTGCTCGGTGCCACTCACCGCCACCGCGGTGGAGCCGGGCGGCGTTTCGACCGTTCCGGGCTCTGCCGTCGAAGGCGGGCTCTGGAGTTGCCGGGTCGCTACCGGGGACGCCGCTGCCTGCTCGCCAGGGGCTGGCGCCGAAACGCAGGCCGTCAGACACACCGCCAGCAGGATTACGGCGCCTCCCCGCAGCTTGCGGCCTGGCCCCTTTCTACCGTACCATCCTTGTTGCAGCCTCGGTGCGGTCGTGCTAAATGGCGTCACGCGCATTCTCACCATCTCACTCTCTTGTGGTCCGGCACTCTGCCAGAACTTCCGCCTTGGACACCACAGCGGGCGGTGCGCCATTGGCATACTCTTCGTACCCGACGAGCCTTACCTGTGCCAGCCACCGCCCTGTGACCGGGCCCTGCCCTGCCCACAGATCGACGACATCGCGGGCATGCTCCGTCAGGTGCTCTGCGCGCAGGGGGCACTTGCTGCCTTTCAGCAGCCCGCCGCCAGGTGCCGGGAACAGGGGATAGCTCTTACAGTCCAGCGGTTTATATCCATCATCGCAGGTCATGGGCTCCCTGGCGGTGCAGACTGCCTTTTGCCCACCATGGTAGTTGTCGTCGATGACCTCCAGATGAGTCGTCGACGCGCCCCGGGCCTGCGCGGCTTGCAGCTCGCCCGGGTGCAGCACGATGTAATTGCCCTGGTCGAAGCGACAACACCTGAATTCACAGCCCTGATAGGGACACAACGTTATCGTACCATTCATAGCCAGACCACCTCAATAAGTCTATACCTTATCCAATCCACGGTAAGAGCAACCTAACCAACAACTGGGCAATGTTACTTTGCCAGGCAAACCGTCAGAAAGGCTGGCTCAGATACAAGGTACCATAGGAGTTGGGATTCACCAACTGGCGTTCTGGGTGGGTTGCACCCTGGACGAGTTTGTCGATGCGGTCCTCTGCGGTTCGCGTCTGGAGTCCGTGTTCCCGTCCGGCCGCGCTGTCGCCCTTCAGCTCGACTGCTGTGAAGCCCTGCCGCTCCGTTTTTGCCCAGCAGCCAGGAAGTTGTTATCCCCTCACGATGCGTTATAATCACTCCGTGGGCTCCGCTTGGGTGCAAGCGCCGTCCCAGCTACCCTATCGGACCCGGC
>JAULUH010000061.1:0-2293 GCA_032111745.1 Anaerolineae bacterium | reverse complement strand
CCCGGCGTGCGCATGGGCGACCTGACGGTGGTGGAGCGCGAGATCGTGGAGATCGTCAAGGCGGTGACCGGCCAGGCGCGGATCATCGTCATGGATGAGCCCACGGCCGCGTTGACCCCCCACGAGGTGGACCGGCTGTTCGGCATCATCGATACCTTACGGCAGCAGGGGGTGGGCATCATCTACATCTCCCACCGCCTGGACGAGATCTTCCAGGTCGCGCAGCGGGTCACCGTGCTGCGCGATGGCCGCAAGGTGGGCACCAGCGCCGTCGCCGACGTCACCCGGCAGGACCTGGTGCGCATGATGGTCGGGCATGAGGTGCAGGAACTGGCCGCCTCCGAACCCGGCTCGACGGCGCGGACGGACGGCCCGGCCCTGCTGGAGGTGATCAACCTGACCCAGAAGGGGGCCTTCGAGGATGTCAGCCTCACCCTGCATGCCGGGGAGATCGTGGGCATCTTCGGGCTGCTGGGGGCGGGCCACGCCAACCTGACCCGGGTGCTGTTCGGCGACGAGGTTGCCGATAGTGGCATCATCCGCGTGGAGGGGAAGGAGGTTGCCGTGCGGTCGCCCCGGGACGCCCGCGCTGCCGGCATCGGGCTGGTGCCCGTGGACCGCAAGGTGCAGGGCCTAGTGCTGGGCCGCGCGGTGCGGGAGAACCTGACCCTGTCCAACTGGCCGGCGATCCTGCGCCTGGGCTTCTTCCTGCCCGGCGAGGAGCGCCTGCGGGCGCAAAACTGGATCGACCGCCTGGGCATCCGGGTAGCCGGGGGTATGGAGGTCGAGACCCGCTACATGAGCGGCGGCAACCAGCAGAAGGTCGTGCTGGGCCGCTGGCTGGAGGCCCACGTCAAGGTCCTGCTGCTCAACGAGCCCACCTGGGGCGTGGACGTCGGCGCCCGCGCCGACATCTACGAACAGCTGCAGGAGCTGGCCAGCCAGGGGCTGGGCATCCTGATGGTGTCGTCCGACATGCAGGAGGTGCTGTCGGTGAGCCACCGCATCCTGACCATGTACCGGGGGCGAGTGACCGGCGAGTTCACGGCCTGGGAGGCCACGCAAGAGAAGCTGCTGCATGCAGCCGCAGGAGACCAGCCATGAGCGACTCCACGGGCGTTTCCACGGCAGCCCAGGGGACAACCTGGCAGGAGCGGGTCAAGTCCTCGGCGCTGCGCGAGGGGCTGGGCCTGGTGATCATGTATGCCATCATCCTGGTCGTCATGTCGCTGCTCTCGCCCTATTTCCTGACCCAGCGGAATTTTCTCAACCTGCTGCTGGCCAGCTCGGTGATCGGCATCATCGCCATGTTCACCACCATGCTCATGGTGGGCGGCGGCCTGGACCTGTCGGTGGGCTCCACCGTGGCCCTGGTGGGCGTGGTGATCTCCCACGGCCAGTATGCCTTCGGCGTGTGGGGCGCGGTGGTGCTGGGGCTGCTGGTGGCCCTGCTGATCGGGGTGACCAACGGCGTGCTGGTGACCTGGGTGGGCATCAACCCGTTGATCACGACGCTGGGCATGTTCTCCGTGGTGCGCGGCCTGGCGTATGTGATCTCCGGGGGCTTGAGCGAGCCGATGCTGGATGAGGCCTTCGGCGAGATCGGCCGCGGCTTCGTGGCCGGCATCCCCGTGCCGGTACTGGTCTTCGCCGCGGTGACCATCATCTGCCACATCGTCCTGCGCTACACCAGCTACGGGCGGGCCATGTATGCCATTGGCGGCAACCCGACGGCCAGTCGCCTGGCCGGCCTGCCGGTGCGGCGCTACCGGATGGTGGCCTATATCCTGTCCGCGCTTAGCGCCGGGGTAGCGGGCGTCATCCTAACCTCCCAGCTGGGCGCGGGTGCACCGCAGGCAGCCACCGGCCTGGAGATCAGCGTCATCGCCGCCGTGATCCTCGGCGGCACCAGCCTGGCCGGCGGCAAGGGCACGATCCCGGGCACGCTGCTGGGCGTGCTGATCCTGGGGACCCTGAACAACGGCATGCAGCTCCTGAGCGTTTCATCCTACTTCCAGCAAATCGCTCAGGGCCTGGTGCTACTGCTAGCCGTCGGCCTGGACCAATTGCGCACCCGGCGACAGACTTGAACCGGAAACGATCATGACATCAAGAGAGTTGACGCCCGAGATCGCTTTTCAGATCGACTTCAACCTGCAGATGGTGCCCGCGGCCCAGGGGCTGCCGGTGCCGGCCGCTGCTGGCGCGGCCATGCTCGGCACCACCGAGGCCCGGTGGCTCGTCTATGAGGATCAGGTGGCGGCAGCGGTGCGCCAGGCGGCGACGGCCCTGC
>JAULUH010000060.1:0-3126 GCA_032111745.1 Anaerolineae bacterium | reverse complement strand
ACAATAATGGCGGTGGTGGCAGCAAGACCGAGACCGCCTTCGCTCGTGGCAGTGGCACGAACAACGCCGGCGACGACGCGGTGACCTGCTTCCTCAATCTTGACCTCGATATGGACGGTGAGAACGAGTTCAACCGCTGGGGCTGGACCAACGGAGCGCTGAGCGCAGGTAGCTACAGCTTCGAGCTGTGGGCCGGCGCCGGAAAGTGCGATATCAGCAAAGGCACCCTGGTGGGCACCGTGACCGTCAACTACAACAACGGGACCGCAAACGTCACCTTCACCACCACCGGCGTGTACAAGATGGTCGAGACCCACCTGTACGTCGGCTCAGAGCCTCTGGCCCGTGACGTGAATGGCCAGTACACCGTGGCCCCCGGCCAGTACCCGACCATCCACAGCGAGCTCGCCAGCGGCGTGCAGTCCGACTCCTACACCGTGAGCGGCCTCAGCGGCGACATCTACGTCGTCGCCCACGCCACCGTCTCCGGCTTCTAAGCCCGCACATGCCGCAAGGCGACTGATCTGCCTCGCTTACACCACCCCCGGCCCTTCCGGCCGGGGGTTTTCCTGTTCCTCCCCATGGTAACTGCGTCAGGCTTGCTTCTCGAACCGATAGCCGACCCCGTGCTCGGTCACCAGGTACTTCGGCTCCTTGGGGCTCTCCTCAAGCTTCCCCCGCAGATGGGCCATGTAGACCCGCACGTAGTCCAGTTCGTCCCGGTACTCCCAGCCCCAGACCTGCTCGAGGATCTGCCGCGCGCTGAGGATCCGGCCAGCGTTGGCCACGAGAACGGCCAGCATGCCGAACTCCTTGCCGCTCAGCTTGACCGGCTCCCCGCGCACCAACACACGACGCTTTTCCAGATCCACCGCCAGGTAGTCGTCGGCATAGGCCGGTGTGGGCCCGGCGTCGTCCGTATAGCCCCTGCTGCGCAGCGCGGCTTGCACGCGCGCCACCAGCACCCGCATGTTGCAGGGCTTGGCGACGTAGTCGTCCGCGCCCAGCTCCAGCCCACGCACGATGTCCTCGTCGCCGGCCTGGCCCGTCAGCATCAGCACCGGCGTCTCCGCCAACAGCCGGATCTGGCGCAGCGTTTCCCAGCCGTCCATCCCCGGCATCTGCACGTCCAGGATCACCAGGTCAGGCCGGCCGGCGTAGAAGCGCCGCAGGCCCTCTTCCCCGCTTGCGGCACTGTCGACTTCGCCCCCTGCCGCGGCCAGCGCCGCGGTTGCCAGCCGTCGCAGTGTGGGATCGTCGTCCACGAGGAGTATCTTCTTGCCGGAGAGCTCCATGCTCACTATTCCTCCAGCATTCGCTGGCGCCATTGGTACCAGGTATAATGGCAGGCAATCGTTCGGACCCGTCTCAGCAATCATAGTATAGCACGCTTTAGCCCCGCCGACATTATCCAGCCGGTGCGCACGCATCGGCTGGATGCGATGCACAGTGAGGTCCGTGTATGGCCATAGCAAATCCAGAAGATCCCCCGGTAGGGCCGCGCCACGCTCTCCCTGCCTGGCTGCGGCCTCCTAATCCTGAGCTGCAGGCCGCCCTCAACGCAGCTATCTGGGCCAGTCTGCGCCCCGTTGCCCTGGGCGTCGGCATCTTGATGGCCTTCTTCGGGCTGGTCTCACTCGTGACGGTCCCGGGTGCCGCGCAGCCCCAGGCCATCTTCGACCTGGCGGCGGCCGCCATCCTGCTGATCACCGCACGGATCCTGGCGCGCGCCACCCCGCGCCTCGAGGCCGCACCGGCCATCGCCACGGCCATCATGGCGATCGCCCTGGCCACCAGCCTCGTCGAGCTGTGGCAAAATCCGCGCCTCGAACAAACTACCAATTTCATGCTCGTCCTGGTAGGCTCGGCGGCCTTTGTCCTGTCGCCCGGGTGGCTGATCGCGCTCTTGGCCGCGACGTGGGGCAGTTGGATCGGCATTACCCTCGTGCGGCTGCCAGGACAGCCAGTCGATTCCCACTACGTGTTCGCGATGCTCGGCGCCACTATGGTAGGCTACTTGATCTACCTGACGCGCGTGGCTGGCGTCAGCCGCCTCGAGACAGAGATCGCCAGGTCACGCCGGGCCGAACACGCGCTGCGTGAGAGCAAGGGATATTTCCATAGCATCCTCGATAACATGGACGAGCTCGTCTGGTCCATCGCGCTGCCCGCGCATCAGCTGACCTACATCAACGCCGCGGTCAAGACGATGTACGGTCTGGCTGCGGAGGAGCTTCGCGCGAATCCCGAGCAGTGGCTGCAAGTGATCGTGCCCGAGGACCGTTCAGCCGTTCAGGCCCAGCATGACCAGCTGCTGGCCACCGGCGGCACGCTCGCCACCGAACATCCCCTGGTTGGTCCCACTGGGGAAATGCGCTGGCTGCACACCCGGTTGCGAGTCATCGAGGAGGCCGGGCGTCCGGTACGCATGGACGGCGTCGCCATAGACATCACCGAGCGCAAACACGCGGAGGAGGCGTTGCGTCGCCAGAACGCCTACCTGGCACAGCTGCATGAGATCGCGCTGAATCTGCTCGACCGCCGGGAGCTCGACGATCTGTTGCAGGCGATCGCGGAGAGCGCCGGCAACATGCTCGATGCCCCGCTCAGCGAGCTGCTGTTGAAGGAGGAAGACGAGCTGGTTGTCCGGGCTGTCACTGGCAACTTCGCCTCTCTCAAGGGAGACCGCGCCACCCGGGATGACGCCCAGCTCTCCTGGAAGGCCTGCGACACCGGGCAACCTGTCATTCTGGAGGACTATTCGGCATGGTCGAGCCGGCGCCCCCTCTATGCCTCCATGCCACTGCACGCGGTTGCAGATTTCCCTATCATGCTCGACGGAGCCTGTGTGGGTGTGCTCGCCCTGGCCAGAACCAAGCCGGGACACCTCTTTCAACCGGAAGACATTGAGAAGGGAGTCATGTTCTCGCAGCTGGCGGCCTTGGCCCTGGACAATGCCAACCTGCACAACGCTGCGCGGGAAGAGATCGCCGAGCGCAAGCGGGCAGAGGAGACCAACCGGCGCCTGGCGACCGCGTTGCAGTCCACCGAGGAGGCGATCATGATCACGGGAACCAACGGCACGATCCAGGAGGTGAACCCTGCCTTCGAGCGCCTGACCGGCTA
>JAULUH010000059.1:0-8575 GCA_032111745.1 Anaerolineae bacterium | reverse complement strand
CGACGGCCATGGGCGCGGCCTGGGCCCAGTCGGCGGCGAAGGTGGCGGCCAGGCGATTGATGGCCGCCGCATCCTCGAAGATGATGCCCAGCTCCCGGTTGTCGTCCAGGGAGGCGCGGGTGAAGTTCTGGGAGCCCACCAGGGCGCGCTGGCCATCGGCCAGGATGGCCTTGGCGTGCATGTAGGGTTCGTCCAGGAAGCGCACGGCCACGCCGCCGGCGGCCAGCCGGCTCAGCGGCTCGTATTCCCAGTCGTCCGGATCGGTCACCTCCGGCGTGACCAGGCGCACTTCCACGCCGCGGCGAGCGGCAGCCAGGAGGCGGTCCACCAGGGCGTCGTCCAGGATGGAGGACTGCTGGAGGAAGAGGGTTTCCCGGGCGCCATCGATCAGGCCGGTGAGCCGCTCGCGGCTGTTGACCGGGCTCCAGACCAGCCTGGCCTGGCGCAGGTCGGGCTGCCGGCGCTCCCAGTCGGCATCGAAGACGGCCACCACCTCGGCGACCAGGGCCGGGTCGTCGACGACGGCGGCGTACTCCCGGTTCTTGTTGAACGAGGAATAGGTGAGGTTGTGGGTCATGATGGTGGCGCGGGTGCCGTCGACGACCAGGCTCTTCTCGTGGCTGAGGCGGAAGGCGCCGGGGGTGTCGCGCACGGCGACGCCGGCCTGCTGGAGCTCCTGTTTGGCCAGGCGGTTGCTGTCCCCGCCGCCCTCGGGCTCGGGCTCGAGGAGGACGCGGACGTCGACCCCGCGGCCGGCGGCGCGCTGGAGGGCGTCGACGACGTCGTCCTCGGTGATCAGGTAGGCCTTCAGGCGCAGGCTCTCCTGCGCGGCGTCGACGGCCCGCACGACAGGCCCGCTGCCGGCCTCCGGCAGCACCAGCAGCTCGACCATGGCCGCGGTCGAGGCTGCGGGCGCGGCCGGCGCGCACTGGGCGGCCGCCAGCATGACCGCTGCCAGGACCAGGGCCAGCACGGCTATGGCGGCCGTGGCCCGGTTCTTTCCGTGTCCATTCATGGTGTGATTCTCCCCCAGGATGGCGCCCTCGTCGCCTGGGGTCGCCGGGCTGGGTGGGGCCAGCGGGCCGGCGGTGGGCGATGGGGGGCGCGCGTGCTAAGCGTCATGGAAGTGCCTCGTCAGGGTGGGTATTGTACCCTGGTTTCGAAATTTCGGCTAGCGGTGGGGAGGGGCGTACAATGATGGGGTAGCGGCGCGGGATCTCGCGCGTGGAGCGGAGTCGAGGTTTTGGTTGAAGTCTGCGCCAAGTACCCGGCTAAAGCCTCGACTCCACCTGGTGAAAAGGGCGCTCAAGGCCCGGCTGAAGCCTCGACTCCATCTTTATGACTTTTGCCACTTCTGACGAAGCTGTGACCCGCGCGATTATCCACCTGGACCTGGACGCGTTCTTCGCGGCGGTGGAGGTGCTGGAGAACCCGGCGCTGGCGGGCCGGCCGGTGCTGGTGGGCGGGCGGCCGGAGGAGCGGGGGGTGGTGGCCGCGGCGTCTTACCCGGCGCGGGCCTACGGCTGCCGCTCCGCGATGCCGATGTCGCAGGCCCTGCGCCTGTGCCCGGAGGCCATCGTGCTGCCGGCGCGGCACGGGCTGTACCGGCAATACTCGCGGCGGGTGATGGCGCTCCTGGTCGACGTGACGCCGCTGGTGGAGCAGATCAGCATCGACGAGGCCTTCCTGGACGTGACGGCGGCGGCGGTGCCGTGGGAGGCGGCCGCCGGGCTGGCGGAGGGGCTGCAGGCCCGGGTGCGGGCGGAGGTGGGGCTTTCGGCCTCCCTGGGCGTGGCCACCAACAAGCAGGTGGCCAAGGTGGCCTCGGACCGGCACAAGCCGGGCGGCCTGACGATCGTGCGGCCGGGCGAGGAGGCGGCGTTCCTCTCCCCGCTGCCGGCGCGGGCGCTGTGGGGAGTGGGGCCGGTGACGGCGGGGCGGCTGGCGGAGCTGGGGGTGGCCACCATCGGCGAGCTGGCCAGCCTGGACGAGGAGGCGCTGCGGCGGGCCTTCGGCCGCCACGGGGCAGAGATGCGGCGGCGGGCGCTGGGCTGCGACGACAGCCCGGTGGTGACGGAGCACGAGCGCAAGTCGGTCAGCCAGGAGCGGACGTTCAGCCGGGACATCACGGAGCTCAGGGCGCTGAAGCAGCAGCTGTGGCGGATGAGCCAGGGGGTGGCGGAGCACCTGCAGCGGGCAGGGGTGGCGGGGGGGACGGTCGCCATCAAGCTGCGCTACGGCGACTTCTCCACCCTGAGCCGGCAGACCACGCTGCCGGTGCCGACCGCGGACGCGACGGAGATCTACCGGGCGGCGCTGGTGCTGTTGGAGCGGACGTGGCAGCGCGGCCGGCCGGTGCGGCTGCTGGGGGTGGGCGCGCAGCAGTTGGTGCAGCCTACGGGGCAGCTGTCGTTGTTTGACGAGGCGGGGGAGTGAGGTAGCTCCGGAGGGGAGCCGGAGTACGTAGAGGGTGCTGATGCTTGGGCGGGCAGATCATCCTGCAGAGGACGGAGCCCAGGACTGGGCGGCCATATCATCCCGGAACGGGACGGAGGGCCGCGCCCTTCTATGAGGGCCGATTTGTCAAGTTCCAGAGAATAGCAGCGTGAATCCGACGCCTCGAGGGAAGCGGTATCGTCACGGAACGGATAAGGAAGGCCGATGCGCAAAGGGCCTTGACGGTCCGCACCAGACGAGTAACCTGGCGGCCTCATGAGGGAGTCGGGCAGGGGCTGCCTCGAACAACCTTCTATCCGTACTGACCGGTTAGGTCAGGTACCTAATACTGTGTGCGCTGATGGCGATCAGAGAAGCCCAAAGGTGGGCGGCCCAATCTACGAAACGGTTCTGGTGAGGAACCCGGCGCGGCCACGGGCACAACCCACGCCAGTCGATCTGGTCTGACGGTTAAGGCCTCTCTGGGATTAGGCTGCTTTCAGGACCGCACCTGTGGGTACCAGGCCGGTTGTCAGGTAGCGCCACAGGGCCACCATCAGCTTGCGGGCCAGGGCCACAATGCCGACCCGGCGCTGGCGTTTGTTGCCATGGCCGAAGCGCCTCTGGTACCACAGGGTCAGGTCGCTGTCAGGCTGATAGCGCAGCCAGCTCCAGGCGATCTCAATGGCCATGCTCCGCGCCAGCGGATTGCCCGCCTTGCTGATCCCTTGCTCCCGGGCGCTGGAGCCGCTGGCGTGGGGCGTCGGCGCCAAGCCGAACAGGGCACCCACCTGGCGCCGGTTCTTGATCTCACGCCAGCCAAACACCTCCATGACGAACACCCAGGCGCCGTTCTCGCCGATCCCTCTCAGTTTCAGCAGCTGGCGTACCATGACGATGTCGGGATCGTCCGACGTGCGGATCAACTCACGCCGCTGAGCCTCCAAAGCCCGGATCTGCGCCTGGGTGAAACTCCAGCGCTCGAACTCCCGTAGCAGCCGGTCCACCAGGCCCTGGGGTAGGAGTGACCCGTCCCAGGTTCTGGCCTCTGCCAGCTGTTGAGGAAATTCTGGCGTCACCCGCAAGCGCACCCCTTGGCTCACCAGCAAGCCCTTGATGCGATTGCTGTGCTCCGTCCGGGCCTGCTTCAGGGTGGCCAACTCCCGGTGCAACTGCCGTCGGTCTTCTTCCTTCACCGTCGGCACCCGCACCGTCCGCCACACACTCCTCTCGCCCTCGTGGTACCGGATCAACATCGACAACAGCTTACCCAAGTCGATCCGGTCCGTCTTGGCCCGCCGAGCTCGCCGGTTCACCTCGATGCTCGACGAGTCCACCACCTGGTTCTCGATCCCCTCCTTGGTCAGGTACCGATGCAACCAGAAGCCGTCCCGTCCTGCCTCGTAGCAGCTCACCACCGGGCTATCCTGGCCCGGGCAGAAACGCCGCCTGGCCTGCGCTATCTCATGCCTCAGCGCTCTGGTGTCGCCGGCGTCGATCGTCCGTTCCCGGGGATCTTGGCCCATCCCTACCGTGAAGCCCAGCTTCCACTTCGTGTTGCTCAGCTCCAGCGCTAGGTACAACCGCCGTCCTGTGGTATCATGACCTGTACAGGTCGCTGCCGTGTCCATGTCTTCCTCCTTTCGGAATTGATACCTGGAAGCTTACACGCAGCGGCCCTCTTTTTCAAGCGCGCCCGCCAGCGCGCTGTCCTGCATAGTATCTACGAGGGGATGGGGGTCTTGATGCAGCTCAAGGGCGGGTGCGGAGGGCGGGTGCGGAGGGCGGGTGCGGAGGGGCGTCCTGACGGTGGCCTTCACCTTTGCGCGGGGCGCGGCGTCGTGCTATACTCGTGAAGATTTCCTACAGGAGCGATACGATGCCTTCTACCAAGCCTACCCCTCCCGAGCTGGCCGCGCCGCCGCTGGTGGGCCATGCCCTGGAGTTTCGCAACGACCGCCCGGCGCTGTTCCGCCGCGGGTACGAGACGCTGGGGCCGGTGTTCAGCATCAGGCTGGGCACGAAGCCGGCGGCGGTGCTGATCGGGCCGCAGTACCACGAGATCTTCTTCACGGAGACCGACAAGGCCCTGAGCATGCACAAGACCTACGCCTTCCTGGCCGCCATGTTCGGCCAGGTGGCGTTCACGGCCTCGCCCGAGACCTACATGGCGCAGCGCCACATCCTGCACGCGCCGTTCAAGGCGGCCAAGATGAAGGGCTACGTGGCCATCATGCAAGAGGAGGTGCAGGCCTGGCTGGACACCCTGGGGGAGGAAGGGGAGATGGAGCTGACCGGCCAGATCAACGTGCTGGTGCAGAACGTGGCGGCGCACGCGCTGATGGGGGAGGAGTTCCGCCGCCAGATGGGCCGCGAGTTCTGGGACCTGTACGTCGAGCTCAACCAGGGGCTGGACCCCCTGCTGCCGCCCAACCTGCCTTTGCCGAAATTCCGGCGGCGGGACCGGGCGCGGGCCAAGATGCTGGCCATCCTGCAGCCCATCGTGCAGGAGCGGCGGCGCCACCCGGAGGCCTACGACGACTTCCTGCAGGAGTTCGTCAACTCGCGCTACAAGGACGGCCGGGAGGTGGAGGACGAGGTGATCATGAACCTGATCCTCGGCCTGATGTTCGCCGGCCACGAGACCACGGCGGGGCAGGCGGCCTGGACCGTGATCGAGCTGGCCCGGCACCCGGAATACCTGGCATTGGTGCGGGAGGAGCTCCAGGAGTGCCTGCCGCCCGGCACGACGCTGGACCAGGAGCGAATGGCGGGGCTACAGGTCCTGGAGTGGGCCGTGCGCGAGGTGTCGCGGCTGCACCCCTCGGCCGACATGCTGTTGAGGCAGGCGGAGGAGGACGTGGACGTGGGCGACTACGTCGTGCCCAAGGGGTGGGTGGTGTTCGTGACCTCGGCCCAGGCCCACCGGCTGGAGGAGCTGTTCGAGGAGCCGGCGGCGTTCGACCCCTTGCGCTTCGCGCCCGGCCGCGAGGAGGACCGCCAGCACAAGTTCGCCATGATCCCCTTCGGCGGCGGCGTGCACAAGTGCACGGGCATGAACTTCGCCAACAACGAGATGATGGCGATCAACGCCCTGCTGTTCCAGCAGTTCGACGTGGAGCTGGTGACCAGGGATCCGCAGGTATTCTACGGCATGGGCGCGGCCCGGCCGGAGCCGACCATCCTGCGCTACCGCCGCCGCGGCTAGCCCGCGCGGCGCGGCCAGGCTGGTCCAGTCTCCGAGACAGGACCAGCCTTCACCGCCGGTTGCCGGCGGTGGGCGGACAGTTCATAGACAGGACGCGCGTATGTCCCGAACCCTTTTCATCCACGGCCTGATGGGCAGCAGCCAGGGCTACAAGGCCACCCTGTTGCGCGGGCTGTTCCCCGACATGGTGATCCCGGACTTCCCCGGCGAGTTCGAGGAGCGCATGGCGAAGCTGGCGGAGGTCATCGGCGACACCCGGGGCTGGACGCTGATCGGCTCCAGCATGGGCGGGCTGATGGCGGCGGTGTTCGCCTGCCAGCACCCGGGCCAGGTGGAGCGCCTGATCCTGCTGGCGCCGGCCCTGCCCTTTCTCGACCTGGAGGAGCACCCGCTGCCCCGCACCGGCATCCCGGTGGTGATCTACCACGGCTGGAACGACGACGTAGTGCCGGCCGATCGCACGCAGGACGTGGCCGAGCAGCTGTTCGGCGACCTGGACTTCCGCCTGGTAGAGGACGGCCACGACCTCACGAAGACCGTGCAGGAGATCGACTGGCCGGCGCTGCTGGAGGCCTGAGCGATGGCGTACCTGCGCGCGGCCGCCCGTGTGCTGGTGGGCGTGCCCGCGCTGGCGGCGACGGCGGTGGGCGTGGTGTTGCTGAGCTGGCTGCCGGTGGAGTGGCGGGGCATTCGCCTATCGGCCTGGATCTTCTCGCTGGGCTCGCGCACGGTCTTGCTGTGCCTGGGCCTCCGCTTCTGCTGCCCTGACCGGGAGCGGGTGGTGCAGCAGCGCGGCTTCATCTTCTCCAACCACGTGTCGTTCTTCGACACCCTGGTGATGAGCTACCTGTTGCCGGCCCGCTTCGTGGCCAAGGCCGAGGTGCGCCGGTGGCCCTTCGTCGGCGTGATTGCGGCGTCGACCGGCACCGTGTTCGTCGACCGGGCGGACCGCACGAAGCGGGCGGACGTGCGCCAGGCCGTGGCGGCCAGCATCCAGCAGGCGCCGTACCCGCCGATCGTGGTCTTCCCCGAGGGCACGCGCAACCCGGAGGACAGCCTGCTGCCCTTCCGCTACGGCGTTTTCGAGATCGCGGCCGAGACGGCCACGCCGTACCTCTTGTGCGCCATCCACTACGAGGACACCGAGGCCATGACCTGGCACAGCCAGAAGGAGCACATCGTCACCACCATCAAGCGCATCGTGCTGCGGGACACCACGCGGGTGTGGCTGATCCCGCTGGAGGTGGTGCAGCCGCACCCGGGCGACAGCCCGCAGGCCCTGGCCGATACTGCCCGCGACGTGGTGGGCCAGGCGTTGGCCGCAGTGCGCGCCAACGGCGCGCCGGAGGTGTGTGCGTGATGCGTGTGCGAGCAGGTGCGGGGAGACCCCCGAGGGCGGGGAGACCCCCGAGGGCGGGGAGACCCCCGAGGGCGGGGAGACCC
This sequence comes from Anaerolineae bacterium, assembly GCA_032111745.1. Classification (GTDB taxonomy): domain Bacteria; phylum Chloroflexota; class Anaerolineae; order JAAEKA01; family JAAEKA01; genus JAULUH01. The sequence goes on along the minus strand of JAULUH010000059.1, from coordinate 1,488 downwards.
CCGAGGGCGGGGAGACCCCGCCCCTACGCATCTGGGAGAGTTGCCGGCTGTGTTTAGGCGTTTTCGAGCCCAGCCACAGACCGCCGTGTCTGCCAACGGCGGGGCGTTTCGCCACGGCAACGACGCCCTGATCGAGCTGCGCAGCGTGCTCAAGAACTACGAGACCGCGGCCGGCGACTTCACCGCGCTGAGGGACGTCAGCCTGCAGATCGACCGCGGGGAGTTCGTGAGCGTGGTGGGCAAGTCCGGCAGCGGCAAATCGACCCTGATCAACATGGTGACGGGCATCGACCGGCCCACGGCGGGCGAGGTGCTGGTGGGCGACACCGCAGTGCACACCCTGTCGGAGGGGCAGATGGCGGTGTGGCGGGGCAAGAACATCGGCGTGATCTTCCAGTTCTTCCAGCTGCTGCCCACGCTGACCGTGCTGGAGAACGTGATGCTGCCCATGGACTTCGGCAACACCTACCCGCTGCGGGAGCGGCCGGAGCGGGCCATGGCCCTGTTGGAGGAGGTGGAGATGGTGGAGCAGGCCCATAAGCTGCCCGCGGCCACCTCCGGCGGCCAGCAGCAGCGGGTGGCCATCGCCCGCGCCCTGGCCAACAACCCCGACATCATCGTGGCCGACGAGCCCACGGGCAACCTGGACTCCCACACCGCGGAGGCCATCTTCCGCCTGTTCACCCGCCTGGTGGACGAGGGCAAGACCATCCTGATGGTGACCCACGACGAGGACCTGGCCGAGCGGGCCAACCGCCAGCTGACCATCGCGGACGGCGAGATCGTCGGCGATACCGGCCAGCGGGTGGCGCCATGAGCGCGCCCGGGCAGGCCGCGCCCTACCAGCCACCGGCCATGGCGCTGCGGCGCTACCTGCTGCCGCGCTGGGCCAAGGTGTTCCGGGACCTGTGGGGCTACAAGACGCGCTCCTTGCTGGTGATCCTGTCGATCGCGGTGGGGGTGTTCGCCATCGGCACGATCATGGGCGCGCAGAGCCTGCTGGGCATCCAGTACAAGGCGGCCTACCTGAGCACCAACCCGGCCCACGCTACCATAGGCATGAGCCAATTCTCCGACGCCCTGATCGACTCCGTGCGGGGCATGCCGGAGGTGGGCGAGGCCTCGGGCCGCTTCAGCGTATCCATCACCTCCAGCCCGCTGGCGGGCCACGAGGGCGCAGGCCAGTGGCGGGACCTGACCCTGTACGCCCGCCCTGACCTGGGCGAGCTCGACATCAACCAGGTGAAGCCACAGGCCGGCGCCTGGCCGCCGCCGGAGGGGGGCATCGTGTTGGAGCGCAACTCCATGCCCTTCCTCAGGGCGCGGGTGGGCGACACCGTGCAGATCGACCTGGGGGAAGGCCGCGTGCGCACGGTGGCGGTGGCAGGGGTCGTGCACGACATCAACCTGCCCCCGGCGCAGTTCGTCAACCGCATGTTCGGTTACGTCGACTGGAAGACCCTGCAAGGCTGGGGCTATCCCCGGCAA
>JAULUH010000058.1:0-20473 GCA_032111745.1 Anaerolineae bacterium | reverse complement strand
GACACGTCTATGCTATGTCATTGCTGTGGCAATGCAAGTGCCATGCCGTCGCCACGCAATTTGCCATCCCATTGCAATGCCGTTGCCACGATAGCGCACGCGCGTATATGTGCGTGCGTGTCGTTGCCATGTTGTGCCCACATGGTCGCCACGCCGCACCACGCCATTCATGCCCCTACGCCACGGACAGATGTCCTTATTGACGGGCCTGGAGGACACTCGTGGCGTCATATGGCGCCTGAGTCGGCCAGGGCTTGCACCTGGTTGGGCGACAGGCCGAGCTCTTCGGTGAGCACGGCGGTGGTATGCTCGCCCAGGTCGGGGGCGGGGCGGGCGATGGGCTGCAGGTGGTTGGACATCTTGATGGCCGGGCCGACGAGCTTTATCGGGCCCATGACCGGGTCGTCCAGGTCGATGAGCAGGCGACGGGCGGCGACCTGAGGGCAGTTGAAGATCTCTTGGGCGTTCTGCACCGGGCCGACGGGGAGGCCGGCTGCCAGTAGCTTTTCGACTACCGCAGCCTTGGTATGGCGGGCCATCCACTCGTCCACGACCTGGCCGAGGAAGCCGGCCATGCTCTGGGCGCGCTCGGGACCGGAGGTGGTGCCGGGGGCGCCCACCAGGTCGGGCCGCTCGATGGCTTCGCAGAACTTGGCCCAGTCTCGCTCGGTGGGTACGATCAGGGCCACGTAACCGTCCTGGCAGCGGAACGGTCCCCAGGGCGCGATGAAGGGCTCCCGGCCGCGCTCCAGCACGTGGCCGGTGAGGGAGTAGGCCGTCACCGAGCGCTCGGCCAGGGAGACCATGGCGTCGTACATGCTGATGTCGATGAATTGCCCCAGGCCGGTGCGGGTGCGCTCGAACAGGGCCAGCACGATGGCATGCGCGGCCAGCACGCCCGAGTAGATGTCGCCTAGCGCGATGCCGAGCCAGGTGGGCGGGCCGCCGGCCTGGCCCGCCGTGTGCATGAGGCCACCCATGGCCTGGGCCACGATGTCGTAGGCCGGGCGGTCGCTGTAAGGCCCGGCGAACTCCTCCATGCTGCCGAAGCCGGTGATGCTGGCATAGACCAGCCCTGGGTTGAGCTGGCTCAGCTCCGCGTAGCCCAGGCCCATACGGTCCAGCACGCCGGGCCGGAAGTTCTGCACCAGGACGTCAGAGCGTGCGGCCAGGTCGCGAAAGAGCTGGCGGCCTTCTTCGGACTTGAGATTGAGGGTGATGCTGCGCTTGTTGCGGTTGAAGCGGGTGAAGTAGCCGCTGCGCCGCTGGCCCTGCGCGTTCTTGACGATGGGGGCACCCTCCCGGGCAGTGTCGCCGGTCTTGGGCGCCTCCACCTTGATGACATCGGCGCCCTGGTCGGCCAGCATCATGGTGCAGTAGGGACCGGCGACCTGGACCTCGAAGCTGAGGACGCGGATGCCGCTAAGAGGTGGTGACATGAGGTCTTCCTTTGCTAGGCGCGCTCGACGATGGTGGCTGTAGCCAGACCGCCGAAGCAGCACATGGTCTGGAAGCCGATATGGCCATCGCGGCGCTCCAACTCGTGGAGCAGGGTGGTCATGATGCGGGCGCCGCTGGCGCCGAGGGGGTGTCCCAGGGCGATGGCGCCGCCGTTAACGTTGACCCGCGCCATGTCCGGCTGCACATCCGCGGCCCAGGCCAGCACGACCGAGGCAAAGGCCTCGTTGATCTCCACCAGGTCGATATCCTGCCAGGTGAGGCCGGTGCGGGCCAGGATCTTGTGGGTGGCCGGGATGGGAGCGGTCAGCGAGAGCACGGGGTCGTCGCCCGCGGCCAGCTGGGCCAGGATGCGGGCGCGGGGCCGCAGGCCCAGGTCGCGGGCTCTGGCCTCGGACATGAGCAGGAGGGCCGCGGCGCCGTCGGAGATCTGGCTGCTGTTGCCAGCGGTGATGACGCCATCCTCCTGGAAGGCCGGCTTGAGGCCGGCCAGGGCCTCCAGGTTGGTGGTGGGGCGAATGCCCTCGTCCGTGGAGAAGGCGACCTGTTGGCCGTCCACGGTCACAGTGATGGGCAGGATTTCGCGGTCGAAATGGCCGGCGCCGCGAGCAGCCGCGGCCAGCTGGTGGCTGCGCAGGCTGAAGGCGTCGAGCTCCTGGCGCGGGAGCTGCCAGCGCCGGGCCACCATCTCGGCCGAGACCCCCATGGAGGGGATGGGGTAACGCTCCTGGAAGGCCTCGGTGAAGGGATAGCCGGGGCCGTTGGCACGGCTGCTGCCCATGGGCACGCGGGTCATGCTCTCCACCCCGGCGGCGATGGCCACGTCGCAGGCCCCGGCGGCGATGAGGCCGGCGGCAAAGTGCACGGCCTGCTGGCTGGAGCCGCACTGGCGGTCGACGGTGACGGCGGGCACCGACGGCGGAAAGCCGGCCAGCAAGGCGGCGTTGCGGCCGATGTTCAGTGCCTGGTCGCCCACGGTCATGACGCAGCCCATGACGATATCGCCGACATCCGTATGTGCGATCCCGGCACGGCGCACGACCTCATTCAGCACAAAAGCCGCCAGCTCGGTGGGATGGGTATCCTTGAGGGTGCCGTTGCGCCTGCCGGTCGGGGTGCGCACGGCCTCGACGATCACGGGCTGCAGGGATGGGTCTCTCATGGTGTCGGCTTCCTACCGGAAATGGGGCAGGACATCGCGGCCCAGGATAGCTACGGCCGCCTCCGGGTCCGGGCCGAGGGGCGGGCCGAAGCTCAGGTGTTTGACGCCCATGGCGGCGAGTCCTTCCAGGCGGGGAATGAGGTCGGCGGCGGTGCCGGCGACGCCGATGCGCAGCATGGCAGGGGTGACCAGGCTGCGGGCTTTGGCCGGGTTCTGCTCTACGACGACGGCCTGCCGTAGGGGCGCGAAGTCATCGCGGGTAAGGCCGAGGCGCTGGTAGATCAGGGGTCCGAGCGCGTGGCCGTAGTAGGCGATCTTGTCCTTGAGTACGGCCTCGGCGGCCTGGCGGTCGCCGGCGATGGAGCACCAGATGCAGGCGGCCACATCGACCTGGTCCAGGGGGCGACCGGCGGCGCTGGCGCCCTGTTGGATGTAGGTGATCACGGTCTCATAGTGCTCGGGCGGGAAGAGGAGGGGGAGGCCACCGTCGGCAACCTGGCCGATAGCCTCCAGCATGCGAGGGCCCATGGCGCCGATGTAGATGGGGAGGGGGCGGGTGGGGAAGCGCATATAGGCGCCGGCAGTCCAGCCGTGCAGGAAGGCGCCGTCGAAGGGGACGCGTTCCCCGGCCAGCAGGCGGCGCAGGACCGCGACGGTGTCCAGCACCGCGGCCACAGGCTGGGATTGGGGGATGCCTACCCAGCCCAGGAAGTCGGCCGCGCCGGCGGCCAGGCCGAGGTGGAAGCGGCCGCCCGAGAGCTCGTCCAGGGTGGCGGCGGCCATGGCCATCTCGGCGGGATGGAGGGTGTAGGGGTTGACGATGGAGGTGCCGATGCCGATGCGCGTGGTGGCCTGGGCCACGGCAGAAAGAATGACCCAGGTGCTGCGCAGGAAGAGATCATCGCTCACCCAAAACTGGTCGAAGCCGGCGGCCTCGGCCTGGCGGGCGAGGCGCACGTAGTGGTCGATGGGGAGGTCGTTGTTGAGGCGGAGGCTGAAGCGCATGTTCGGGTCTCAGGGGGGCGGCTGGGCGTGGGGGAATCCCAATCCGTGCGAAATGTGCGATGATGAGCACAAGGGCATGAACGGCGTGGCTTGGCCTGGCGTGGCGGCCGACGCCAGGCCAAGCCACGCCGTTCATGCCCCTACGCCAACATGGACAATGGCCATGGAGGGGGCGCGTCCGGTTGGGGAGCGTGCTGTTAGGATGGGATGATGGCATCGGCTTCGATCTCCACCAGGCGGCCGGAGACGAGGGCGCCGACCTGGACGAGGGTGTTGGCGGGGCGGACGCGGGCGAAGGCCTCGTGGTGGGCCCGGGCGACGGATTCCCATTGGTCGATGTTGGCGACATAGATGCGGGTGCGGACGACGTCCTCCATGCGGGCGCCGGCCTCCTCCAGGGCAGCGCGGATCTTGGCCAGGATATAGGTGGCCTGGGCGTAGGGGTCGTCGCCGCCGACGAGCTGGCCGCGCTGATCGCTGGCCGTGGTGCCGGAGACGAAGACCTGGTTGCCCACGCGCACGGCGCGCGAGTAGCCGGCGATCTCTTCCCAGGGGGTGCCCGAGGATATCAGCTGATGAGCCATGGTTGTGCTCCTAGAGTCTGGGAACTGTTTGCCTAGGATAGCGTCGGAACCTCTAGAAAGGGTGGTGACTGTTCAATTCCATGTTGCAGGCACCTGAGCCGTCTCACGGAATGGCGGAACGGAAGTCGCCGTTTCAAGCACGTGAGCCGTCCTATAGAGCGGTGGAACGATAGTCGCCGTAGACATTGCGCAGGGCGCCGGAGATCTCGCCCACGGTGGCGTAGGCCTGAACGGCGGCGATACAGGCCGGGATGACGTTTTCGCCGGAGCGGGCAGCGGCCTCGACCACAGCCAAGGCCTCATGCACCCGTGGGTTGTCGCGGCGCTGGCGCAGGGCCTGGAGCCGCTCCACTTGGCGGCGCTCGGAGCCGGGATCGCCGCGGAACACCGGGATCGGCTCCTCCTGTTCGGACTGATAGGCGTTGAGGCCCACGACAATCTTCTCGCCGCTTTCGATGGCCTTCTGGTGGGCGTAGGCGGCGTCGGTGAGAGCCTGTTGGAAGTGGCCATTCTCGATGCAGGCCACGGCGCCGCCCAGGGCCTCGATTCTGGCGATGGTCTCGGCGACCCCGCGCTCGATGGCGGTGGTCAGCTGCTCGATGGCATAGGAACCGGCCAGGGGGTCGACGGTGCCGGTGACGCCGGCCTCATGGGCGACGATCTGCTGGGTGCGCAGGGCCACGCGCACGGCCTCCTCGGTGGGAATGGAGAAGCCCTCGTCAAAGGAGGAGGTAGCGATGGTCTGCACGCCGCCGAGGACGGCGGCCAGGGTCTCGATGGCCACGCGAGCGATGTTGTTGAGGGGCTGCTGCGCGGTCAGGTTGCCCCCCAGGGTATAGGCGAAGATACGCAGCTGCATGGACTCGGGGGTTTGGGCGCCGAAGCGATCGTGCATGAGACGGGCCCAATAGCGCCGGGCCGCGCGATACTTGGCGACCTCCTCGAGGAAATCGATGCTGCCGCCGAGGAAGGTGAAGAGCTGGGGGGCGAAGTCGTCGATGGACAGGCCGCGGGCCAGCACCTCCTCGATGTAGGCCAGGGCATTGGCGAAGGTGAAGGCCAGCTCCTCGGTGGCGGTGCTGCCGCTGTCGCGGATGTGGTAGCCGCTCATGGCCAGGGGCACCCAGCCGGGCAGGTGGCGGGCGCAGTACTCGACGACATCGGCCGACAGCTTCACCGAAGGGCCGGGGGGATAGATCCAGGTGCCGCGGCTGATGAACTCTTTGAGGGAATCGTTCTGGATGAAGATGCGCACGCGGTCGGGCTCGATGCCTCGCTTCTGGAAGGCGGCGACGAAGAGGGCCACGGCCACAGGGCCGATGGCGTTGGCGGTGGTACGGATCTGGCGCACCTGTTCCAGGTCGATGCCGGCGAAGAGGTGCTCCACGTCCTCCAGGGAGCCCAGGTGCACACCCACCTTGCCCACCTCGCCGAGGGCCAGGGGGTGGTCGGCATCCATGCCGACCTGGGTGGGCAGATCCAGGGCAATGGAGAAGCCGGTCTGGCCCTGAGCCAGCAGCAGACGATAGCGCTGGTTGGCCTCCTCGGCCGAGCCGAAGCCGGAGTACTGGCCCATGACCCAGAGCTGGCTGCGGTACATAGTGGGAGAGATGCCGCGCGTGTAGGGATAGGCGCCGGGGGAGCCGAGGTCGCGGCCAGGGTCGAAGCCGGTGGCAGCAAGGGTCGCAGCGGTGTAGGCCCGCTCCAAGGGGATGCCCGAGGCGGTGGCGAAGCGCGGCTGGCGCTCAGGCTCAGGGCTAGGCTGGGCCGGGCCGTCAAGGTTGGGTGGGATAGGCGGTAGGCTTGTCACGGTACTGGACCTGCGGGCCAGATTGAGATGCTATGGTGTGGGATGGCATCCTCGCGCACGGTGAGGGCGATGGGCTGGCGCAGGGTCTGGCCGGCCTTGCGAACCTCAGCGACGAGCTGGTCGTAGGGCATGGTATCGTAGCGCTCTAGCACGCGCTGCATCAGGGTGCGCATCAGGTCGATCCCATGGGCATCGGCCAGCATGGAGTCCCGGGCGACCTGGCCGACCGCCTGGGCCAGGCGGTAATCGAGATGGCCGGCGGCCTGCTCACGAGTCACCAGGGGTCCGAGCACCTCGTCGCACAGAAAGCGCGCGCTGGCGAAGGTGCGGCGGCGCACCGCGCCGTAGCCCCGGACCATCTGCCCGACCGGGGCCACCAGCAGGGCCAGGTCGTAGTCCAGGTCGAGGAAACGGTACACCTGATTCACATAGTAATCCTGGAAAGCCCGCTCGTGGCGGCTGCGCCAGGAGCGCGGGCGCCAGCGCTTGAAGGTGCGCAGGAAGCGGAAGGTGGCGTAGCCAAAGACGGTGTTGGTCCGGGGGGTTTGCTCCAGGCAGCGGGGCGTGCCATCGCCCTTATAGCTGATGCGGTGGAGCAGGGGCGACATACGGTCGACCAGGCCGGCGGGGAAGAGGCCATAAACCTCTTCAGCGTCGGGCTTGAGATAGTCCACCAGCTGGTAGACCTGGTCCTCGCCGATCTGGTAGTCCCGTTGGATACGCGCGAAGCGACCGGGCCGGGTCTTGAACTCGGCGACGCGGATGGCATCCTCGTAGGTCATCAGGGTGGCCAGGTGGCGGGCGAAGGCGTGGGTGAGAGCGCGATTGCTGCGGCTGGAGGCCAGGGCAAGCTCGCGCTGCCACAAGCCGTCGACCAGGTCCAGGTAGCGGCGGGCATGGTCCAGGTCCTGGTAATCGGCGAGCTGGTAGAGGGCCTCGGCCAGGGTGCGGCCCAGGCCTTCGCCATAGCGGGCGGCCAGGGGGGCGGCCAGCTCGCGGTAGCCGGACTGGAGGGCGGCAGGCAAGAGGGCTGCCCGGGCGGCAATGGGATCGGGCTCGGCGGCCAGGGCGCGCTGGGCGGGCTGGTGGCCGCCGGTCTGGACGAAGGCCATGCCGGCGTGGAAGGCCTTCAGGTTGGCCTCCGGGGCCAGGCCCAGCTGGCTGATAGCGGCGGCGTAGTGATCGGGGGCAATGGGCAGGGCGGAGGTGGCGGCGAGCGCACCGAGCAACACGGCGTTGCCGGTGAGGGGATTGAGCCCCTGCTCGCGCAGCAGCCGCGGCACGTCGACGGGCACGAAGACCCGGCCCAACTGCTGCCCGGCTGCCAGCAGCGCCTCCGAGTCGGCCACGGCGCCACCCATGGGCATCTTCTCCAGCACGGCGTAGTCGCGATGGGTGCTGGAGACGATGGTGGCCTCCGGCGAGGCAAAGCCCCGCTCCAACATGCGCCCCATCTCCAGGAGCTCCTGGGCCAGCAACACGTCAACCTCTCCCTGGACGGGAACCTGGCAGAAGACGGGGTTGGAAGGGGGGGTACCGTTCTGCGCCAGGGCGATCTCGAGGTACTGGCTGGTGGCACCCCCGCGCTGGGCCAGGCCGGGCAGGCTGACGGACTGGGCCAGGTGCCCGGCCTGGCTGGCGGCCGCAAAGATCCACTCGGCCAGGATGTTGCCGCCCTGGCCGCCGATGGCGGCAATCAGCACCGTCTTGATCTCCATGGTCAAAGGTCAGCCCTCTGGCCCGGGACGCGGCTAGACGGCCACGCCGGCAAAGGCCCGCAACAGGGTGCGGTTCAGGCCAAACCAGAAGCGCTCCAGCCAAGTGGGATTGTGCACCACCTTGACCTCGAAAAACGAGGGGCAGAGGACAGCAGCGTGGGCTACCTCGCCGCACAGGCCACAGCCCACGCAGGACTGCTCAATGGCGGCGATCTCGTGGTCGCGCAGCGGGTTGGGGTTGGGTTTGAGGGTCAGAGACGGGCAGCCGTTGAGGCGCATGCAGGAGTGATCGCCGGTGCAGACATCTTCGTCCACGCCGAACTTGCCGTCTACGACCCGCTGCTGGTGATCCAGGGCCTCTCGGCGTTCCACCTTGACGCGGCGCTGGCGTTGGAGCTGGCATTCGGCGTCGGACACGATGACCTTGAGGCCGGGCTCGGGGCTGGCGAAGGCTCGGCGGAAGGCGGCGAGGGATTCCTTCATGTGGTAGGGATCGACGGTCTCGACGAACTTCACGCCCATGGCCTGGAGGGTCTTCTGGATGCTCATGGTGGCGATGGGCTGGCCGGCGTTGTTGACGCCAGAGGCCGGGTTCTCCTGCTCGCCGGTCATGGAGGTCCAGCCGTTCTCGAAGATGACGGCCACACCGTCCTGGTTGTTGTAAATGGCGTTGACAAAGCTGGTGGTCAGGCCGCTGTGCCAGAAGGTACCATCGCCCATGAAGGATACCATCTTCTCCTGCGATACCTGCTGCATGGCGCCGGTGGTGGCGATGGCCGTGCCCATGCCGGTGACGGAGTCGGTCAGGAAGAAGGGGGCGAAGCTACCCATGCTATAGCAGCCGATATCGCCGGCGTAGTGGATGGGGCCGACCTCTTGCTGGGCGATCTTGAGGGCGCTGAAGATGGGACGCTCGGGGCAGCCGGTACAGAAGATAGGAGTACGCCGGACCAGGGGCTCCTGGAAGATGCCGGCGACCCTGGCCCGGAGCTGCTCTAGCATGCCCACGCGCTGCTGCAGGCGGACCTGCTGAGCTGTGTCGGTCTCCAGGGCACCGAGAAACTTTGCAAAGCTCTGGATCAATACCTCCGGCGTCAGCTCGTTGGCCTTGGGGATGACTCCCTTGCCCTGGATGTTGGCCTGGACGCCGTGTTGTTGCAGAATCGAGCGGATCTGGGTCTCGATGAAATTGGGCATGCCCTCCTCGACGATCAGCACGCTGTCCTTGCCAGCCACGAAGTCGAGGATTTGCTCGGGCACCAGGGGCTCGATCACGTTCAGGGCCAGGATAGCCAGGTCGGTGCTGCCGTCGAGCCCGGCCCGGCCCAGGGTGTGCAGGGCGCGCACGGTGTTGTTGTAGAGCATGCCATGGGTGATGATGCCGATGCGGCCGGCGGGGTCGCCCTTGAGCTGGTTCAGGCCGTGCTCCAGGATGTAGCGCTGGGCAGCGGGGATGCGCACGTCGAACTTATCTCGCTCCTGTTGCAGGGAGAAGGGGGGCTGGGGGATGCGCGGCCGGTCGACGCGCAGGCGCTCGGTGCGGCGTTTGCTACTCAGGCCGGGCTCGACGTTGTCCTTGCAGAGGATGGATCCCTTGAGGTTACCTACGCGGGTGCGCAGGAGGTAGACGACCGGCATGCCGCTGGCCTCGGAGAGGGCGAAGGCATGTTCCACCAGGTCGGCCATGCGCTGGGCCTCGGCGGGCGGATCGATGAGGATCATGGCCGACTTGAGGCAATAGGCATGGGTCTTTTCGGCGACGGTGGTGGAGTCGCAGCCGTAGTCCTCGCCGACGAAGATCAGCGCACCGCCCTTGACGCCGGACGAGGAGACATGGGCCAGGACGTCGGAGGCGACGTTGGTGCCGACAACCTTCCAATTGACGGAGCCGCGGATGGGGTTGTCTACAGACACCTGCAGCAGGGCGGCGGCGGCAGCCTCGTTGTTGGAACCCTCGAAGTAGACGCCCAGGGGCTTGAGCGCGGTGTCGTAGGCATCGCTGATGGCGTCGAAGAGGGAGCTGGTGGGCGCGCCCGGGTAGCCGCCCAGGTAGCCCACGCCGCTTTGGAGCATGGCTTTGAGGATGATCAGGGCCGCGTCGCCCTCGAGGCGCTGGCCTTGGCCGGCATTGAGTTGTTGCAGTTGCTGGATGGAGTAGTTGCGTCCCATAGGTCAGTATTGTTCAGGATAGGGTTACGGTGTTTGGAGCACGATAACGCGAAGGGCCGCGAAGGGCACGAAGCGCGAAGGACACGAACCCGGAGCGGCTGAAGCCGCCACTACGAACCCGGAGGGGCTGAGGCCGCCACAACGGATCCGGAGGGCCGTGGTGAGAGATTGCAGAGGTCGGCTATGCGAGTGAGTTCCTCCAGGCATTGGGTGAAGTTGGGAGGATCCAGCGGGGGATCCACGACGAATTGGGTCACGCCCAGGTCGCGGTGGGCGGCCAGGATTTTGGCGTCGACGGGGAGGACGCGGCCGGGGCGGGCGTTGATGATCAAGGACTGGAAGGGACGCCCGTGTTCGGCGCAGAGCTCATGGAGGCGGGCCAGGCCGGTGGCGAGTTCTTCCAGGGTGAGCTGGGTGGGGTGCCAGCCGTCACCGATCCGGGCGACTCGGCGCAGGGCGTGCTCGGAGTGGCCGCCCCAGAGCACGGGGATGGTGCCCCGGGCGGGGGCGGGCTGCATCTGGCAGGCGCTGACCTGCCAGAACTGGCCGTGGAAATCGACGGTGTCGCCTGTCCAGAAGGCGCGCATGAGCTCAACCATCTCCTCGGTGCGGGCGCCGCGGCCGCCGAAGGGCACGCCGACCAGGTCGAACTCCTCTTTCATCCAGCCGGCACCCAGGCCGAGGATCACGCGGCCGCCGGTGAGGAAGTCCAGGGTTGCCAGCTGTTTGGCAAGGAGCATGGGGTTGCGCAGGGGGCCGACCAAAACCGAGGTGCCAAGTTTGACGCTGGGCGCGACCTGGGCGGCCCAGGATAGGGCGAGCAATGGGTCCAGCCAGGCGGTGCTGGCAGGGTAGGGCCAGCGATGATCGCCGGCGTAGGGATAGAAGGAGTCGACCTCGTGGGGCAGTACCACATGGTCGCTGACCCAGACAGAGTGGAAGCCCAGCTGCTCGGCCCAACCGGCGACGCGGGTGATATTGACAGGCGTGCCGGCGGCTCCGGTGACGGGGATGCGAATACCGATCTCCACGAATTGATCTCTCCTCGGGGGCTTGGGGGCGCAGGCGCACCACCGGCTTGGCTCTTGACGGACAGGCTGCGGGTGGCCGAGGGTGAAGACTGGTCCAGTCTTGGTGCATCTCGCCCGGCCAAGCAGATCTAAATCCACCCCATTTATTCTAGCGGAGGAGGGGGCGCGTTTCAAGACCGAAACGCATCACAATTGGGTGCTCCCCGTATCAGTCGCGCGGACCGCCTGGATCACCTGGCGGCAGGCGTTGTAGAACAGGAGGTCGTTGTTGGCCACGGTGATAAGCTGGACGCCCTGGGCCAGCCAGGGCCGGATCTGAGCCGGTGTGGGCATCCAGATGCCTACGGCCAGGCCGTGGGTCCTGGCCTGCCTGGTGATATCTGCCACGGCCTCCAGCAAGCGGGGATGATCCAACTGTCCCGAGACCCCCAGGGCCTCGGACAGGTCAAAGGGGCCGATGAAGAGTACGTCCACCCCCGGCACGGCCATGATCTCAGGTAGATTCGCCATGCCCTTACGGCCCTCGATCTGCACGATGACCAGGGTGTCATCGGCGGAGCGGGCCAAGTGCTCTGACCAAGGCACGTGGCCGTAGCGCGCCGCGCGCACTGTGGGGGCCGCGCCGCGCTCGCCGACGGGCTGGTAGTGGGCGGCCAGGACGGCATGCCGGGCGTTTGTGGCGTTGCTGGTATGGGGCACCATGACCCCCTGGGCGCCGTAGTCCAGCACGCGGCCGATGGCCGAGCTATCGTTCCCGGCGACACGCACCAGGGCCGGCAGGTTCGCGGCGTGGGCGGCCCGGATCAGGTTCTCGGTGCCGGCGATGTCATAGGAGGCGTGCTCGGTATCCAGCATGACGAAATCGAAGCCGGCGTAGCCGATGATCTCCGCCTGGGAGGGGGAGGGGGAGTTCAACCAGGTGCCGAAGACGGCGCGCCCTTCCTGGAGGGCTACCTTCAGGCTAGGCATTGAGGCCTTCCGCCTGCGCCAGCAGGTAACGGGCATAGCCCAAGAACCGCATGCGCCCGCCAGCCCAACGATAGATGCCGATAAGAGGGTTGGCGATATCACCGTGCGCATCAAAGGTAATTGGACCTGTGGCCCCCGGGAAATCTTGCGTGGCAGCGACGGCGGCCCTGATGGCGCTGCGGTTCAGGGATGGGGCCCGCAGGAAGGCGTCGATCAGAATGGATACAGCGTCATAGGCCTCGGCGGTGTAGATGGAGTAGAGTTCGCCGTATCGCTCCCGGTAGGCGGTGGCAAAGGGCTGGGCCGATGACGCCACCAGCACATCGGTACTGGCGTTGGTGTGGTAGGGGCCGGGGATGTCGTAACCGGGAGTGGCGAGGAAGTGCGAGGGTTTTAGCCCATCGGTGCCCATGAACACGGCCCGGGAGCCGGCCTGGCGACTGTGCCGGGCCAGGTGGCGGCCCTCGGCCTCGATGACGGCAAAGAAGACCAGGTCGGGGGCAGTTGCTACCAGGGCTTCGACCACGTTGGAGAACACGGTGTTGCCTCGCTCGATGCCGGCGAACAGCACGATCTCAGCCTGTTGCTCTTGCGCGATGCGGGCGAAGACCTCGGCCAGGGGCAGGCCAAAGGAGGTCTGGTCATGTACCACGGCGATGCGGTTGGCGTGGAGGATGGTGGTGGCAAAGTGGGCGGCGTCCTGGCCTTGGACCAGGTCATCGGGCACCAGGCGAAAGAAAGTGTCGTAGCCCTGGCGGGTGAGGGCAGGGGTGGAGGCGGAGGGGGAGATCTGGGCCAGACCGGCGGCATGGTAGATGGGTGCCGTGGCCAGGGAGGTGTGGCTGTTCATGGTGCCCACGACGCCAAGCACCTGCGGATCGGCAACAAACCGGTGGGCGACAGCCTGGGCGCCGGCCAGGCTTTGTCCGTCGTCGCCGACCAGCAGGTCAACCTGGAAGGGGAGGCCGCGGGCGTTGGCCTGGTCGACAGCCAGCTGCATAGCCTGGACCAGATGGCGGCCGTGCACGGCCTCGTCGGCATCGTTGCTCAATACGATGGAGCAACCGATCTTGACCGTGGGCCTGATTGCGGCAGAAATTGGGGGTGTCATGGATGTCACAGAGCCTTGCGCAACCGGGGGTCGAGGGCATCCCGCAGGCCGTCGCCGATGAAGTTGAAGGCCATGACGATGGTGAAGATGGCCAGGCCGGGAAAAGCGCTGATCCACCACTGGTCGAAATAGGAGATGCCGTCGGAGACCATGCGGCCCCACTCGGGTGTGCTGGGCTCGGGGCCGAGGCCCAAGAAGCTGAGGCCGGCGAAGATCAGGATGGCGGCGCCGATGTCGAGGGTGGCCATGACCAGCGCCGGCGCAATGGTATTGGGCAGAATCGTGCGCCAGAGGATGCGGCTGCGGGACGAGCCCACGGAGCGGCTGGCCAGCACGTACTCGTTCTGTTTAACCGAGAGCACCAGGCCGCGCATCACGCGGGCGTAGCTCGGCCACCAGACGATGACCATGGCCACGATGGCGCTACTGATGCTGGGTCCCAGGGCGGCGGCGATGGCCATGGCCAGGATGATGGTGGGGAAGGCCATGAAGACGTCGGTGACGCGCATCAGGCCCTCTTCCATGACACCGCCCTCGAAGCCGGACACGGCACCGACGATGGTGCCGATGATACCGGCCACCAGTACTACCATGAGCGCGGCCGGGAGGCTGATGCGGCCGCCGTACATGACGCGGCTGAGGATATCGCGGCCCAGCTGATCGGTGCCAAAGGGATGGCCGGCTGCAGGCGGCTGCAGGCGATTCCTGACGTCCTGTTGCAGGGGCGGATAGGGGGCCAGGACCGGCGCGGCCACGGTGATGATGATCCAGATGACGAGCACTACCAGGCCAAAGACCACCGAGGGATTGCGCTGCAGAAAACGCAGGGTGGTCTTCCACCAGGGCAGCTGCGGGCGCACCACCTGTAGTGCGGTTTCGGGCAGAGCATCGGAGCGCCCCAGGGCGGCTAGTTCAGACACGTCTGGGCTCCCCTCACTTGGTGCGCAGCCGGGGGTCCAGCAGCAGGTAGGCCATGTCGACAGCCAGGTTGACGACGATAAAGATGAAGGCGATCAGGATTGAGACACCCATGATGGCGGGGAAGTCCAGGGTGATGGACGACTGGTAGGCGTACTGGCCGATGCCGGGCCAGGAGAAGATGGTCTCGGTGAGCACCGTGCCCGACAGCAGGTTGGCGTAGGAGAGCCCCAGCACGGTGATGGTGGGGATCAAGGCGTTGCGCAGGGCGTGGCGCAGGACCAGGGTGCGCTCGCTCAGCCCCTTGGCGCGGGCAGCACGGACGTAGTTCTCGTTGAGGGTCTCGAGCATGGCCGAGCGGGTCATGCGGGTGATCAGGCCCATGCTGAAGCAGGCCAGCACGAAGGCGGGCAGGATGAGATGGCTGAGGGCGTTGAGAAAGAGCTCGCCATCACCCATCAAGAGGGCGTCGACGGTATAGAGACCGGTGACATGAGTGGGGGGATCGACGCCGGGGTCCAGCCGGCCGGGTCCGGGCAGCCATTGCAGCCGGGCGTAGAAGATGAACAGGGCCACCAGGGCCAGCCAGAAGATGGGCGCAGAGACCCCAACCAGGGAGAGGCCGCGGGTAACCTGGTCGACCCAGGAGTTGCGCCTGACCGCGGAGATGATGCCAAAAGGGACGCCGACGGCTACAGCCAGGAGGATCGCGGTGGTGGCGAGCTCAAGGGTAGCGGGCAGGTAGCGAGCCAGGTCTTCGGCAACAGGTCGGCGGCGCACAATGGACATGCCCATGTCGCCCTGCAACAGGTTCTTGAGATAGGTCAGATACTGGACGTGGAGGGGCTCGTCCAGCCCCCACTTCTCGCGGAAGGCGGCGACGATCACCGGGTCATCCAGGGCCTTCTGGCCCAGGGCGGCGTTCATGGGATCCGAGGGTACGAAGTTGGCGATGGTGAACGCCACCAACGTAATGCCGATGAGCAGCGGGATCATCAGCAGGAGCCGCCGCATGAGGAGAGGGATCAACATCGGCGCCGTCCCGTCAGCAGGCGTAGGCAGAGGCAGGGCCCTGTCAAGGCGGCAGGCACCCCGCCTCTGCAGCGGATGATTCGGGGAGGATGCGGGGCTATTCGCTCTTGTCCATCCCGTAGGGATTGACGAACCACTGCGGGCTGTAGGCGAAGCCCTCAAGGCCCTGGCGGTAGGCAATCTGCAGGCCGGGCTGCACCAGGAACGCGAAGGGGCTCTCCTGTAGCATGATCTCCTGGATCTCGGTGAAGTACTGCTCGCGCTCCACTGGATCAGAGGTCAACCAAGCGGCTTCTACGACCGCCATCAATTCGGGACTGGCCCGGTCCGCGGTCCAGTTGGCACGCAGGCCCACCTTGCCGTCAGGGGCGAAGGCTAAGCGGTCGATGGGGTCGTTGAAGTCCGGGCTCCAGATCCACAGGGCGAAGGCCTGCTCGCCGTCGCGATAGCGCTGGAGATCGGTCTGGAGCTCGCCCGGCTTGAGGGTGACGTTGATGCCGGCCTCGGCCAGATCGGCTTGAACCTTCTGGGCCAGGGTGGCCAAGGGCACACCGGCGATGGTGAACTCGGCGTACTCCAGGGTCACATCCAGGCCATCGGGGTAGCCGGCGTCGACCAGGAGCTGCTTGGCGGCCTCGACATCGCGCTGGACGGCCATGGACTGGTCCAGGGCGAAGGGCCAGTGGACGGGCATGATGTTCACCGGCACCGCCGCGGCGCCGCCAGCGAGAATCTGGAGCCCCTCAAAGTCCAGGGCCCGGCGCACGGCCTGCTGGACCAGGGGATCAGACATGGGCCCGCCGATCTCAGGATCGGCGTTCATCAGCAGGAAGTCCACCCAGTCGCTTACTGCCTCGTCCACCACCAGGTCGGGATTGCCCTTCAGGCTGGGCACCTGGTCGGGGGTGACATCCAGGGCGATGTCCAGGTCGCCGGCCTCCAGGGCCAGCTTCTGGGCCGAGGCCTCCTGCATGTTGAGGTAGATCACACGGTCGATGGCGGCCGGGGTGCCGGCGAAGTTGGGGTTGCGCACGACGATGGTCTGCACCGTGGGCTCCCAGCGCTCCAGGACGTAGGGGCCGCTACCCAGGGAGTTCTGGTTCAGGAACTCCGCAGCGGTATCGGTCGTATCGGCATCCGCGGCGTCGGTGGCGCCCTGGGCCTTGGCGGCCTCGCTGTCGATGATGGAGAAGGCGGGGAAGATCAGGCGGGCCAACAGGGCGGGATCAGGCTCGGCCAGGGTGATGACCAGGGTCTTGTCGTCGGTGGCTTCGGCGCTGACGATATTGCTGGCCAGGAAGGAGGGATTGCCCTTGATGTTCTTCATGCGCATGATGCTGAAGGCGGCATCCGCGGCGGTCATGGTGCGGCCGGTGCCAAACACCTGGCCGTCCTTGATGGTAAAGGTGTAGGTAAGGCCGTCGTCGGAGATCTCCCAGCTTTCGGCGGCATCGGGGATGATCTCGTCCACGCGGTCGGGCGGGAAGGTGACGAGGGTCTGGTACAGGGCCTTCAGCACCATACCCGGGAAGGTCTCATAGGTGCGGCCGGGGTCGAGGAAGACGGTATCCTCAGCACGCCCGATCACGAGGGTCTTGCCGCCCTCGGCGGCCTCGACAGGCGCTTCGGTCGGCGCAGGCTCGGCGGCAGGCGGCTCGGTGGGTGCGGGTTCGGCGGCGGGCGGCTCGGTGGGTGCGGGCTCGGCGGCGGGCGGCTCAGTGGGTGCGGGCTCGGCGACAGGCGCAGGTGTTGGGGCCGGCGCGGCACAGCCGGCAACGAGCGCCAGCACGACCATGAGCCCGATCATGCTCACCAATAGACGATGGAACCGATGCATGGCATACCTCCTAGTTCCGATGGGTGTAGAGACGACGATCTCAGGCAGTCGAACTGTTATCCTGCATTATCCGCCATCTGCCCCGACCTGGCAAGCGCTGCGCGTATCCAGCCGTGATACTTTCGTATCACATGGACTTGCTCTCAGCTGGCCTGGCCGGTGCTGAGGCCGTGGCGCTGCAGGATCTTCTCCAGCCCCTGGCCGGCGTAGCGCAGGCCATCGTGCATGCCCTCTCCGTAGGGATAAGCACCGGACGGGGCCTGGGACACCTTCAGGGCATTGATGCGGCGCTCCTGCGTGATGTCGGCCAGCAGAGCCAGCAGATCCGTGGCCAGGGCCTCGAGATCAGTCTGATTCATGGGACACTCCCTGGCCTTACGCCAGCAGCGCCTCGATGCGGGCGCGGTCGAAGCCGATGACCATCTGGCCGTCGATCAGGGTGACGGGCACGGCTTCCATGCCCAGCAGATCGATCATCCGCTGGCGGGCCTCAGGGTCGCGGCGGATGTTGTGTTCGACGAACGGCACGTTCATTTCGGAGAGCAACTCTCTCACGCGGCAGCACTCCTGTCAACGGGGGCTGACGTAGTCGGTGTTGGTGGTGTAGATGACCACGGTCTTGGACATGATTTACCTCCTGAGATGCAATAGGTCTGAGATTCGTTCCATGCGTTCATGCAGATGCTGTAAGTGGGGATCCTCCTGTTTGATCGGCGTATCGACGACCAGGTGATCGACACCCAGGGCGACGTGCTGCTCGTGGGTTTCGGCCGTGATATCGTAGGTATCTCCTGGGCGGGCGACGATCAACACCCCATCGGGATCGCGACCGGCCTCGGCGCAATACTGGCGCAGCTTGCGGATGCCGTCAGACAGCTGCTGGAGGGTGATCTGGGTGGGATGCCAGCCGTCACCAACCCGGGCCACCCGCTTGAGGGCGGCGTCGCTGTGGCCACCCCACACGACGGGAATGGCCTTGTTCACCGGCGTGGGATACATCTTGAAGCCCGATACCTGGAAGAACTCGCCGGAGAAATCTACAGTCTCGCCGGTCCAGCACTGGCGCATGAGCTGCACCATCTCGATGGCCCGGCGGCCACGCGTGCTGAAGGGTACGCCGATGAGGTCGAACTCCTCCTCCATCCAGCCGGCGCCGGCGCCCAGCACGACCTTGCCACGGCTCAGGTAGTCCAGGGTCGAGAGCTGCTTGGCCAGCAAGAGGGGGTTACGTAGGGGGATGACCTGCACGGAGGTGCCCAGGGTCAGAGAGGGCGCGGCGGCGCCGGCCCAGGCCAGGGAGAGCAGAGGATCGAGCCAGGCGGTCTCGGGGGGGTAGTCCCAGCGGCCGTGGCTGCGGTAGGGATACCAGGCGTCCACCTGGTGCGGCAGGGCGATGTGGTCGGTGACCCAGACGGAGCTATAGCCCAACTCTTCGGCCCAGCGGGCCACGGTCACCAGGTTGTCGGGGGTGGCCTTGGTGCCGGCGTTGGGCACGATGACGCCGACTTGCATGGGAGACCTCCTTGTGGGCAGGTGGAAGGTCGTGCCATGGGCCTGGGATGCCTGCGAGACATCCCAGGCCCATGGGGGTCAGAGCACCAGCAGCTCGTGGGTGGTCTGGTTGAGGCTGGTGGCGCCGTTAGGGCCGACGACGACTACGTCCTCCACGCGGGTGAAGCAGCGGTCGGGCACCCAGATGCTGGGCTCGACGGTGAAGCACATATTGGCCTGTAGGGTCGAGGTATCGTTCTTGGCCAGGAAGGGTGGCTCGTGGACGTCGATGCCGATGCCGTGGCCCAGGCGATGGAAGAAGTTGGGACCATAGCCAGCATCCTCGATCACCTGACGGGCGGCCCGGTCGGCCTGTTCGGCGGTGATCTGGCCAGCCTTCATGGCGGCCATGCCGGCGGCCTGGGCGCCCATCACCAGCTCGTGGATGCGGCGCAGCTCGGCGTCGGGCTCGCCGCAGTGCACGGTACGGCCGAAGTCATTGACATAACCGTCCAGCACGACGCCGAAGTCGAAGGCCAGCACGCGGCCGGGCTGAAGGTCGAAGCTGCCGGAGCGGGTGACCCCCTCCAGCGCGCCGCCGGCGCCAGCGCCGCGGACCATGATGCCGGTGACGAAGGAGGAGCCCTCGGTGCCATGCTTGAGCATCTGGTGCTCCACTTCCATCATGATGTCGTTTTCGGTCATGCCGTAGCGCAGGGACTGGCGGACATCGGCGAAGATGGCGTCGGTCACCAGCGCGGCCTGGCGCATGAGTTCGACCTCGTCATCGTCCTTGATGGCGCGCATGGGAGCCACGACGCTGCCGGTGAGCTCGAAGGTGGTGCCCGGGGCAACCTGTTGCATCTCGGTAACGCTGGAGGCCATGCCGTCGCGGGGAATGCCCAGCTTCTGGCCGGCCAGGCCATGTTTGTCCAGCAGCTGTTTGGCCAGCCCGTAGACATCGCCACCCTCGGGGATGAGAATGACATCGGTGATCCACGGCTTGTCGGCGGCCTGGCGTTCGACGAAGTCGTGGGAAAGCAGCGGGGCCACGAACACGCACTCCGTGGGGGTGAGGAAGGCGCCGTAGAGCCATTCACCGTGCATGTGGCTCTTGGTGGCGTTGGGGCGCTGGCGGCGCACGCCGATCAGGTACTCCATGTCGCCCGAGGGGGCCAGGAAAGTGCCGGCCCAGCCGCGGGCTTCCGCGGCCTGGCGATAGCGTTCCAACCTGTGTTCGAAGCGGGACATTGTGTGCGATCTCCTTTCGGGGTCTGGGTGGTACTCAAACCGCGGAGGACGCAAAGCGCAGAGGAAAACAGGGTTTCTGGCTTGTGGTGTTAGCGTGCTCCGCGATCGTTCTTTTCTAGGGTGAGGCTGTGCCGCCGATGCGGCGGCCTAGGCGGGAGCCCTCGGCGATGGCCTCCAGGGCGCTGCGTGGGCGGACGGCGTCGCCGATGACCTCCACCTGGGGGACCAGGGCCTCAATCGCCGCCACCAGCGAGGTGCTGGGGCGGGCGCCGGCGGCCACGACGACGGTATCGACATCGAGGAAGGTCACGGTGTCGCCATCCTGGGTGGCATGGACGGCGCTTTCTTCGACAGCAGAGACCTTGGTGTTGAGCAGGATGCGCACGGGCAGGTGAGCAAACTCCCGCTCGATGTGCCACTTGGCATCAGGGGGCATGCCATGGCCCCAGTATGGCAGCATCTCCAGCATCGTGACATCCCGGCCCTGCTCGGCCAACATATGGGCCACCTCTGCGCCCACGGCGCCGGCGCCCAGGAGGACCACGCGCTGGCCCACCTCGGCGCGGCCCTGGAGGTAGGTGTCGGCGAAGACGACGTTGGGGCCGTCCAGGCCGGGGATGGGTGGCTTGGCCGGGTCGGCGCCGGTGGCGATGATGGCGACGTCGGGGGCTAGCTCGGCGGCCAGCTCGGGGGTGACGTTGGTCTCCAGACGCATGTCCACGCCAGCCTTGCGGCACTGGCTCACCAGGTAGTTCACGCCGACGGCGTACTCCTCCTTGTCAGGGGCCAGCGTGCCCAGGTAGAGGCGGCCACCCCAATAGGGCTCGCGCTCGCAGAGGATGACCTGGTGGCCGCGCAGGGCGGCCACGCGGGCTGCCTCCAGCCCGCCCGGGCCGCCGCCGACAACCAGCACGCGCTGGCGCTCTT
>JAULUH010000057.1:0-2921 GCA_032111745.1 Anaerolineae bacterium | reverse complement strand
GTCCTCCAGCAGGCCGGCCGCCCCGAGCCGGTCGAGGAGGTCGACGCCGCCACCGCTCAGCGCTTCGCCCGTCGCCCGGCCCGCGTCGTCCTGGATTGCCGCCTCTTCCAGCTGGTCACCGGACACACTCTGCCCCACTGGCACCAGGGCGTGCAGGATTACCTGGCAGCCCGAATATGACCAAACCCCTGGCCATCGGTGTCGACGTCGGCGGCAGCAAGATTGCCGCCGGCGTGGTGGACCGCAACGGCACCGTCACCGGCCGCTACGTGACCCGTGCCCACTCCGAGCAGCAGCCCGAGCTGGTCATCGACGCCATCCTCGAGGCCTGCCACGCCTCCATGGCCCGGGCCGGTATCGACCGCAGCCAGGTCGCCGGCGTGGGGCTGGGCTTCGGCGGCACCGTCAACGGACCTGCCGGTATCGTCTACGTCAGCTCCAACCTGCCCGCCTGGCACAACTACCCCCTGCGCGACACCGTCCAGGACAGGCTGGGCCTGCCCGTCCAGCTGGACAACGACGCCAACGTCTGCGCCCTGGCCGAGCACTGCTACGGCGCCGGCCGCGGCTCCCGGCACATGTGTTATGTCACGTTAAGCACCGGCTTCGGGCTGGGCATCATTGCAGACAACCAGCTCTACCGCGGTCACACCGGCACCGCGGCCGAGATCGCCCACGCCGTGGTCGACGTCGGCGGCCCCCCGTGCACCTGCGGCAAGCATGGCTGCCTGATGGCCTACGCCAGCGGCGTGGGCATCTCCCGCATGGCCTACGACGCCATCCGCGCCGGCCAGGAGACATCCCTGGCCGCCCTGGCCCGGCCCGATGGCCACCGCATCCCGGCCGAGGAGGTGGCCACGGCCGCGACGGCCGGCGACGCCGTCGCCGCCGGGATCATCCGCCAGGCTGGCTACTACAGCGGCGTCGGCCTCTCCCTCATCGTGCAGATCCTCAACCCCGAGCTCATCGTCGTCGGTGGCGGCCTCACCCACATCGGCCGCCTGCTGGAGGAGCCCATGCTGGCTGCCCTCCACGAGCACACCCAGCCCGAGCTCTGGCACGCCATCGCCATCAAGCCCTGGCAGCTCGGCCAGGACCAGGGGGTAATTGGAGCCGCCGTCCTGGTCCTCGAGCACTGACTCCCGCGCTCCCCGGTTCGTAGTGGCGGCTTTAGCCGCTCCGGGAGCGCGCGGGAGCGCCCAGGCCTCACCCGTGCGCCTCTCGCTCCAAATAGTCCACAACGGCCTGCTTGATCAACGCGTGATACGGGACATCCATCTTGTTGGCCCTTTCCTTGAGCGCATCGAGGATGTACTCAGGAAATCGGATCGAGACTGGCCGGGTCGATGGCTTGAGATTGGGGAATACGACAGGCACGGCATCATCCGGCTCATAGTAGTCAGCCAGATCGATCTGGGCCCAAAACTCCCGCTCCTCATCTTCATTCTCGAATTCTGGCACCTCAAGTTGCTTCTTCATAAAGAGCTGCCAGGCGCCCCCGGCAGGACTCGAACCTGCGACCGTCAGATTAGAAGTCTGCTGCTCTGTCCACTGAGCTACGGGGGCAAGGCACCTGCCAGGATTCTAGCCTAACTGATAGGCCCTGTCAATTGGGCCAGCCCCCCATCCCTTAACGCGGCCGCGAACTCGTCCAGCGTGTCGAACCGCCGGCTGGCACACGCGCGCACCACCCAGTTCGCGGCCAGCGGGCTGATGATCACCACCGGCACCCCCGCCCGCCACGCCTCCCACACCTCCAGCGCCGTCCCCATGCTGGCCTGCGGCAAATACGCGATCACCAGGTCCGACTGCGCGGCCTCCGCCACATTGGCCTGCAGCACCTGGCGCGCCAACTCGTCGCCGTAGCTCAGGCTGTCCGGATAGGCGGCCCAGGGGTCGAATACCTCCACCCCCGGCACCCATTCCGCCAGCAGCCCGGCCAGCCATACCCGGTAGTCCTGGGCATGGATCGCCTCATGGGCCAGCGACCCCTGCATGATCCCGGCCAGAAACACGCGCATCGAGGCTTACTTGTATTTGAGCTTGAGCTGCTCCACCAGGTCCACGTAGCCCTGCATGGCATCGTCGGCGCTTGCGCCCTTCAGCTTGGCCCAGGCATCGTACTTGAAGCGACCGGCCATATCCATGAAGCCGGGCCGGCTCCCCTGCACATCCCCCACCGTGGCCTGCTTGTAGAGCGCATACAACTTGAGCAGGGTCTGGTCGTCAGGCTTCTTGGCCAATTGTTGCACTTCCTGTGCCGCGGTCTCGAATTGGGTCTGTAGTTCGGACATGCAACGCTCCCTTCATGGTCTGGCCCAATGACGGGCCACGGGCTTGGTGGTGATGTTGCCAGGTGGCAGCTTCTGGCAGGCAGTTTACCATTGCGATCGGCAAGGTGCAAGCTACGCGCCGGCCCGCCGAAGTCTCGTAGGCTTCGGTGGGCCGGCAGGTAGGTGCCCCAGGGATACCTGCCTGCTGGCCACGGCCTGGCTGGAAAATGTGCCTTCGCCTGAAGTGAGTGGGTACGGGAATTCGCCCACGCGGTTGGAGCTGGTCGAGAGCCTATCTCCCGCCACGGCCCGCACGACGTAGTAGCCACTGGTGGCGTTGGCAAGGGCATTGACATCGGTCCAGCCCGGTGTGGCCGGAGTACCCAGGAGCAAGCTGTCGCCGCTCCCCGGGGCAAAGAAGGGCAGCGCACTGCGCCAGACCTGGTAATGGTCCACGGTCAGAGGTGCGCCGCCAGTATCCTTGGTTACCGGGGGCCATGCCAGCTGCGCGTTACTGCCGTTGGCGCTGATGGATACCTGGGGTGCAGCCGGAACAGGTGCTCCCAGGGCTGCGTCGAAGCTCCATACCGGGCCGGTGGTCACATGCTCACCGTCGCTCACCGTGACATACCATTCGTAGTGCTTGCC
>JAULUH010000056.1:0-3699 GCA_032111745.1 Anaerolineae bacterium | reverse complement strand
GTACTCGTGGCCGGCTGCCCTCCCCGTCTGCTCGCGCAGCGCTTCCAGGTCGCCTGCCAGCAGTCCAACCTGGACAGCGACCTGATCGAGCTGGTGGACATCCGGGAAGGCTGCGCCTTCGTGCACCAGGGCGAGCCCCAGCTGGCGACTGCCAAGGCGGTGGACCTGATCCGCATGGGCGCGGCCCGGGCCGTGCGACGCCAGCCGCGCCAGCCGGCCAGCGCCGAGGTGGTGCCCGGCGCCCTGGTCATCGGCGGGGGGGTGGCCGGCATGACTGCCGCCCTGACCCTGGCCGGCGCCGGCCAGCCGGTGAAGCTGGTGGAGCGGGAAGCAGCGTTGGGAGGCATGCTGCGCGATATGCACACCCCCTATCCCGACCGGCGCAACGGAGACCAGCCCATCGTCAGGACGATCGAGGCGGTGACCCGCCATCCGCGCATCGAAGTCCTGCTGGAGGCCGAGGTGACGGACATCGCAGGGACGGCCGGGCGGTACTCGGTCGGCGTCAATGGGGCCGGCCAGCGATTTGAGGTGGGCGCCATCATCGTCGCCACCGGCGCCCAGGCGGAGGGTCCGCAGCCCGATGCCAGCGTGGTCGCGCACATGCTGGGCATGGCCCAGGACGAGAACGGCTTCTTCCCCGAGGTACACTACCGCCTGCGGCCGCAGAGCTATGCCGAACGAGGTATCTATGTCTGCGGCGCAGCCCACCGCCCGGCTGAGCGGGCCGAGGCCGAGCTGCAGGCCATCAGCGCGGCGTTCAAGGCCCTGCGCCACCTGCGGGCCGGCCAGGTTACCAACGCCGCGCCGGTGGCCGTGGTCGACGAAGCGCTGTGCACGGGCTGCGCCAACTGCGTGGAGCCCTGCCCCTTTGGCGCGATCTCCATGCACAAGCGAGCGGAGAGCGTGGACCTGGCCCGGGTCGACCCCCTGTTGTGCACCGGCTGCGGCAACTGCGTGGTCGTCTGCCCGGTCAAGGCCATCAGCCAGCCCGTCGACAGCGACGCGCAGATGCTGGCCCAGATCGAGGCGGCGCTGGCGACGCCAGATGGCCGGCCACGCATCCTGGTCTTTGGGTGCGAGTGGAGCGGCCACGCGGCCGCCGAGCTGGCCGGGGCCAGGCGGATGAGCTACCCGGCGGAGACACGGCTTATCCGGGTGCGTTGCTCGGCCCGTTTCGACCCCATTCACATTCTGTGGGCCCTGTTCAATGGCGCCGATGGAGTCTTCCTGGGCGCCTGTGCGCCGGGCGACTGTCATTACGTCGACGGCAACCTCTATGCCCGGGAACGGATTTCCCTGCTGCGCAGCCTGCTGGCCCAGAGCGGCTTCGACCCCCGCCGCCTGCGCCTGGAATGGATCGTCCCTGACGACCCCCATAATTTCGTGACCAAGCTGTCAGATTTCACGGGCCTGGTGAGGAAGCTGGGACCCAGCCTGGTCTTGAGCCAGTAGATTGGAGAGGAGAACGACACATGTCCACGAGGCTGCAACAGGAAGTATGGGCCCTGCAACGCTGCTCCGGCTGCGGGGTATGCGTGGCGGCCTGCTCCAAGGGCGTGCTGTATTGGAACGATGAGCAGCATCCGCTGCTGGAGGAGCGCCAGAAGGCGTTGGGGCTCTCGCGCATCCGGTTACGCACCTGCGAGGTCTGCGAGAAGTTCTGTGAGCTGAGTTGCCCCCGCCTGGTCGAATGGACGCCGCTGGAGGCACAGGCGATGGTATCGGCGCGGTCGGCCGGCGTGATCCATAGTGGCGCGCCCAACGACGTGATCCAGGCCCTGCTGGTGGCCGCGCGCTCGGGCGACCTGATCGACGGCGTGGTGATGCTGGACATGGACCGCTGGACCCTGCAGCCGGTGGCCCGCGTGGCCACGACGGTAAACGAGATCGTCAGCAGCGTCGGAATGCAGTACCTGTGGGCGCCCGTGCTCAGCGTGCTCAACGAGGCCATCTTCGAGCGTGGGCTGACCAGGCTGGCCGTGGTCGGCCCCCCCTGCGTGGCTGAGGGCGCGCGGCGGATGATGGAGACCGAGCACGCGCGGCTGTGGCCCTACCGGGAGGCCATTCGCCTGACCATCGCCTCTTTCTGCACCGGCATGTTCATGCCGGGCATGGTCAGCGAGCTGCTGGAGCGGGGCAAGGGCATCGCGCGGCAGCAGATCCGCAGCCTGACCACCTCGGTGGCCGATGGCACCCTGGTGGTGACGCTATGGGAAGGCACAGAGCAGGCGATTCCCCTGACCGAGGTGGAGCCCTTCACCCGGAGCGGCTGTGGCAGCTGCGACGATTACCTGGGCGAGTCGGCCGACATCGCCGTGGGGGCCATCGGCGCGCTGCCGGGCCACGCCACGGTCATCACCCGCACCCCGGCGGGCGAAATCTTCGTCCAGAATGCGCGGCGCTTCGGCCTGCTGGAAACCGTCGACCAGGTGGACGAGGCCATGCTGGCCGCGGCCAAAGGGGCGAAGGACCGGCGGGCGCGCGCCCAGGCCTTCGACGAGTTCCGCATCCTGATGCTGGACGCCCTGAGCGACCCTGCCAAGCGGACCCGGGTCAACAAGCTCTACGCCGGTCTCTACGGCACCTCGCAGGTGGGAGCCACCAAGAAGGAGGTCAGCCATGTCTCTTGTAGTGGATGCTAGAGGGCGCGATCTGCGCTCGGTCAACACAGAGCTGAAGCAAGCAGTCGCCGCCGGGCCGGTGCTGATCCACGACGCGGCCCACCTGCATGGCCTGGTGGCCGGATTCAAGAGCGGCGAGGTGATCATCGGGGAGGATTCGGGCGACTACCTGGGCGTCCTGAACGACGGGGCGACCATCCGGGTCACCAGGAACGCCGGCCGCTACCTGGCCGACAGCATGACCCAGGGCTGCGTGGTCGTCGAGGGCGATGCCGGCTACGGGGTAGGCGCGTACTGCTACGGTGGCCGCGCGGTGGTCAAGGGCAACGCTGGCGACTTCACCGCGGTAATGAACAAAGGCGCCACCATCATTATCCAAGGCAACGTAGGCGACGATGTGGCGACCTACATGCTGGCCGGCGACCTGGTCATCGTGGGCAACGCCGGCAAGAACCTGGGCAATTATCTGATCCGCGGCAACATCTACATCGGCGGCGAGTGGGAGAGCCTGGGCCACAACACGCTGGTGGAGGAGATGACCCCGGCCGACGTGGCCAGGCTGCGCGGCTATTTCGACGACTACGGCATCGAGGCGGACCCGACGACGTTCAAGAAGATCGTCCGCCGGTCAGAGAAGCCTTTCTACAAGTAGCAGAGTGATTAGAGGAGAACGACGATGCCACCAGTGAACGGCACGTATTGCGTGAGTGTGATGAAAGACCGCTGCATCAATGTGAGCATGCCCGGCAAATGCGCGACCTGCGTCGAGGTCTGCCCCTACGACGTGTATGCCATCGATGCCACGGGCCACGTCCACATCCAGAATTTCAACGCCTGCGTGGGCTGCCGCATCTGCGCCGAGTTCTGCCCGGAGGATGCCATTCGCATCAACCCGGCCGAGTCGGAGTTCCTGGTGCGCTCGCCCTGGACCTTTCCACAGGTCGAGGAGATCCACCAGAAGGCGCAGACCGGCCAGTACATGCTACGCGGCTTTGGCACCATGGGCTATACGCCCAACTTCGACAGCATCACCGTCGTGCCCTCGCAAATCGCCTCCCCTCCCCCGCGAGACAAG
>JAULUH010000055.1:4907-5398 GCA_032111745.1 Anaerolineae bacterium | reverse complement strand
CAGGCGCCAGAGAGCGGAGGCCCCAGGCTGCAAGCCCCCGCCGCCACCACCGTCGAAAACCCCCCGGGAGCGGCCCCCGGAACGGCACCTTGTGCCCACTAAGGCGGCCCGGCTGGCCCCGTTATAGGCCCCTGAGATAGTGCTACCAGCGGCCCGTGCTTCAAACCCGCCAGGTCGTCGATCCGGCACTAAGTTGGGTGGAACCGCGTGACTATCCCCCTCGCCCCAACAGGCGTGGGGGATTTTGTATGGAGGTAAAGAAGCAAAATGGCAAAATCACCAGAGGATCAGAAAGACGACCTGTACCGGCTCCGGCACAGCGCCGCCCACGTCATGGCCCAGGCGGTCCTGGAGCACTACCCCGAGGCCAAGATCGCCATCGGCCCGCCCATCGACAACGGCTTCTACTACGACTTCGACCTTGGCCCCGGTGGCGACGGCCGGCCGCGCACCTTCACCCCCGAGGACCTGGCCTCCATCGAGAAGCGCAT
>JAULUH010000055.1:0-4878 GCA_032111745.1 Anaerolineae bacterium | reverse complement strand
ACGGCCTGGAGGCCGGCGGCACCGACGAATACGGCAACCTCCTGGCCGAGCAGCCGGTCATCAGCACCTACAAACACGATACCTTTGAGGACCTCTGCCGCGGCCCCCACGTGGAGCACACCGGCCAGATCCCGGCCGATGCCGTCAGGCTGATGAGCGTGGCCGGCGCCTACTGGCGCGGCGACGAGCACAATCCCATGCTGCAGCGCATCTACGGCACGGCCTGGCGCAACAAGCAGGATCTCAACGCCCACCTGCAGATGCTGGAGGAAGCCAAGAAGCGCGACCACCGCAAGCTGGGCAAGGAGCTCGAGATCTTCTTCTTCGACGACGAGGTCGGGCCCGGCCTGCCCCTCTGGCTGCCCAACGGTGGCATCCTCATCGAAGAGCTCGAGCAGCTCGCCAGGGAGATGGAGGAAAGAGCAGGCTACCAGCGGGTGCGCACGCCCCACCTTTCCAAGGAGGCGTTGTTCCAGCGCAGCGGACACCTGCCCTACTACGCCGAGTCCATGTACCCGCCCATGGAGCTGGAAGGGGTGCGGTACTACATGAAGCCCATGAACTGCCCCTTCCACCACAAGATCTTCGCCTCGAAGCCCCGCAGCTACCGGGACCTGCCCGTCCGCCTGGCTGAGTACGGCACCTGTTACCGCTACGAAAAGAGCGGCGAGCTCTTCGGCCTGTTGCGAGTCCGCTCCATGCAGATGAACGACGCCCACATCTACTGCTCCGAGGCTGATTTCGAGCAGGAGTTCATGGCCGTGATCGCCATGTACCAGGCCTACTTCGAGCTCTTCGACATCGAGCGCTACGTGATGCGCTTCAGCACCCACAGCAAGCAAGGCCTGGGCAAAAAGTACGTCGACAACGAGCGGCTCTGGCTCAAGACCGAGGAGATGGTGCGCAACGCCATGATCCACGGCGGCGTGCCCTTTGTCGAGGTGCCCGACGAGGCTGCCTTCTACGGCCCCAAGATCGACGTCCAGATCTGGAGCGCCATCGGCAAGGAATTCACCCTCGCCACCAACCAGGTGGACTTCGCCCAACCGCCGCGCTTCGACCTGGCCTTCACCAACGCCGAAGGCCAGGAGGAGACGCCGCTGTGCATCCACCGTGCGCCCCTGAGCACCCACGAGCGCATGGTCGGCTTCCTGATCGAACACTATGCCGGCAACTTCCCCGTCTGGTTAGCCCCGGAGCAGGCCCGGGTGATCCCCATCACCGAGGCCCACAACGGCTATGCCGCCGCCCTCGCCAGGCGGCTGAAACAGGCCGGGATCCGCGCCAGCGCCGACCTGGGCAGCGAGCGCATGAACGCCAAGGTGCGCAACGCCCAGCTCATGAAAGTGCCCTACATGCTGGTCGTCGGCGACCGCGAGGTGGCCGAAGATACCGTCTCCCTGCGCCGCCGCGACGGCAGCCGGCAAAACGACATGCCGGTAGCCGAATTCGTGGCCTTGGTAGAGCATCGCATCCGCACGCGGTCGGGCGAGCTATAGGAAACTAACCCAAAGACGCGGAGGGCGCATAGACCCAGGGTCCTGGACCCGAGGATCTCTGCACCCTCCGCTGACGTCAGCTGTCGCCAAGAGGGCATTGCGCCGCGGGAGTGCCGCAGGGTCGGATCTGGCCCACCTGGACCACGCTAGGGTTCACGCAAAACGTAGACCGTCGTTCGATCCTTGGCCGCCGCATAGATGTTGTCATCGCCGTCGATGGTCATGGCCAACAACAGGGCTACCGGTTCACCGTCGTCGGTCATGGGGAACCATTTGCCCTGGAACGCACCTTCGCTGTCGAACCGCTGGATGCGGCCGGACTGATCGGAAACATAGACCCTATCCTGGCTGTCGATCACCAGCAACATGGGGAAGTTGAACTGCCCATCGCCACTGCCCTCGCCACCCCATTGGCCGACGATCTCACCGTCGCCGTTCATCTTGAATACCACGTTCTGAAACGCCAGCGGCACGTACAGGGTCCCCTCACTGTCCAACGCCGCCTCACCTGCTGCGGAGATAGTGGCAATGTAACTGCCATCCAGGTCGTACTGGTGCATGCCCGAGAAGTCCGCAACGTACAGCCGTCCCTGCGCGTCGATGCTGATGGGACCGGGCACATTGAGCAAGGCGTCCTCTGCGCCAACAGTGGACCACATGGCCAGGAAGTTGCCGTCAGCGTCGAACTTCTGCACACGGTTGTTGAAGCTGTCGGAGACGTAGACGTTGCCGGCATCGTCGACGGTGACAAACCCTCCATCGATCGGAGGACCGCCAGGAGGAGCCAGGAACTCGAATTGACCCTCCCCGCTGCCGCGTTCTCCCCAGGCCATCAGCCGCTCTCCCTCCACGTCATACTTGACGATCTGTGCGTTTTGCAGGTCCACGGCGTATAAGTTGCCGTCGCCGTCCACGGCGATATCGTGCGGCTTGATGTCGAGATCGAACGCGCGTACCGTTTCGAGGATCTCACCGCCCGGTTCAGGGGCTGCGGGTATGGCGGTTGCCGTCGGCGGTGGAGGTGGCTCCGTGGGGACAGGCGATGTGGTCGGCGCTGCTGGCGCTACGGCGCAGCCTGTCAGCCCCGAGATCAGGGCTATCACCAGGATGGCCAGCCCACCCGCCTTTGTGATCGTACGCTTCGCGGTCATCGGATACTCTCCTTCGTCAGATAATGTTGGGCTCGTCCCACCGGCCGGCGATCATGCCATGGTTCGGCAAGACAGGGTTCATCGCACGTGGCCCAGTGTAGCGCACGGCCGTTAACCCAGCGTCTCTCAGGTAGCCCCTTGTGCGTGAATTCCAGGAAATGTGCTATAATTCGGCGATTTCGTCGATGGCAAGATCGCGGGTGGCCGCCGTGGCGAGTTTCGTGGTCCGGCTAGCACGAGCCTGGCCGAGAACTCTCACGGACAGACTGCACGACGCTTTGAGGGATGCCGTGCTCGAGCTCCGATTCCTGGGACAATTCGAAATTCTCCAAGACGGCGAGCCCATCAGGTTGACCTCCCGGCCGGCGCAATCGCTGCTGGCGTACTTGTGCCTGCACGCAGGCAAAGCCTTCCGCCGCGAGAAGCTGGCAGGTTTGCTGTGGCCGGAGGCCAGCGAGACCAATGCCCGCAACAACCTGCGCCAGGCGCTCTGGCGCGTGCGCAGGACGCTGGAAAACGGCACCTCTGATATCCCACGCTTCTTTCTCGTGGACGACCTGTCCATTGCCTTCGATGCCGGCGCGCCCTACTGGCTGGATGTCGAGGCGCTGACACAGCCGGTTCCACCCGATGCACAACCCGCGAAGCTCGCCCAGATCGTGTCCG
Source organism: Anaerolineae bacterium (assembly GCA_032111745.1). Lineage (GTDB taxonomy): Bacteria > Chloroflexota > Anaerolineae > JAAEKA01 > JAAEKA01 > JAULUH01. The sequence continues at coordinate 1,562 of JAULUH010000055.1, read as the reverse complement.
TCTACCAGGGGGAGCTGTTGCCCGGTTTCTACGACGAGTGGACGGTCCTGGAGCGAGAGCGCCTGCAGGCGATCTTCGAACGCCGGATGAGCCGGCTGATGGAGAGCCTGGTCGCGGCCCGCGAGTGGTCGCAAGCCGTGACGTGGGGCGAGCATTGGATTGCCCTGGGCAACACCCCGGAATCGGCCTACCGATCCCTGATGATCGCTCACGCCGCCCTGGGAGACCTTTCGGCCATGGGGGCCGCGTATCGCCGCTGTGTCGAGGCGCTGTGGCGCGACCTGGGCGTTGAGCCATCGGAGCCGACCCAGGCCCTTTACGCGCAACTGCGCAACGCGCAAACCCGCAGACTCGTTCTGCCCAACGGGCATCTCGCAGATGCGATCGCACCGGCGGACTCCGTCGCCCCCGAGCTACATGACGAGCCGCCCCATCCCGGCGACCCTCCGTTCAAGGGACTGCACTATTTCACCGAGGCTGATAGCGACCTCTTCTTTGGCCGCGAGCGGCTGATCGCCCGGCTGGCCGAGCGGCTGCAGGCCGGCCAGCCCTTCCTGGCCATCGTCGGCGCGTCGGGCAGCGGCAAATCGTCGCTGGTGCGCGCCGGCCTCGTTCCAGCGTTGGGAGCAGCAACAGCCGCCAACGCGATTCACCCTGCGGCAGGCTTCCTTCCCCGGTGGCGTATCATGATCCTCACGCCCACCGCCCACCCGCTGGAGGCCCTGGCCGCCGCTATGGCTTCGGAGGAAGAACCGGCAACGGCTTTGGCCCTGGCAGATGCCCTGAAGAGGGATCCTCAGGCCCTGGGCGCCTACCTTAACAGCCAGTTGCGAACCAGCGCCCAGCCAGCTTCCAACTCTGGGGCCGCCGAACGCTGGCTTGTCGTCGTCGACCAGTTTGAGGAGCTATTCTCCCTCTGTCGCAACGGCGAGGAGCGGCGTAGCTTCATCGACGCGCTGATGGCAGCGGTCGATCCGACGACGACCTCGCCCGTCAGCCTGGTGGTTGCTCTGCGCGCCGACTTCTACGCCCAGTGCAGCCAGCACGCTGCGCTGCGCCAGGCCCTGGCCACGTACCAGGAGTTCATAGGCCCCATGAACGCCGAGGAGCTCCGGCGAGCCATCGAAGCGCCGGCACTGCAAGGAGGATGGGAGTTCGAGCCGGGCCTTGTCGACCTGATCCTGCGAGACACAGGGGAGGAACCCGGCGCATTGCCGCTGCTTTCCCATGCCCTGCTGGAAACATGGCTTCGGCGCAGAGGCCACGTCCTGACCCTGCAAGCCTACGCCGAGGCCGGCGGCGTTCATGGGGCGATCGCCCGCACGGCAGAAACGGTCTACAATCATCACCTTTCGGTTGAGCAGCAGCCCCTGGTGCGCAGCATCATGTTGCGCCTCACAGAGCTGGGTGAGGAGGCGTCTGACACGCGGCGTCGGGTGCCGATCCAGGAGTTGGCGTCAAACACCGGCACGCAGGAGCAGGTGCGGCAGGTCCTGCACATCCTGAGCGACGCACGGCTCGTCACCGTCGATCAGGACACGGTGGAGATCGCCCACGAGGCG
>JAULUH010000054.1:8987-10106 GCA_032111745.1 Anaerolineae bacterium | reverse complement strand
AAGCAATATTATGCCTTCACGCTTTCGCCGCGCACCCAGACCTGGTATGCGCTCAAGAGCTCGCCGGGAGGTCTTGAGGTGTTGGAACAAGGCACCAACGCTACCCCAGGCGTCAATGGCGAGGACCAGCTGCGTGTCAATGCCGTCGGCGACACCTTGACCTTCGCCGTCAACGACCAGCTCGTCAGCCAGATCGAAGACACAGACTATCCCAGCGGCGAGATCGGCTTCTTTGTTGAGACCTCCGACGCAGCGCGTGCCCACATTCACTTCGACTCCCTCACCGTTCACTCCCCAGACAACGCGCCACCAACCGTTGCAGAAGTAGCGCCTCAACCAACTGCGACCCCTGAATTTGCATGTCGTGTGGTTGCCCCTGTACTGAACCTGCGCTCCAAGCCGGATCCGCTGGCAGGAGTTTCCATCGCCCGGCTGCTCCGCGACACTGGTCTCAAGCCACTGGCCCGTAGCGCCGACGCCCAGTGGATCGAGGTCCAGCCGGAAGGGCATCGGAATGCTGGCTGGGTCGCCTTTGGACCCGCCTATGTGGCCTGCGACTTCTTGGTGACCGATCTTCCGGTCGTTGAATGATATGGGGAGGGTTGGACCAGTGAGATGACTGGTTACGCTCAAGTGTAATCAGTAGCTAAAATGGGGTTGCGACCATCCGTGTGTTTTTGTCACCTTGATTATGCGCAAAACTCGACGCAGTACGCTGCCAAGATGGAGGACGTCCTGGACGTACCTGAGCACGGCAGTTGACGGTTTAGATTGTCGCACTCGCACACCTGTGCCATCAGGTCGCTGGTCAAGGCTCGTTCCCGTTCCGACGCCGTGGGTGTTTGCCACTCCTCGTGCTGGACGAGGTTATCCACCAACCGAAACTCGAACCCGGCAGCCGGCCACTTGCCGCGCTTGCCCTTGGCTCCCCTGCAGTAGTCGGTCCACAGGTTGTCCCAGCCATAGATGTCCGCGTAGATGCCTGCTACCTGGGTGGTCATAGTGGTTCGGAAAAGTGCGGCCGGCCGCCTACCGGCGGCATTCGCATCCGGGGGCCTTCCCCCCCGGACCCCCTCCACACCGTCCCGAAGGGCCGAAGGCCGGGAGTGGAGAGCTAAG
>JAULUH010000054.1:0-8977 GCA_032111745.1 Anaerolineae bacterium | reverse complement strand
CAGAGGGGAACAGAGCTCATGGCGTCTCGGAGGGTCGAAGGCCCGTAGTGGAGCGGCCAGGGGACACGCATACCCGAAAAGCCGTGGAATCGCTTTCGAAGACCGGGTTGCCAGCGCCGCGGTACCCACACCGGGCGAGCGGCCTCCCGTCTGTGTCGAAGCCGCCGCCCCGCAACACGCGGTAAGCGCCACCTTCAGGTCCTTGCGGATTCTCGGTGGGCGAGTTCTCATAGTAGCCTTCATCATGCCAGTCGCCTACCCATTCCCACACATTGCCGATCATATCGGCCACGCCGTAGGGGCTGTCGCCAGCCGGCGAGTAACTTCCCACCGGCGTCGTGTCATCAATGCCCGACCCAACCGTATTTGCCTTGTCGACGTCGAACGTGTCGCCCCAAGGATAGGTGAGACCGTCCGTGCCCCGGCAGGCTTTCTCCCACTCGGCCTCGGTACACAGGCGAAAGGCCATACGGGTCTCATTCTCTTCGCCGAGCCACTCCGTGAATGCCACCGCATCGTCCCAGGACACATACACCACCGGATAATCTTCTTTGCCTGATGGCACACGGTCGGCCTCCCAATGATCGGGAGCATCACGTCCGGTATCCTCTACGAACGCAGCGTACTGGGCGTTGGTCACCTCGTACTTGCCAATGTAGAATTCGGGTATATCCACTAGGTGTTGGGGGTATTCATCATCGGCTGCAAAACCCGCCCAGGCATCGGTACCCATCAGAAATACGCCTGCCGGAATCGGGACCAACTCCATCTCGATGGGTTGCTCGATGGCCATGGGCTCACCTTGGGAGAGGGTGACCGTAACAGCCGAGCCCCACAAGAGCTCTGCACCGGCAGAAGGCTCGGACCTCAGGACCAGGCTACTTGCCTGTGCATCGGTCGTCTCCCACTGGACCTGGGAACGCAGGCAGGGTTGCGGCTCACATACCTGGTTCAGCAGCTGCTGGGCATCTGCATAGTTCTTACCTGTGAGGTATGGTACTTTCGCTTTTTGTGGCACCACACCGCTGGCGAGCACAGACTCACCTTGTTCCAGCCACTGGCGCTGATTCTGCAGCATGGTGACGGTCAGACGCCGGTCTTCCAGTTGAGCAAGGAAATCCCTTTGAACCGCAAGCAGTGTTTGCGCGATCTCGGTCCGATTATCTGCGTTCTGGCGCGCGATAGCCTCCTTTTGCTGTGCTGTTTCAGCCCGGAGATAGAACATCACCGCGACTGCCGCCGCGACGAGGGCGAGCACCGCGACCGCTCCGGCCACCAACGCCAGGACGCGAATGCGCCGGCTCTGCCGGCGCTCGCGCTCGGCGTCGTCCCGCGCTTCGCGGCACGCTTCTAGGAAATCCAGCTCGCGAGGCTCCAGCTCGGCCTCGTTGTCCTTTGCCCAGGCCTCAGCTTCGACCAGGGCCTCGCCCTGGAGCAGGAGGCCCGACTTTCGGCCCTCCGCGTCCCAAAGCGCAGCCTGCCGCTGCAAGGCACTCAGGTGCTGCGGGAACCAGGCGGCGTTGCTGGCCCTGATCGGCTCCACGAAGCGGTCGTGCACCAGCTCGATCCACGTGTCCCCACCCCGGGCCTCAGCGCGCACCAGGAAGCGCTTCTGCAGTGCCCGCACTACCCCGTTGGGCAGGCCTCCCGTGTCGTCCACACCTTGATGCACCAGGCCCCGCGTGCCGGCCTCGGTGATCAACTCCGTGTCAAACCATGTGCGCAGCTGCCGTTCGCTGACCCCTGCAGCTGCCGGATCGGCCAGCGCCACCGCCAGCGTCACCTCGAAGAACTGGGTCAGCGCCCGGTCCACGTCGCCGGCTTCCTGCAAGTCCGCGAGGGTGATCTGGCCCGGCGGCCGGTCCTTGATGTTCTCCCACAGCTGGTAGCACACCACCTGCAGCTGAACCGGCTCCACGTACTGCCCCGGCACCGTGTCCTCCTGGCCGGGGACGCGCACCTGGCGCAGGTTCTCCACCAGTTGCTCGGCCACCCCCTCGGCAAAGGGCCGCCCGGCCAGCGCGGCCGGCTTGGCAACGGCCTCCAGCGCGGCGTCCACCCCCATGCGCTCCATGTAGAAGCGGGCGCGCAGCCGGTTGAACACGAGCGGTGCGTAGGGGTCCAGCGCGGCCAGGTAGTCCTCGCGCAGCGTCAGCACTATCCACAGGTTAGGATGGGCCTGCAGGGCCGCGTCCAGTTGGCGGAAGAAGCCCTCCCGCTCGCGCCAGCGGTCAGGATGGCCGGTGATGATCTCCTCAAACTGGTCGACGACCAGGGCGAAGCGGGAGGCTGATCCCCGATCTTCGGTGTCGGCGCTCTCTTCCCCTGCCGGCACGGCCCCAGGGTCGTAGCGCCAGGCCACGCCGTCGGCAGTCACCAGGTGCTCGAGAAACTCGCTCAGGCTAAGCTGCGTCCATGCCGCGGGGCTGCCCTCGCCCTGGTCCAGGCTGGACATCAGGTTGAACAGGTAGATGTTGTCCACCCGCTCCACGCCGGCCGGCAGCTGGCCGGCCACGCGGCCCACGGGCAGGACGCTGAAACCCTCCACCTCCCGCAGCTGGGGGATCAGCCGCGCGTTGATCAACGAGCTCTTGCCTGCGCCCGACTGGGCGTAGAATAGGAGCAGCCGCTCGGAGATGACCCGGGCTAGCAGGCCGGCGGCCTCGGCCTCGCGGCCGAAGAAGCGCTGGCGGTCGGCGTAGTCGAAGGTGCGCGGGCCGACATAGGGATTGGCTACGGTATCGATACCGGGCGTGGTCATGGCGGTACCTCCCTACGGCCGGGGCAATTCCTGGGCGTACTGGCCCAAGTCCTGCCAGACCACCTCGAAGCGCGCCTCGCGCTGGAGATAGTCGTGCAGGTAGGTACGCTCGGCCTCGCTGGGTGGCAGTTGCACGCAGATGCCACGCTTCTCGGCGTGGGTGTCGTCCGACTTGATCAGGCCTGCGTAGAGGGCGCGGAAGGCCCAGCTGTTGAGGCTGAAGCCCAGCACCAGCAGGTCGCGGCTGAGGGCCTTGCGCACCTCGGCCGGCACGCTGTCGCGCTTGTCGTCCCCCCGGGCCAGGTTCACGTCCACCAGGAACTCCAGGTAGTCGTCCTCAGACAGCACCAGCGAGCTGGAATAGGTCTCCAGGCCGAAGAGGTGGCAGACCAGCGGGAACTCCCTGGGATCCCGCCCCGGGGGCACCGGGGGGATTCCCGGATCGATCAGGTCGCGCAGGTCCTGGCGCCAGCGGATCACCGTGGTGCGGGGGCTCTTGCCAGCCCTGGCCAGCGCAGTTTCCAGGAAGGTGTAGGGGCTGGTGGTCAGCAGCACCTGGAAGGGGAGGTTGGCCAGCACCAGCAGGGGGTCCTGCGGGCCGCGGTCGAAACGCGGGTAGCTCAGCAACCCGGCAAAGCCGGTCACGGTGGTGGTGGGGAACTGCGCCTCGGCCTCCGCCAGCACCTCGGCGTCCGCGCCCTGCTGCTCGGCCTGGGCATAGACGAAGTTCTTCACGAAGTCGAGGAAGTCGGCCCGCAGGTCGTTGTGGGTGAAGTCGCCCCCGGCGGCCAGGGCCTGCTTCTGGCGGCTGAGCTTCCAGAACTTGGCGATGCGCGGCAGGTTGTCCGTGTCGGCCAGGGTGTACTGGCTGTATTCGGCATACGCCTGCGCCAGCGGCTGGTGGCCCGCGATGGCCAGGTCGAAGACCGCCTCGTCGCTGAGGATGGGCACAGCCAGCCCGTTCCTGATGTTCTCGACCAGGCTGGGGCGGGCTTGCGCCTCCTTGCGTAAATCCCTCATGCTGGCTCCTCCAAGAGCATCATGACGCAGAAGCCGCGTCGTTGGACATTAGTGAATCGAGAGGGTCCTGGTCGATGTTGTGATGTCTTCCTACCTAACGCCGGTCTCACTTTCCAGGTCGAGATGAGAGGTCGAGATGAGAGAGCAGCACGCTTACCCTAGGGGTCGGTCCCTATGGATGATGGCGAGGCTTCACGGCCATCCAACTGCGGTGCATGATAGCATACTCGGCATGATGGCGCAATTGGTGAATCACACACCATATCCGCACCTTCTCCCTTGCGGGCGCATTTGTCCGATACACATCAATCTCTGCTCACCCAGAGTGAACCTACCGCCCTCGTGGCTGACGCGGTGACCTGACCACCGCCGCCCCTGGGGGGACCCTGTGTCACGGCTCCTGCCACCCCGCAGGAGCCGTGGCTTTTCGCGTTCCCGGCCCTGCGAAGCCGGTCCGGGTGACCAACAGCCGCATGTGGTGAGCGAAGCTGAACCATGGAGGTGTGTGATGTCCAAGCCCACCGTGTTCGTGTTTGCCGGCCGGGGCACAGGTGGCAGGGAAGCCGGGGAGCCGGGGAGCCGGGAGGCGCAGGTGGGGGCGCCCGCGAGAACGTACCTCCGCTACCGCCTGCTACCCAGGGGCCTCCCCACTGCTGGGGCCCCCAGGGGGTGGGCCGGGCGCCCAGGGCGGGGTAGGCGGCTGTCTTCTGGAGCCGGCGCGTGCCGGCCTCCAAGTCTTCCCCAGAGCGCATAGACCGCCATGGGTATGCCTCCTAAAGCAATATCGCGGTCCGCCGAAAAAACGGAGTCAGTGGATTTGGGAGGCCGGTGGTCAACGGGTTTGGAGCAAATTGGGATAAGGGGGCGGCTAGGCCGCCCCCCTATCCCAATTTTGCCTGTGTCCCAGACTTCAGCATGACTCAGCCAAGCTGGCAGGTACTGTGCCCAGGATTACTGACACAGCGCCCACTTGGTTGTGTACTGGAGAAGCTTAGTCTCATAGCATCGTTCCCGGCAATTCCCGCAGCCGCTGGACAAAACACTCTGTGCTTCCGTTACCCTGAAAGGAGAAAACAGACCATGCCGTTCACCGTCCCCGACCTTCCCTATGATTTTGCGGCGCTCGAGCCCCACATCGACGCCACCACCATGACCATCCATCACGACAAGCACCATGCGGCCTACGTCAACAACGTCAACAAGGCCCTGGAGGCCTACCCCGACCTGCAGAAGAAGGCGGTGTGGGACCTCATTCGTGACCTGGACAGCGTTCCCCAGGACATCCGTACCGCGGTCCGCAACAACGGCGGCGGCCATGCCAACCACTCCATGTTCTGGGAGTCCATGAGCCCCAAAGGCGGCGGCGAGCCCGGCGGCAAGCTGGGCGAGGCCATCAAGTCCACCTTCGGCTCCTTCGAGGCCTTCAAGGAGCAGTTCACCAAGGCCGCCATCGGCCAGTTCGGCTCAGGCTGGGCCTGGCTGGTGCTCAAGCCGGACGGCAGCCTGGCGGTCACCTCCACGGCTAACCAGGACAACCCCATTTCCAGTGGCATGGTACCGCTGTTGGGCGTCGACGTCTGGGAGCACGCCTACTACCTGAAATACCAAAACCGCCGGCCCGACTATGTCGCAGCCTGGTGGAATGTGGTCAACTGGCCCTATGTCGAGGCGGCGTACGAGCGCCGGCCGGGAAGGCCTCGCTAAACGTCCGAGACCATAAGAAGCGGCGCAGATTGATCTAGACCTCGGAGGTCCCCGAAGACCTCCGAGGTCTCTTTTATGGGGGAAAACCGTCATAAATTGGCGCTGGATATGACCTATATCATGGTTGGATCATCGTAAAGGGGGTAGAATTGCTAGTGGAGCGCGCTGCCTTATCCGTGGAGGTTGCGTGCGAGACCGGTGTGTCCTTCAGCCGGAGGCACACGGTCGCGACGAACCTTATTGAGAGGACGGGAGCGATATGAGCAATCGACCTATCGTCACCATAGACGGCAACGAAGCCGCCGCCTATGTGGCACACAAGACCAATGAAGTGATCGCCATCTACCCGATCACCCCCTCCAGCGCCATGGGCGAATGGGCGGACCAGTGGACGTCCGAGGGCAAGACCAATATCTGGGGCACCGTTCCCCTGGTAGTGGAGATGCAGGCGGAAGGTGGAGCAGCCGGGGCCGTGCATGGGGCGCTACAAACGGGCTCGCTGACGACGACCTTTACGGCGTCGCAGGGCCTGCTGTTGATGATCCCCAACATGTTCAAGATCGCCGGCGAGCTGACCCCCACCGTGTTTCACGTGGCGGCCCGCAGCCTGGCGGCCCAGGCCCTGTCGATCTTCGGCGATCACAGCGACGTCATGGCGGCGCGCCAGACCGGCTGGGCGATGCTGGCCAGCAACTCGGTGCAAGAGGTCATGGACCTGGCCCTGGTCGCCCAGGCCGCTACCCTGGAAGCCCGCCTCCCCTTTGTCCACTTCTTCGACGGCTTTCGAACCAGCCACGAAGTGGCCAAGATCGAACAGCTCGCCGATGAGGATATCCGGGCCATGGTGGACGACGACCTGGTCATGGCCCACCGGGCGCGCGGTCTGTCGCCTGAGCACCCGTTCATCCGCGGCACAGCCCAGAACCCGGACGTCTATTTCCAGGCCCGGGAGACGGTGAACCCCTTCTATGCCCGCACCCCTGACATCGTCCAGAAGGCCATGGACAAGTTCGCCGGGTTGACCGGGCGCCAGTACAAGCTCTTTCAGTACGAGGGCCCGCCGGACGCCGACCGCGTGATGGTCATTATCGGCTCCGCCGCCGAAACCGCCGAGCAGACTGCCACCTATCTGGCCGAGCAACAGGGCGAGAAGGTTGGCGTGCTGAAGGTGCATCTGGTGCGGCCGTTTAGCGTGCAACATTTCGTCGACGCCCTGCCGGAGACGGTCAAGGTCATTGCCGTGCTGGAGCGCACCAAGGAGCCGGGTGGCGCCGGTGAACCGCTCTATCAGGACTGCGTCACCGCCCTGATGGAGAGCGGCCGAACCAACATCAAGGCCATCGGGGGGCGCTACGGCCTCTCCAGCAAGGAGTTCACACCGGGCATGGCGAAGGGTGTCTTCGACGAGATGAAGAAGCCCAACCCCAAGAACCACTTCACCGTCGGCATCAACGACGACGTCAGCTTCACCAGCCTGGAATACGACCCCGGCTTCAGCATCGAATCCTCCAAGGTGGTGCGCTGCCTGTTCTACGGCCTGGGGGCCGACGGCACCGTGGGCGCCAACAAGAATAGCATCAAGATCATCGGCGAGGACACGCCCAACCACGCCCAGGGCTATTTCGTCTACGACTCCAAGAAGTCGGGTGCGACCACGGTGTCTCACCTGCGCTTTGGCCCCAGAGAGATCCACCAGCCCTACCTGATCCACTCCGCTAACTTCATTGCCGTGCACCAGACCGTGTTCCTGGAGCGCTACGATGTCCTGGCCGACGCTGCCTCTGGTGCAGTGTTCCTGCTCAACACCTATGTGGACAGGGACCAGGCCTGGGACTCCCTGCCGCGCGTTTACCAGGAGCATCTGATCACCAAGAAGATGCGCTTCTACGTGATCGACGCCTACGCTGTGGCCGAGCAAACAGGCATGGGTGGGCGCATCAACACCATCATGCAGACCTGCTTCTTCGCCATTTCCGGCGTGCTGCCCAGTGAAGAGGCCATCGCCTCCATCAAGGAGTCGATCAGCAAGACCTACGGCAAGCGCGGCGAGAAGGTCGTGCAGCAGAACTACCAGGCCGTAGACCAGACCGTCGCCAACCTGTTCGAGGTGCCGGTGCCAGAGCGGGTGACCAGCACCCTCGAGCTGCCACCCGTGGTGCCCAAGGAAGCGCCCCAGTTCGTGCAGGAGGTGACGGCCGAGATCATCGCCGGTCGCGGCGACCTGTTGCCGGTGTCGGCCATGCCGATCGATGGCACCTATCCCTCGGCCACCACCCAGTGGGAGAAGCGCAACCTGGCGTTGGAGATCCCAATCTGGGATCCCGAGGTCTGCATCCAGTGCGGCAAGTGCGCGCTGGTGTGCCCCCACGCCACCATCCGCATCAAGGTCTTCCCACCGGATGCCGTGGCGGGTGCGCCCGAGACCTTCCGGTCGACTGCCTACAAGGGCAAGGAGTATCCGGGCTGGCTGTACTCGATCCAGGTGGCACCCGAGGACTGCACCGGGTGCGGTGCCTGCGTCCATGTTTGCCCGGCCAAGAACAAGCGCGAGCCGCGCTTCAAGGCCATCAACATGGAGCCGCAGCCGCCCCTGCGCCACCAGGAAGCTGCCAACTACGACTTCTTCCTGAAGATCCCGGATGTGGACCGGCGCACAGTCAACCTGCGCCAGGTGAAGACGAATCAGCTGTTGCGGCCGCTGTTTGAATATTCAGGAGCCTGCTCCGGCTGCGGCGAGACTCCGTACATCAAGCTGGTCACCCAGCTCTTCGGCGACCGCACCGTCATCGCCAACGCTACCGGCTGTTCCTCGATCTACGGCGGCAACCTCCCCACAACCCCCTATGCGGTCGATCACAACGGCCGCGGCCCGGCCTGGTCGAACAGCCTGTTCGAGGACAACGCCGAGTTTGGCCTCGGCATGCGCCTGACCATGGACAAGCGCCTGGAATATGCCCGGGAGTTGCTGGCGACCTACAGCGCCGAAATCGGCCAGGACCTGGTGGATAGCCTGCTCCACGCCGATCAATCGGACGAGGCCGGCATCTACGAGCAGCGCGAGCGAGTGGAGGAGCTGAAGCGCCGCCTGGCGGCACTCGACGGCTCGCCCGCCGCCCAACAGCTGGCCAGCATCGCCGACATCTTTGTGCAGAAGTCGGTCTGGATCTTCGGCGGCGATGGCTGGGCCTACGACATCGGCTATGGCGGCCTGGACCACGTGCTGGCCTCCGGTCGCAACGTGAATGTCCTGGTCCTCGACACCGAGGTCTACTCCAACACCGGTGGCCAGATGTCCAAGTCCACCCCGCGGGGCGCCGTAGCCAAGTTCGCCGCCGGTGGCAAGCCCCTACCCAAGAAGGACCTGGCCATGATGGCCATGACCTACGGCAACGTCTACGTGGCCCGGGTGGCCATGGGCGCCAACGATGCCCAGACGGTGCGGGCCTTCGTCGAGGCCGAGTCCTATGATGGGCCCAGCCTGATCATCGCCTA
>JAULUH010000053.1:0-26214 GCA_032111745.1 Anaerolineae bacterium | reverse complement strand
TGCCAGGGCCAGGCAAAAAAACGGCAACCAGCCGGGGTGGCGGTTGCTCGGCACGTTGAAGCCTAATGTGTTGACGGCTTGATTCGCAGCAAAGTCTACCCGCAAGGGGAATGATGAAGCCGGGTTTTTATTATCCCGGCAGGCAATGGGATTATAGCGCAGCGACCGCGCGCTGTCAAATGCCATCTCCCCACGAGCCTTCCACGGGCAGGACCGTTGCCCTGGCCCAACTACCTACCGTCTCAAACCAGCACCCCTTGCGCGTCTAGGAAGTCCACGGCTTGGGCCAGAACCTCCTCCGGAGTTAGGTCGTCGGTCTTGATCACCAGGTCACAATGAAGGCGGGCATGGGCCAGGCGCTGCTGCTGCTGTGCGTAGAGCTCCTCTGACCAGTCCGCGCGTGCCGATCTGGCTTGAATGGTCTCAAGAGATACATCGAGAAAAATAAGCCAGTCCGCAGGCACCATCCGCTGCCACATTGTAGGCACCTCCGAGTGCTCCTGGCCGCAACATCGCGCAGTATACCCCAGCGCCGTCAATCCAGACACCAATGTCGATTTGCCGGACTTGCACGGCCCAACCACCTTGACCGCTGCTCGGCTTGAATCTCGATTCTCGTCTGCATCCATGGCGCTTCAAACTCGGATCACCGTGACGAAGTGTAACTTGTTCCGTTCTCGGTTCTGGCTCCGGAACCTATAGAGGCAGATGAAGCGTCAAGCGACGCACATCGTCCAAATGCTCCCGGGCCCGAACCCCAAGTACTATCAGGCTCATGTCATCTGCGGGACGGTCTCTATCATGTGCAACGGCCTGTGCTAATAGCCGCTCTGCCAGCTCTTCGGGATGCCGATAACCCGCTGCAACCAGGCTCTCCACACAGGCTATGACATCAATCCGCTCGCCGTAACGATCCCCGGCCATCCATACGCCATCAGTGAAAACGATTACCGTTGTGTCCCTATCCAGAGGTAGCTCTGTGATTGCCGGCTTGGTGCGGGCATAGATGCCGATGGCTTCGCTTGGGTCATCGATACAACGCACTCCGGCCGGTGACTCTGGAGTCGCCCACACTGGATTAAGCACCAGCACCGGGCAGTGACTGTTGCGGGAAATCACCAGGGTCTGGCTGTCCATGTCGATGGAGACGATGTTCAGGGTAGCTGAAACCTGCCCGCCCCGGTGGGTACGCAGGTAATCGTGGGCTGCGCGTGCGGCAGCGCCGTCTCGTACTCCATCCGCCAGCAACGATACGGCCTTGCGGGTCACGATGTTGCTGATGCGCTTGGCGCCCCGGCCGCTGCGCTGTCCATCGGCCAGCACGGCCGAAATCCCCCCATGGGGTCTCTCTATTACTTCCAGCGTATCGCCGCTCTCGCTGCTGGCATACTTGCCGATTTTCTCGGCAGCCAGAACCACCTCGATGCCCAGGGTCATCTCCCACACCTGCCTTCTAGCCCGCCGACTAAGGTCCTGTGGTCGGCGTCGCCGTGGGTGTGAAGGTTGGCGTGTGGGTTGGGGTGTGCGTTGGCGTGGGTGTTATCGTGGCCGTCCCCACCGGTGTGGGTGGGATGTCGATGAGAATACTGAAGACCTGTTGGTAGTCAAAGATGCTACACTGGTTGCAGAGACCCTTGACCACGACGCTGCCAGTCTCCCCGTCTCTGACCCCAGCCGGTAGCAGGAAGTTGATTGCCACGGTGTCCAAACTGTTTGCCTCGACGGTGCGCTGTCGCGTCAAGTTGCTGAATTCGCACCCGCTAGTGAAGCAGAAGAAGGCACTCCAACCGGTTGGCAGCGAAGGGATTCGTTCGAGACGATATTCGGTTGGACGATTCCCGAGGTTGCTCACCTGGAGCTGGAAAACCGCACAGCCATTGCCCGTTTGACAGCCCGTGCCGTCGATGAGCGCCTCCGTTCGGTTGGCTGCCATCGTGAGCAGGTAGAATGGAGTCGGCGTGTAGGTCGGGGTAGCGGTCGGGGTAGCTGTGGGAGTTGGCTGGGTGACCGTTACCGTCTGGGATAGCTCTTGCACACTGCCATCAAGCTTAATGATCCGCAGTACGTAGGTCGTGGTCTTGTTCGGTGTCACCCGATACGAGCCCACCGGGCCCGTAATAGGCTCATCGTCGATATAGGCTGCCCTGACCCCGCGCACCTCGTAATTGAGCGTAGACGCCTGGCCCAGAAAGATAGATGTCGGCTCGGCCACGAAGCGCACCACAAAGGGCTCGTTTACCGGGGTAGCAGTGACCACAAACGTGGGCGAGGCGAGAGGGAATTGAGTTGCCGTCGGTGGTGGCACAGAGGGAGGGAACGGTGTCGGCGAGTTGCGCGGCGTGGGGGTTGGCCGCGGTGTAGGTGTGTCAAACTGGCCAAAGGGCGGAAACGGTGTGGGGGAGAAGAACACAAACGGCGTCTCGGTGAAGGTAGGGCTTGGCAACGGCGTGGCAACTGGAGAGACCTCACCCGCAGAGGTGGGAGTTGGCGGCGGCCCAATGGTTCCCGGTCCCGGGGTAATCACCACAATCAAGTAGCCGTCGGAGGTCAGGGTGCCGGTGATAGGCAGCGCTCCGGGCCGCAGTGTGGCTCGTTCCACCAATGGTGGCAGGCCGGTTGGGCTAAGTGCCAGCTGAGCTCGCAGGGTCTGCAGGCCGAACAGTCCCGCGCTCACGGCAGCGCACAACATGAGGAATGCTACCAGGGTGCCTGCCGCCAGGAGCAGAGGCCAGACTGGGCGCCGGCCGCCCACGACGTAGGGTGCAGCCGGTAACGGCGCTGCCCCCACTGTGGTGTCCTCCTCTGGCGCTATCCCTACACCGGGGGCTGCTGGCGCGGAGCTCCACGATGTTGAAGTCTCGATCTCCTCGGTGATTGCTCGCCATTCGGGAGAAAACGGCGGTGGAACGGCAGACTCGTCGGCTGGGGGGCCGGTCTCAGAAGTCGCCTCCAGGCGGGCCCGATAGCGCGGACAGCGCTCGTGATTACCGCCCAGGCAAAAGAATGTCTGCTCGTTAAGTGGAATTGCGCTGCCCAGCGTTGTCGCATAGCACCGATTCTCGAAGCTTGGATAGGTCAGATAGGCCCCTTGTTCGTCAATCAGGCCCAAGAATCGGCAGACTTCATTTTCCATTAGGGCACGTCCATCCATCAAGTTCTCTGCTGCAGGCTACGGAACTGCCTGGCGGCCAAAGCTAGCGCTTCATCTCGGCTGTGCAGCTCGCCCGCGGCCTGCGCTTCCGCCACCTCGGCCAACAGGTGGCCTACCCAGCGTCCCGGCTGCATTCCCAGCTCTTCCATAAGATCATTGCCATCAATCAAGGGTTGCGGCGCAATGATCGCCTCGTGACGATCGAAATAGTCCTCCAGCAAGCGGGTCACTGAAGCCAAATGCCACTGCCAGAGACCACGATCAGGCTCACCTAATGCCCGATGGCTGGCCAAGCTGAGCAAAGCGATGTCCACGCCAGCATCGCCCGCGGTCTGGAAGTAGCGATGCACCATCCGCGCACCTGGAAGGTCACCAGGTTGCACCAGCCCGAGAGGCTGCAGGCGATAAGTCACGATCGTAGCCACGCGCCGGACCTCAGCCTCATTAAAGCGCAACCTGTGCAGTGCGTCTGTTGCCAATCGTGCGGCCAGGTGCTGCTCTGTCGAAGAAAGCAGGAACGAGGCGATCTCTTGCCGGTCTGGGCTATCCTGCGCCAATGGGAGGCCCCAATCCTGGGCCAGGGCTGCCCACATCAACATCTGGCCTCTAGTGCGTGCCTGACTGTCACCCACGGCAAAGTGCTTAGCCAGAACAGGACGCAGTGTCTCTAGTGCCTCCCACATCTCTCGGTCCGGCCATGACTCGGACTCGGTCAATCCGTCCAGCCAGCGCCACAGGGCTGACGCGTAATGAAGCGTCGCCAGGCTGTGGGCAAAGGCGTCCCAACCTTGGAGGCTGCGCAATGCAGCTAGCTCTGGCAAGACCACCGACAGTTGGTCCAGGTCTGCCATCAAGCGGAGCCAGGTGTCGGGGACCGCTGTGGACAGGATACGCATCAACTCGTCGCGCACACGCTCAGATGCCGGCTGCGTCAGCATCACAGCGTAACCACGCAGCGCTGCCTCGGTGCTGTGCTCTAGACGGAAGCCAAATGAGCTCAGTTCCGCCGCCAATCGCACGGCCCGCAGGCCACGCAACGGATCGTCGGCCAGGGATCTCTCGTATGCAAGCTTGAGCAGGCCCTGACGCAAGTCAGCTAGCCCACCGGTCACATCGATAACCCCACCCTGGTCGTCAGCAATAAGGACCGCCAGAGCGTTCACCGTGAAGTCCCGGTGCCGCAGATCGTCTTCCAGGGTCGGGCCACGCCACGCCGCGCAGTCGACAAGCAATGGCTTGGCAAACGCATCGGAAAACACTACCCGGCCAGTATCCCGCGCTACGTCCATCGGTACGAAGGCGCCCCCGAGATCGTCGGCCAGACGTCTGGCCAGCGCTAGAGCACTGTGTTCCACCGCCACATCCAGATCACGTGTGGTCCGATCGAGGAGCAAATCGCGCACCGTGCCGCCCACTAGGTGGACCGGCTGCGTCCACGAACGCAGATACTCAATGACCTGACCCGATCGCTCTTCCGCAGGGAAGTCCAACTTGACCACAGCTGGCTCGCACGCAAGCGGGCTCATACTGCCGACCTCACAAGGCTGCGGCGGATGGTCTGGCGTAGCATTTTGACGTACCCAACAGGATACGTATTTCTCCTCAAGAGTCAAGTGATGGAAAACCGGCCCAGAATCCAGAAAGGCTGGCAGCCATTTGGAGTACGTCCGTAGGGGAGCAGGGAGACGAGCGCAGAGCTGCCAGTCCTACTCCAAGAGCTATCCAATTGTCCGGCTAGCCACGATCTCCGCGATCTCGGTAGGCACGTTCACCACCCGCACGCCTGCCGCCTCCAGAGCTTTCACCTTCTCAGCCGCAGTACCCGTTCCGCCCGAGATAATGGCACCAGCATGCCCCATCCGTTTGCCAGGGGGTGCAGTCTGGCCAGCGATAAATGCAGTAACGGGTTTCGTCATCTGCTCGCGTATGTAGTCGGCGGCCCGCTCTTCATCAGTGCCGCCGATTTCGCCAATCAACACGACCTGCTCTGTCTCTGTATCTGCCTCAAACATCGCCAGGATATCGATGAAGGTGGAGCCGATAATGGGATCGCCGCCGATACCAACAGCGGTAGACTGGCCAATGCCGCGCTCGGTCAGTGCCGCCACCACTTCGTAGGTCAATGTTCCGCTACGGCTGACAATACCTACATTGCCGGGAATGTGGATGTGGCCGGGCATGATGCCCACCTTGGCCTGGTTGGGCGCGATCACGCCTGGGCAATTGGGGCCGATCAATCGCGCTCTTGTCTGGTCAAGGTAGGCTCGAACCTGAATCATGTCCAGGGTAGGCACGCCCTCGGTAATGCAAACGATAAGTTGAATGCCGGCGTCTGCTGCTTCCAGGATAGCATCGGGCGCAAACCGCGCTGGAACGTAGATGATCGACGTGTTGGCCTCAGTAGCCTTGACGGCCTCCAAAACCGTATCGAAGACGGGCACGCCCACAGCCCACTGGCCGCCTTTGCCGGGAGTGACTCCACCCACGACACCGGTGCCGTAGGCTACCATCTGCTGGGTGTGAAAGAGGCCCTCGCGGCCCGTAATGCCTTGAACCAGGAGCCGGGTGTTCTTGTCGACAAGGATGCTCATTCTGTCTTCCTCTCACTGAGTCTGGGCCGCCTGGACCGCCTTCTGCGCGGCCTCGGGCAGGGTCTTGGCAGTGATCATGTCGGCATCGGCCAGGATTGCACGACCGTCCTCCTCGTTGGTGCCGACTAGCCGGACAACCATGGGCACCTTGGTCGGCACTTCCTCCATGGCAGCCACGATGCCCCGGGCAACTTCGTCGCAGCGCGTGATACCTCCGAAGATATTGATCAGTACTGCTCTAACATTCCTATCCGAGAGAATGATCCGCAATGCCGCTGCCACGCGCTCGGCAGTAGCGCCACCGCCTACATCCAAGAAATTGGCGGGCGACCCGCCGTAGAATTTGGTCAGGTCCATAGTGGCCATAGCCAGGCCAGCCCCATTGACCATGCAACCGATCTCGCCATCCAGCTTAACGTAGCTAAGCCCATGCCGGCGCGCTTCGGCCTCGTAAGGATCTTCCTCTGCAGTGTCCCGAAGCTCGGCCAGGTTCGGGTGGCGGAAAAGTGCATTATCGTCAATGGACATCTTGCCGTCCAGTGCCAGCAGCTTGCCATCGCCGGTCACCACAAGAGGGTTGATCTCGGCCAAAGAGGCGTCGCTTCCCATGAAGGCCACATATAGCGCACCGGCAATGTCGGCAAAGGACTTGGTCAATTCTTTCGGCACACCTAATGCCGTGGCCAGCTCCAGCGCCTGGTAACTGCGGAAGCCCACACAAGGATCGATGGCGATCTTGATGATCTTCTCAGGGGTTGCTGCGGCTACCTCTTCGATATCGATGCCACCCTCGCTGGAGCCCATCATCACAACCCGCCGCTGCGCCCGATCGATGACGAGGCCCAGATAGAGCTCGTCCTGGATATCGGCGGCAGGATCAACAAGCACTTTTCCGACAGTCAGGCCCTTGATAAGCATCCCTAGAATAAGGTCAGCCCGAGCTTCGGCCTCATCGGGATTATCGGCCAGCTTGATGCCACCGGCCTTTCCCCGACCTCCTACAAGAACCTGTGCTTTGACCACGACCTTGCCGCCCAGATTGCGGGCAATCTCACGCGCTTCGGCCGGCGTGCTAGCGACCTCGCCCTGAAGAATTGGGATCCCGTAGCGGGCAAAGACTCGCTTCGATTGATATTCGTGGAGATTCAAGATACCCTCCTAGACTCCTTGGCAGACTCCGTCGACGGGATTAGGACCTGACGCCATAGTTCGCTAACTGCATGCGCCCCGTTGCGCCACGCCGATTATACCATGCTGCCAACCACCGACAAACTTGGCGTAGCCTTCGTTCAAAAAAGTACACACAGAGGGGTTCAACGACAGATGAGTGTAGGCACGCGGCTGGTCCTCAACACTTGATCCACGGCGCTACCTAGCATGACCTCTAGCACGGGGCTGAACCCATAGCCCCCCATTATCAGCAGGTCAGCCTGCCAGGCCGCCATGTGGTCCAGGATGGCACTGGCGATGGGGCCCCTGGTCCGCACGTAATCCGCGACGATGCTGTGACTCTCCAGATATTCCCGTGCATTGGCCTGGGTTTCGGCGGTCGTGTGTCCAGGTTCCTCTACGGTGAGTACGCACAGCTCGGTCTGCCAAACGGCTGCCAGATATGTAGCCAGGTATAGCGCTTCGTCGGCCTTAGGGCTACCATCGTAGGCTAACAACGCGCGCTGTATGAGAGAAGGGTCCTGCGGCACAGCAAGCACCGGACGGGAGCACCGTGAGATGAGGCTTCGAAAGCCCGAAGCGAGTTTCTTGGCAGGGGTTTCCCCTGGCGGATAGGTGAGCTTCACCACTACTAGATCGGTCCACTGGGCGCGACGGCAGATAGCCCGGGCGATCTTGCCAGTGTCGACGTGCAAGGTAGCTGGTATGCCGGCGGCACCGGTGCGGCGCTGAAACTCGTCGCGTAGAGACCGCACAGCATCGCTGTCACGATCAGCAGCGGCCGGCACCACGTGCAGCCCATGCACCTCTGTGCCCTCACGAAGGGCGACGATAAGCGCCTGGTCCAGAGCAGACCAGCTTCCGGGCTGGCCGCTAATAGGGACCAACACGTGGGTGAAGAGCAGACGATCAGGCACGGTTGCTACCTGCTCACGCCATTCCCCAGGCGCAGGACCTGGCTGGAAGCGTTCCGGAGTAACAACCTGGCGCAAGCGTCTCCCCCAGCGCGATACAACACGACGGCGCGACTGGCCAAAACGGTTGGTTAGATCGCTGGTCGCCAGGGCCAGGTCCACCTGCCACCCCAGTTCCGCCTCAAGCTCTGCGCGGTGCCGGGATACCCATACGTACAAGTCCGTCACGGTTCGGCCTGGAAAGTCGCTCAGAATGCCGCCGCGACAGATGGCAGTGGCTGCAGGTCGGTAGACATGATCGTACCAATCTGCTGAAGCCTCCTCCATGCTAACCTCAGCGCCTCTTAGCTGCTCCAGTTGGAAGCGATGGTGGACGATTTCCTCCTCCAGGTGGCGATACTGTCCGGGCGCGGTTACGCCCAGATCCGCTTGAGGCCGTGTCTTGTCGAGGCTCGTGTGTTCGAGAAACTCGGTATAGCGGGCCTTGATAATGAGATCGTCAGGCTGAATATCCGGACCAAGAGGTACTTTGGTATGTACTTCGGTCACGTAGGCCTGAATATCGCTGGCGCCGAGCTCCCGGGCCACCGATACTCGATGATTGCCGTCTAGCACAAAGTACGCATCACCAATCTTGTAGACCTCGATAGGCGGCAAGCCCCCGTGATACAGGGTTTTCAGCTTGATGTGTGCCCAGCGCTCCTGGTCTCCTTGTCTCCGGGGCAAGAAGGTGCGCGTGAAATCGGCATAGCGCCCTACACTCCCCACTATTGCGTCCAAAGGGATCTCTTGTAGACCTCGCCGAGTGCTACCCTCGGCCCTCAATAACGAAGCGATTTCCTCATAGGAAAGTAGGCTGTCGGACTTACCCGTAAGGGTTGCCACGATATCTTGAATGGCGGCCTGGCGCCGGGCGTTCTGAAAATCGCGCACCGCGGAAGCAAACACGAGATTATCAACCGTTCCCACAGCCTTCGACTCCGTTGTCTACGTCGCACGCACCCGGGCCGGGTCCTATGCCAGGCTCTCCATCGCATTATCGCAGTTTAGGCTAGGCTGGTCAAATCTATGGCTATGGCAAGGACAGAGTTTGCTCCTACGACAACGACGAAAGTGCCTATTGAAAACCTACCAGTTGTGCGGTACAATGAAATTGGAATCAATGGGGAAATAGGCGCACTGGTAGCCATGCAGGGTCGGACACCTGAGTGGCTTGACTTACCATAGCAGATGCCGGGGATCTGAGAGATCCCGACCGGCGCGCAGGTGTAAGGCATAAGCGGAGGAACACATGGCTGTCATCACCATATCTCGCCAATTTGGCAGCGGAGGCACCGAAATCGCACTGCGCGTGTGCGATCTCCTCGATTACCGATTTGTGGACAAGGAGATCATCGCTCGAACAGTGGATGCCGTTGGGCTTACCAGTGGTGAGGTCGTAGCCTTCACAGAACACCACTCGAAGATGCGTATGTTTGTGGACCGGCTGCTTTTTCCAGGCCCCAACGTGGTCGCTGAGGTAGCCGTGCGCGGCATGGAAGATGACAAGGAAACCTTGACCATTGAAGAGCTGGACAAGGCAGAGGCTCTTAATCTGGTGCGCAGTGCCGTCCATGCCTGTTACAGGAACGGCGATGCCGTAATATTGGGACGGGGTAGCCAGGCCATCCTACAGGAATTACCCGGAGTCATCCATGTCCGGGTTGTGGCGCCCATGAAGGATCGCGTGCTGCGCATCCAGGAGCAGGCGCACGTCGATATGGAGCGCGCCCACCAGCTTGCGCTGCGCCGGGACAGGAAACGCTTCGACTACCTGCGCGATCTGTATGGCGTCGACATCAACGAGCCCACTCTATACCATTTGGTCGTCAACAGCGGCAAACTAGGGATAGAAGGCGCGGCGCAGGTGATCGTACATGCCACGACCCAGCTAACGACTGCGCCACAGGCACTGGAAAGTGGATGACCTGGCCAGGCGCGGCTTCCGGTTAATGCTGGCCCTTGCTCAGCTACTAGGGCCGGTACGCCGTCGCAGCAGCACCGCCGGCAGAAGTAGCAGTCCAATACCGAACGCCGGTGCGAAGCAGAATGGCGCCTGCCCGGCGCTGGACGGCTGAGTCGGCTGTATCACCACTGCTTCTGGCGATGGAGTAACTGTAACGGTTTCCAGCGTCGCCGGTAGCTCCGGCGTAAGAGCGGCGGTCTCATCTGGAACGCTGGCTGTGTCCACAGCAGGGACTTGCGAGCTAGGCTCGCCTGAGTCGGTGATCACATAGGCCGTGCCGTCCAGGACTACGATGAGGCTGGAACTTACAGCTAGGTAGGGCGACCACTCAGGGTGCTCTACCAGGAAATCGAAATAGGCCTCGCTGCCGAAAGCCAGCTCTTGCTTGGGAAGGACATCCCTGTAGGTAGTGTCTACCCACAGGCCCGCCTGATGAGCGAACGCCTTGTCCAACGCGTGGCGCAAGCCTTGGGTGCCCTCGCCAGTGGCTGCTAGAGTGTCTGCCGCGCTAAGGGCCCGTCGCGCTATGCTCTCCTGCACGGCACTGGCCCCGGTGGCAGGTGCACTCGGCATCTCCATCAGCGCCTTCGCAGATGCCTCCACCTGCTTCAAGACTTCCTCCACCCTACCAGGTGCAGGGGACATGGTCGGCAAAGGTGCGGCGCCCCCCATCCCCTGATCCCACGGTGGCGCAGCTACGGGCTGTTCCGGCTCTGGCACAAAGAACGAAGTAAAGGGCGTGGCGATCCCATGCCTCGTGGCCAGGGACACGATCTCGTCCACGAGTTCCCGGTTCTGCCCGTGCAGTCGAATCTCGTTGAGCAGGTGGCCTATCTTGCGCGTCGCCCACAGCCGGGCGATATAGGGCTCGCCTTTCTCAGTTCGGAGGGTCAGATCATCGAACATAAAGGTCTTTGGCTGGCCGTTGACCATTCCTGTTAGCCCGATCTGGACTGGGCCACCCGTGCGATAACGACCAGCCAACACCAACTGGCTGCCAGCGAACAAATCGGGCAGTGGATAAGGATAGACGTCCTCTGCATGAAGCTTCCCAAAGTCAAAAGCCAGATTAGAGAGCACTGGAGTCGCTACCTCCGCATAGAATGCGGAAACAACCTCATCAATGGCTTGGTTGGGACGCACATAGGCGCTAGTTCCAGAGTTCTCCCGGCTTATGGAGTCCAGCAACAGTGTGTTGACATCATCGCCTACGCCGAATGCAAAAATCTGCACGTTGTCCTTGGTATTCTGCCGCACGTTGTCCAGGATCCTCGGCACGTTTACTTCGCCCTCGGTTGGCAGACCATCCGTTAGAAAGATAACCACTGTGGGACGCTCTGGGTCAACCTGAGCCAGGGTCTCCAGCAATACCCGATTGATATCCGTACCTCCCACTGCTTCCAGCCCGGCTACAAAGCGTTGAGCTGCCTCCACCTGGCTGATTGGCTGAGGACCGCGCTCGAACTGGTGCACACCGGTGCTAAAGTTGATGATGTTGAAGCGATCGTCTGGATTGAGTTTACCCAGCACATGCTGCAAGGCATTACGGGCCTGCTGGATCTTCGGCCCATCCATGGAACCGCTGGTGTCCAATACCAGCAAGATGTCGCGCGCCACAACGTCCTCGGGGTCTACCTCAACCTTAGGGGCTACCAGCAACAGGAAATAGCCATCCTCACCGGCGGGCTTGTAACTGACCAGGCTGGCGCCAATCTCGCCCGCATCCACGCTATAGAACAGGTCAAAATCGGTCGTTGGGGTGACATTGTTCTCCTCGTAACCGATCTGGGCGGCGAAGTCATCCTCGCGCAGCACGGCCACGTCGTGGCTAGGCGAGTAAATAGCCTTCAAAGGCGTAGTGCTGCGGATATTCATGCTTATAGCCAGTTGGCCTATAGGTGTTGTGTAGCGCACGCCGCTCATTTCGCCGATGAAGGGGTTGACACGCAGTGGATACCGATAATGGATCAGACCGGCGTCCATGGGTAGTACCTGGCTGTAGGTGAGCTCGATGGTGCGCTGTCCACCGGGAGGGATTGGAAAGATGCTCGCCTGAAACAGGTCACGGCCTATGTACTCCAGGAGCGCAGGGTCACGCTGCTGGCGCACAATGCTATCGTAGATCACCCGCGCCTCGTGCCTATCCATGATCTGTCCCTCGACCTGTTGACCATCCACGACCATGTTGAACTCATCGATGGCGGCCTGTTCTGGAATTGGGAACAGGTACGTACCCTCCGCCGGAATCGAGCCATCATTGGCGAATACCTGCTCGACGTGGGTGGTAGCGATCTGGTCTACGACGGTCACCGCGACTCGGTACAGCCCTATCCGAACCGATGCGGGCCAAACATCCGGCATGGGGACTGGCGGTAAAGGCGTAGGCAGAGGTGGCATCGTCGGCTCCTGGGCGTTCACAGACGTCATGGGTACCAGGAGACCCAGTATCAGAGCAGCAACAAGCACTGGTATACGCATGGGGCACCTCCGCCTCTCTCTGGCTGGTGATCTAGCATTCGTCCTGCCATTTACACGATAGCATGGCCAACATTGTTCTCAGCTTTTTCATGCGTGCCCTACCACGAACTCCTGATTTCTACCCAACCTTCCCCGATTGAGTCTTCCCTTGGGATAGGTTAACAGGCGCATCTAGTTGCGGTTGCCAGCTCCCAGTGCTATACTGCCCTGCCATTGGCACGCCCACGGATGACATCAACTTTGGTTACCATGTGATAGCGAGCAGCCCAATGGAGCATCCTAGGTTAACAAGGCAGCGTATTTACCTCTCTCCCCATTTTGATGATGCAGTGCTGTCGTGCGGCGGCCAGATTGCCCGACAGGTAGCTGGGGGCGACAGCGTGGTTGTAGCAACGGTTTTCGGAGGCGAGCCAGCCAGGGACTCACTTTCGCTCTTTGCGGCTTCGATCCATGCCCGACCGGGCGGGAGCGAGGACTTGATCCCCTTGCGACGCATGGAAGAGAACCAGGCCCTCGCCATGCTGGGTGCCGATAGCCGGCCAGGCGACTATCTAGATTGCATCTATCGCCGGGACACTGAGGACCGGCGGTGGCTATATGACCACGAGGAGGCTCTCTTCGGACCAGTAGACCCGGCAGAGCGGGGGCTGGCCTATGAGTTGGCCCAGGTGATTTCGACCCTGGCGCCTCCTGACGGATCGTGTCACCTCTATGCACCTCTTGCCATTGGCAACCATGTGGATCACCAGATCGTGCGCCGGGCTGCCCTCATCCTTCAGCAAGTGGGATTCGAGGTACTCTTCTATGAGGACTTCCCTTATGCAGAACGCGATCCGGCAGGCCTGAAGACTGCCCTTGATCGATCAGGCACGGAGACGTGGCAGCCGGTCTTAATCGATCTTGACGAGTCAGACATTGCCAGCAAAATCGAGGCTGTCGCAGCCTACCGCAGCCAGATTGGCGTGCTGTTCGGTGAAGCTTCTGACGTGGCACCCAGTGTCAGGGCATACGCGAAAAGAATTGGCGGCGGATCCTATGCCGAGCGCCAATGGCGCTTGAATCCCAAGGACAACGAGGCTTGAGGCCCTGCGACAGCGTTTTGCGAAGTTGATTCAGACCCATTACCACAACTACTTCGCCGTCTAGTTGGACAGATACTTCCGTTCCAATACCAGGTTTGCATATTCTGGGCAATGCCGTATAATAGTGGCAGGCTGGAATCCAACAACTGAGAGATTTCTCTCAGTTGTTCTGTTTCCGGACAGCTAAGTTGGGGCTGGAACGCCAGCCTGGCGGCAAGAATCTTGACACCTAACTGGTGAGTTGAACCCGGCACCATGTCCTGCGGTGCCGGGCTTTGTTGAGAAAAGAATCAGACATGTCTAACGGAAAACTCAAACCCATCTACATCACCGAAGAGAAACTCCAGGAGCTCCATCAGGAATTGGAGTACCTGCGCACTCAGGGTCGGGCTGAGATCGCCGAGCGCATCGGCGAAGCGAAGGCTGACGGCGATATCTCAGAGAATGCTGGATACGACGATGCTAAGCATCAGCAGGCTTTCCTGGAGGGTCGCATCCTGGAAGTGGAACAGATCATCAGTCGCGCCGTGGTGATAAAGAATCACAATACGCCTGCGGACCAGGTCGAGATCGGACGCTCTATCACCATCCGAGAGGTTGGGTTCGACGATACCGAGACCTACTTGATCGTCGGGTCCACCGAAGCCAACCCCAGCAACGGCCGCATTTCCAACGAGTCGCCCATGGGTCGATCTCTGATGGGCAAACGCATTGGCGATCACGTGCTCGTGAATACCCCAGGAGGCGAGCTGGAGTTCGAGATCGTCTCTATCGCTTAGGGATTGTTTCCTTACGCTCTCTCCGGCGACGCGCAATCCGTTAGGGTATTTGCGCCCCTCTCAATCTGGTCTGGAGTACAGCATTGGCTGAAGGCACTGAGCTTGGTGAGCTTCGTCTCGCCAAGTTAGACCAACTACGCGCTGCAGGTATTGAGCCCTATCCACCGCGCCTGGAGCGACCGCGCACGCACACCACCGTCGAGGCGATCCGGGACTTTGAGACGGCCGAGGCGGCGCAAGCCGGAGGAGACCCCACGGTGGAGGTGTGCGTCGCCGGCCGTGTGATGAGCCGCCGCGTGATGGGCAAGGCCACCTTCGCCCATATCGAGGACGGCGAGGGCAGGCTCCAAATCTTCGCCCGCCAGGATGACCTGGGCAATGAGGCCTACGACACCTTCGTCAAGAGGCTGCTTGACCTGGGCGATTTCATTGCGGTGTGTGGACGCATGTTTCGCACGCGCACCGGTGAGATCTCGTGCCAGGCCAGCCATATCCAGTTTCTC
Source organism: Anaerolineae bacterium (assembly GCA_032111745.1). Classification (GTDB taxonomy): domain Bacteria; phylum Chloroflexota; class Anaerolineae; order JAAEKA01; family JAAEKA01; genus JAULUH01. The sequence goes on along the minus strand of JAULUH010000053.1, from coordinate 11,541 downwards.
TCCAAGAGCCTGGAACCCATGCCCGACAAATGGCATGGCGTGCGCGATGTGGAGACCCGCTTTCGACGCCGCTATGTGGACTTGATGATCAATCCTGAGGTGCGCCGGGTCTTCGAGACCAGGGCCCGCATGGTCTCGGCCATTCGAGAGTACCTGGATGGCGAGGGTTTCCTGGAGGTGGAGACCCCGGTATTGCAGCCCATCTACGGTGGCGCAGCAGCCCGACCCTTCACAACCTATCACAACCAGCTCAAACAGGACCTATTCCTGCGTATCAGCTTCGAGCTATACCTGAAACGCCTGCTGGTTGGCGGCTACGAGAGGGTCTATGAAATCGGCCGCGACTTCCGCAATGAGGGTGTAAGCTTCAAACATAACCCCGAGTTCACCCAGCTGGAGTGGTACGAGGCCTACGCCGACTATCACGACGTGATGCGGCGGGTCGAGAACATGCTGGCGTATGTGGCCAAGAAACTGACTGGCGGTCTGCGGATTACCTATCAGCATCAGGACATCGACCTGTCTCCGCCCTGGCGGCGGGTTTCACTGCGTGACGCCATTATCGAGTACGCGGACATCGACTACACCCTGTATCCCACCGCCGAGGACCTGGCCAGGGCCATGCGCGCCCTGGGGCACCACCCCGAGACCACCAGCAACCGTGGCAAGCTGATCGACTCTCTGCTCGGTACCTACGTCGAGCCGGTTCTGACTCAACCAACCTTCATCACCGATTATCCGATCGAGATCAGCCCGCTGGCTAAGAAGAAGCCTGGCGATCCCACGACCGTCGAGCGTTTCGAGTACTTCATCGCCGGCATGGAGATGGGCAACGCCTTCACCGAGCTCAATGACCCGGTTGACCAACGCGAGCGCATGGAGTTGATGCAGCAGCTCTACGCCGCGGGCGACGAGGATCGCCACCCGGTGGACGAGGACTACTTGCTAGCCATGAGCTATGGCATGCCCCCCATGGGCGGTTTTGGCACCGGCATTGACCGCCTCGCCATGCTGTTCACCGACACGACCTCCATCCGAGATGTGCTGTTGTTTCCTCACCTGCGCAGCCTCGAACGAACCGAGGAGATCGGCGAGAACCCGGCAGAATAGACTGACCGGCACCACGATTGGTACCGGTCATGGACATCTCGCCCTTTGACAGAGCTTGGCAAGGTGGTATAATGCGTCGTGTTGTGCGGGTGTAGCTCAGCGGTAGAGCTACGGCTTCCCAAGCCGTGAGTCGTGGGTTCGAATCCCATCACCCGCTCACATCCGGAATGTACCCTCCCTCCCAGCGAAGACCGGCCCTCTACCTCAGGGCCGGTCTTTGTGTATTTCGAAGCTCGAACTGCGCCAGGCCAGAAGTGCCACCACGGCTGCATCTTGCCAATCCCGCGCGATGATGTTACCATCGACTTATGGCTGGCTCCGGGCGTTCGTCCCTGTCCACGAAACGGCTTGAGACCGCGTTGGTCCTGGTGTTGATCGCAGCCGCCTTTGCACTACGGCTCGTACAACTGGGCGCCGACAGCCTGTGGTACGACGAGACAGTGTCGACCTTCCTCGCCGGCCAGCCGGTGGCGGAACTGGTGGCCCACACCGCGCGCGACATCCATCCTCCCGGCTACTACCTTCTGCTGAAAGGGTGGCTGAGCCTCTCGGGCTATCCCGCGGGACAGGCCGGTGCCAGTGGGTTTGGCCTGGAGTTCATGGCCGCCTTTCTGTCGACCGGCTTCGGAGTACTGCTCGTCCCCCTCGCCTGGCAACTGGCCCGCGGTCTGGCCCTTCCCCGTCCGGCCCCGATACTGGCCGCTCTGCTGGCTGCACTCTCGCCCTTTGGCGTTTGGTATAGCCAGGAAGTGCGCATGTACACCTTGGGCGCCAGCCTGGGGGTAATCTGCCTGCTGGCTACTATTCCCTTCCTCGGCCAGGACCGGCCAGTTGCGGTCTGTCGTCGGGCCGCTGTGGTTTACGCTGGGGCGGCAGCAGCGGGGCTCTACACGCTGTACTATTTCGCCTTCTTGCTTGTGGCCCTGAACGCCCTGGTACTACCGCTTATGTTCTACCGCAGGACCAGGGCGGGCCTGGGGTTGTGGCTGGCCGCGCAGGCCGGAGCCCTGTTGCTCTTCCTGCCATGGCTGCCCGTAGCGGTACGCCAGGCTACCAATCCGCCGGTGCCGCCCTGGCGCTCCCTTCCTCCCCTGTCCCAGGTCGTGGTCGAGAGCTGGACGGCCCTGAGCTTCGGCCAGTCCGCTACACCCCTGGCATTTGGGTTGCTGCTGCTGCTCACCTTGGGCCTGGTCGCCAGCGCCGTGGTGTGGGCAATTCGGGGGGATTGGCTGGCCTTCGCCGCAGATCCGGGTCTCAGATCCAGCCTCGGGTCTAGCGCCAGCCACGCCAGCAGTCTCGCCCCCAGCCGCGGGCTTGCGGTTGGCTTGTTGCTGACGGCTGCCTTTGGGCCGCTGCTCCTGATTTACCTGGTATCGTTGATCACCCCGCTGTATCACGTGCGCTACCTCTTCATCTACTCGCCGGCGTTCAGCGTACTGTTGGCCCTGGGGCTGGCCGTGCTGGGCCGTTGGCGATGGCCACTGGGCCGCTGGCTGATGGCCGGTGCGGCGCTGCTTCTGGTGCTGGGCTCTGCGGTTTCGCTGCGCGCGTTATGGACTGATCCTGTGCTGGCGGCCGACGACCACCGCTCAGCCGTGCGAGAGATGGCCGAGCGCTGGCGGCCTGGCGAAGCTATCCTGGTCAACGCGGGCTATGCCTACCCCGCGCTCCTGACCTACTGGCCTCTGCCTGTGGCATGGCATGGCCGGCTGACCGAGTTCGAGCCAGCCATGCTGAGCCGGGCTGCGGCTGACCAGGCCGCGGTCATCCTGCAGACCGGGCATGTCGATGGTGCTGCGAACCTCGGATGGGGCGATCCCCGCTCCGATTTCTACGCCGTGTCCTCCGATGAGATCCGCCAGCAGATGGCAGCCCTGGCCGAGGCCGGCGCGCGCCTGTGGCACTATCGGATCTACGACACCGTGAACGATCCCCAGGGGGTCATCCGTGGCGAGCTTGATAGCGGCTGGCGCCTGTTCGACGATCGCGTTTATGCCGGTGAGGCCAATCTTCGTGTGCAGGGCTTTCAGCCGCCGCGACAGCCATCGGCCAGCATGCTTTCAGCCGAGTACGCCAAACGGCTGACGCTACAAGTCCCATCCGGCGCGGTGCCGGATGCGGTAGTATCCGGCAGTACGCTGGATGTGCCAGGGGTAACCTGGACTCTGCACCAGGACGGAGCGGAGCAGCCGTTAGCGATTTCCCTGCGCCTGGTCGACGAGCGCGGTGACGTATGGGTGGCCCACGACGAGCTTTTGGGTGGGAACACCGGACCAGCACCAGATGGGCTGCCTCTGCTGCAGCCTCTACACTTCGATGTGCCGGCGGGCACTCCCCCGGGGGTGTATCGGCTGGAACTGGTGGTCTATGAGGTCTCGTCTGGCAACACACTGGAGGCTACAGCGGGGCCCCTGGCGGCCGGTACGCAGGCCATCCTGGGAGAGGTAGAGGTGCAGCGCCCGGTGCCTGCGCCCACTGCCAGCGACTACTTGGCTGACTTCGGACCGGTGCACCTGGTAGAGGCCAGCAGTCCGGCCACCAGCGTGAGCCCTGGGGACCAGGTTCCGGTGGCGTTGCTGTGGCAGGCTGCACCTGCTGCCGGATCGGAGAGCCTGATCGTGGTGGTCCAGCTGCTGGACGAAGACGGACGGGTGGTAGCATCACTGGAGGAGGAGCCCCTGCAGGGCCGCTACCCGACGCTGGCCTGGCAGCCGGGCGAGCTGGTGGCTGACAGGCACAGCCTGGGCTTGCCGGCCGGCCTGGCGGCGGGACGGTACTGGCTGATCGCAGGACTATATCGAGCTACGGATCGCAACCGCCTGACCACGGCGGCCGGCCGCGACTATGCCGTCATCCAGGAGATCGAGGTACGATGATCCTCACCGGACCTGGGATGAAGCACAGGAGGCGGGCCAGCTGGCTCGCCTCCTGATGATTCCTGGTCGTGCACCCCTCTTCGAACTGCGGCCCCTGGCTTGCGGGGCCAGTTGGCTCCAGCCAGGCAACCCCGTGGCACCCACAGATTGCCGCTTATGGCTGCTACCTTCCGGTCCTGACCAATTTCACGGGTCTGCGCCGCACAGGACCCAGCCTTCCGCGCCACTTAGCCAAACAGTCCCAAAGACCGTCAAAGCCCTCAGAGTGGGAGTTCAGCCCCGCTATAGCGGATTGCGGGTTCAAGGCACCGCTAGCGCCCCGCTTAGCACGACCAGAGTCATTGTACCCCAAGACGGGGCCGGAGGCAAGTAGATGGGGTTACCGCATTGCAGTCAAGGGACCAGGGCGCAGGTTGGCGGCATTGGTGGGAGGGGAGATGCACAGGGATGAGGGCTGGAAAGCGACGCGAGCTCCCGTTAACAGGATGATTCCCGGAGAAACGGTTAATGGTACATGGGAGAGTGCTGGTCGGAAGCGTTGGGCAGGGGTGGAGGTATTAGGGGGTGAGGGCCGCAGGAATGATGAGAGCAGCCCGCGGGTGGCACGGAGCTGCTCTTACCAGGCGGAGAGGGTGGGATTTGAACCCACGATCCCCAAGGGGATACGCGCTCTCCAGGCGCGCGCACTAGACCGGACTATGCGACCTCTCCCTGACGGGGGCATTATACCATTGCCCAACCTGGCTACCAAAACCGTCACAGGGGGAGACCGGATGACGGCGCAAGCCTGGCGCTTATCCTTCTTTGCCCGGCGCTAACGCAGTGCGTCAGATATGAGCCAGATCATGTTTATGGCGATGACTTTGAGCTATAATGATGCTGCGGTAGCGAACACAGAAAGGTTGTGCTTGAAGCTTGTTGGGACCCTATCACACCTGCCGTGGCAAGCGGCCAGGATTAGGAGTGGGATCCGTCATTGTGCGGAGCTCCCATATACCGAACCTTTTCCCAAAGAAACAATCAATGGGTATATGGGAGAGCATGGCGTATCTTGAGTCTTTTTGCAGGGCGGCACGGGATCCTGGCAACCCTGGCGCCGCCCGCCAAGGAAGGCGTGCAGGTGCTTCAACCAGTTTCAAACGCATCCAACAGAAAAGGCCCCGCCATCGCGGAGCCTGTGAGTTGGCGGAGAGGGTGGGATTTGAACCCACGAGGGTGATAAGCCCTACGCGTTTTCGAGACGCGCGCACTCGGCCAAACTATGCGACCTCTCCAGGGCTTCGATTATATCACAGTGGCTGGCAGGCGGCAAAGCCTGCGATCGGGCACGGCGGCCAGGAGGGCGCTGGTGCGACGGTCCGGTGGACGCTGAAGCAGCGCCCGAGGGCGGGCAGAGACGCCCGAGGGCGGGCGGAGACGCCCGAGGGCGGGCGGAGACGCCCGAGGGCGGGCAGAGACGCCCGAGGGCGGGCAGAGACGCCCGAGGGCGGGCAGAGACGCCCGCCCCTACGATGGATTGCCTTGCACCAGGAGGGCGTAAGGAAAGGAAGATGACTGAGAACCCTGACGAAATCACGCAGTTGCGAGAGATGCGGGCGCGGGCGGTGGCGGCCGGGGGCTTGGAACGGATCGAGGCCCAGCATGCCAAGGGCAAGCTTACCGCGCGCGAACGGCTGAGTGCGCTATTGGACGACGGCACGTTTCAAGAGATCGGTGCGCTGGCGACGCACAATGTCAGCGGCTTTGGCATGGCCGACAAGAAGTATCCAGGGGATGGCGTGGTGGCCGGCTTTGGCAAGATCATGGGCCGCAAGGTGGCGATCTATGCCCAGGACTTCACAGTCCTGGGTGGGTCCTTCTCCGAGGTCCAGTCGCACAAGATCTGCCGGATCATGGACCTGGCGCTGGAGAGTGGCATCCCGGTGGTCGGCCTCATCGATTCGGGGGGTGCTCGCATTCAGGAGGGGGTGCGCAGCCTGGCGGCCTATGGTGAGCTGTTCACCCGCAACGTGCTGGCCTCGGGTGTGGTGCCCCAGATCTCGGTCATCCTGGGACCGAGCGCAGGCGGGGCGGTGTATTCGCCGGCCTTGACCGATTTCGTGATCATGGTGCGGCAGATCAGCTACATGTTCATCACGGGGCCGGACGTCATCAAGACGGTGACCGGGGAAGAGGTGAGCTTCCGCGAACTGGGCGGCACGGTGGTGCATAACGCCAAGAGCGGTGTGGCCCACCTGGTGGCCGACAGTGAGCAGCAGGCCTTTCTGCAGGTCAAGCAGCTGCTCAGCTATTTGCCCCCGAACAACGCCGAGGACCCGCGGCGGGTCGAGCCCTACGACGACCCGCTGCGCATGGACGAAGGGCTCAACCACGTAGTGCCCGAGGACACGACCCAGCCCTACGACATGCGCGAGGTGATTGAACACGTGGTAGACCGGCAGAGCTTCTTCGAGGTCCAGCCCTACTACGCGCGCAACGCCCTGGTTGGCTTTGCCCGGCTGGACGGCTACGTGGTGGGCATCGTGGCCAACCAGCCGTCGTACCTGGCCGGGGTCCTGGACATCGACAGCAGCGACAAGATCGCCCGTTTCGTGCGAATCTGCGACGCGTACAACGTACCCCTGGTTACGTTTGTAGATTGCCCGGGCTATCTGCCCGGGGTCGACCAGGAGCACCACGGCATCATCCGCCATGGGGCCAAGGTGATCTACGCCTATTGCGAGGCGACCGTGCCCAAGATCTCGATCGTGACACGTAAGGCCATCGGCGGGGCCTACATCGCCATGAGCAGCAAACAGATGCGCTCCGACCTGGCCTTTGCCTGGCCGAGCGCCGAGATCGCGGTCATGGGCCCGGAGGGGGCGGTGAGCATCCTATACAGGCGCGAGGTGGAGAAATCCGCCGACCCGGAGGCCACCCGGGTGGAGATCGCCGCCGACTACAAGCGCACCTTTATGACCCCCTATGCGGCGGCGGACATGGGCCAGATCGACGAGGTGATCGAGCCGAAGGAAACGCGGCCGCGGCTGATCGCCGCCCTGGACATCCTGCGTGGCAAGGTCTCGACCAACCCAGCCAAGAAACACGGTCTCATGCCCGTCTAGGTGCCGTTTCGTCCGCCAGGAGTCATTGATTTATGTCGAGTGATTTCGTGATGGGCTTGCAGATTACGGTAATAGGCATGGGATTGGTGTTTGGCGCCCTGATCATGCTGTGGGCCATCATGGCGATTCTAACCCGTCTCTTTCCTCGTCAGGGTCCCAAGGCGCCGGACGGACCTGCGGTCCGTCCGGTGGGGCTAGCGGCAGGATCGCCGCCCTCGGATGCGGAGCTGGCGGCCATTGCGGTGGCCCTGGCCTTGCTGAAGGCGGAGCAGGACCTGGAGCTAGGCCTGCGCTGGCGGCTGCCGCCGGTGTTGACTCGTTGGGTGGCGGTGGGATACGGCAGGCAACTGCGCTCCTGGCAGCCGGGACGGCGGCGGCGCAGCGACTAGCAAGAGGAGACCAGCACCCATGCGCAGCTTTCGCATTCAGATCGCCGGAGAGACCTACTTCGTCGAAATCGACGACATCTCGCAGTCGCCGGTTCGGGTCAGGGTCAACGACCGGCCATACCAGGTCGAGGTGGATTGGATGGGGGCGGAGTCCGAGGCAACGGTCACACCGGCGGTCATTCCCAGCCAGCCCCCTGCTCCAGGCCAGCTGCCCAGAACCAGGCCACCAGAGCAGGCGCCGCCACCCCGCCTCAGTGAGGGCGAGGTCGCCGCGGCAGACGTGCACGAGGCTCCCATGCCCGGCACCATCATCTCGGTGGCCGTGCAGGAAGGCAACCAGATCGCGCGGGGCGATGAGATCTGTGTCCTGGAGGCGATGAAGATGCGCAACAGCATCAAGGCAGCGCGCAGCGGGCGTGTGGCGGAGGTCATGGTTAGCCCTGGCAGCAAGGTGGCCTTCGGAGATCCCCTACTGCGTTTCGACACTGAGTGAAGGACCGGGGACCAACGATGAACACCGATCTCCTGGGCCTGATCACGTCTGGCATCAGTAGCCTGACTCCAGGCAACGTGGTCATGATGGCCGTTGGTGGCCTGTTAATATACCTGGCCATTGCCAGGGAATACGAGCCACTGCTGCTGCTGCCTATTGGCATGGGGGCAATCCTGGCCAACATCCCTCTGACCGGCATGACCGAGGTCGACGGCCTCTTTGGCATACTGTATGCAGTAGGGATCGACACTGAACTCTTTCCGTTGCTCATCTTCATCGGCATCGGCGCTATGACCGACTTTGGGCCGTTACTGGAGAACCCCTACATGGTACTCCTGGGCGCGGCCGCCCAATTTGGCATCTTTGCCACCCTGCTGCTGGCCTTGCTGTTAGGGTTCAGCTTGAACGAGGCCGCTTCTATCGGCATCATTGGCGCTGTGGACGGCCCGACATCGATCTACGTATCCAGCATCCTGGCCCCGGAGTTGCTGGCGCCGATCGCGGTGGCGGCCTATAGCTACATGAGCCTGGTACCCATCATCCAGCCCCCGATCATGCGCGGCCTGACCACGCGCGAGGAGCGACTGGTGCGCATGCCGTATAGCCGGAAGCCAGTGAGCAAGCTGACCCGGGTGCTCTTTCCGATTGTCGTCACCCTGGCCACCGGGCTGTTGGTGCCGCTGGCGACGCCGCTGATCGGCATGTTGATGTTTGGCAACCTGCTGCGGGAATCAGGGGTAGTCGATCGTCTGGCCGATGCGGCGGCCAACGAGATCGCCAACGTGGTCACCATTCTCCTGGGCATCACGATTGGCTCGACGATGGTGGCCGAAGAGTTCCTGCAGGTGCAGACCCTGTTGATCCTTGGGCTGGGCCTCCTGGCCTTCGTGTTCGATACGGCAGCAGGGGTGCTGTTCGGCAAACTCCTGTACGTGGTTACCAGGGGCAAGTTCAATCCGCTGGTGGGAGCTGCGGGCATCTCGGCATTTCCCATGGCCGCGCGCGTGGTGCAACGCGTCGGCCAGGAGGAAGACTTTGGCAACTTCCTGCTGATGCATGCCATGGGTGCCAACACGGCGGGGCAGATCGGTTCGGTGCTGGCGGGCGGCATTGTGCTGGCCCTGCTGTCAGGAGGTTAGGCTGGCGCAATCGCCCTGCCCGTGGTAAAATCGCCCCGAACTCGTCTCGCCCGGGCGGCCCATGGTCACTTCCCCTGGATCGGCTATGAGACTTACCTCTATCAGCAGCTATATCGCCCCCGTCCTCTGCCAGCCCGGGCTCGAGGCCAGGGTAGACTCGGCCTATGCCGAGGTGGTCAACCTGGTCACGGTGCATGGCCACTTCTTCTGCCTGGTCACCGATCGCATCGGCAATGGCCCCCTGAACGCGGTTGTTCATCCTGAAGGCCTGCTGGCCGTAGTCAACCGGAACGAGGTCGTGACGGGAGATGGCCGATGGCTACGGCTGGGTGGGCGCTGGCGGATCGACCTGGAGGATGCTCCCGTATGGTCCGCCCAGCCCTCCTACCAGCGATGGACGCGGTGGCCGCAGGTGGTCCGGGCCAACCTTGAGCGGCTGCGCCAAGATCTACCGCTGGAGGCCCCCCCAGCCAGCCTGGCCGCGGCGCCGGCCTATCATACCCAGGGCGCCTTTGGCAGCCGGCCCGCCATGGCGCTGATCCAATCCCAGGCCTGGGAGCTAACCGAGGGTCTGCGCAAGGCCTACAACCAGGGCAACCTGCAGTGGATTCACCTCTACGCCAGCCGGCTGGCGGGCCTGGGGCCGGGCCTAACGCCAGCCGGCGACGACTGGCTGGCTGGCTGGCTCGTGGGCCTGCGGGGCCTGGCCGTGTTGCGCGAGGCTGACGACACAGAGCCATGGCTGCCGGTGGATGCCGTAGCTGCGGCCGTTGTGCAGTCTGCGGAAGGCCAAACGAGCCCGCTCAGCCTGGCTTTCCTGCAGGCGGCAGCCGTCGGCGTTGTGCCCCAGGCGTGGCACGTGCTGATCGATCAGTTGAGCAATGCCGATTCCGTGGCCTTGCACGAAGCGGCGGCCGAAGTCATGCGCTGGGGCGGCACCTCGGGTGCCGACATGCTGGCAGGCTTCCTGGCTGCGTTTCAGTCCGGCCAGGCAAGCTAGCCCACGGATCTGCGAGGAGACGAGCCCCATGACCCAATCCGCAGGAGTCGAGCCCTCTGCGGTAGTAACCCTACGCCCCATCACCCAAGATAACCTACGTGACGTCTTGCGCCTGAAGGTTGCGCCCGAGCAGGAGCACTTTGTGGCGTCCAACGCTGTCTCCCTGGCCCAGGCCCACTTCTACAGGGAGGCCTGGTATCGAGCCATCTATGCGGACGAGGCGCCGGTAGGGTTTCTGATGCTCTCGGATGACCCGGTAACACCTGAGTACTTCCTGTGGCGGCTGATGATCGACCAGCGGTACCAGGGCCGCGGATTTGCCCGGCGTGCCGTGGGCTTGTTGGTCGATCATGTCAAAACCCGTCCAGGCGCGGTGGCGTTGCTGGTCAGTCATGGCGAAGGCGAAGGCAATCCTGGTCCCTTCTACCAGAAGTTGGGATTTGCGTACACGGGCGCTGTGCACGAGGGGGAGTTGGTCATGCGACTGCCGCTGGATGGGGAGGGTGAGCCAGGCGCCCTGGCTGCGGCGCGCGCGACTGCAGCCCAGGGGCCGCTAGCCCACCTGGTGCTCTTCAAGCTGAGGGATCGCGGCCCCGAGACCATCGCCAAGACCGTCGAGGTATTGCGCGGCCTGGAGGGCAAGATCGCCGTGTTAAGGGCCATAGAGGTGGGCGCAGACATAGTCAAGTCTCAGCGCTCCTATGACATTGGCCTGATCACTCGCTTCGACAGCCTGGCCGACATGGAGGCCTACCAGGTCCATCCGGTGCACCAGGCCGTGCTGGCCCACATGCGCACGGTGCTGGAGTCCTCAGTAGCCGTCGATTTCGTGGGATAGACCACGAGAGAGACATGGAGGTTATCTCACCATGAAATTCATCGACCTGACCATTCCGCTGGGGGTGGGCACACCGCCGTGGCCCACCTACGAGCCGCTGCAGCTAAAGTACTTCAAGCGTCTGGCCCCGAACGGCGCCAACGGCCAGGTGCTGACCCATTCCAACCACCTGGGCACGCACCTGGACGGGGAAATCCACTTTTACACTCCGGGCAAGGACATTGCCAGCCTGGACCTGGGTTTCCTTACAGGCCCAGGGGTCGTGGTCGACCTATCGGACGCGGTGGGGGATTACGACATCTACACCTCACAGATGGTCGAGGAGCGGGTCGAAGTACGCGAGGGTGACATCCTGATCATCCACACGGGCTACCATCATTTTGGCTGGGACCACCCAACGGCGGACGAGATCGCCTACATGGCCAAGCACCCCGGTCCGGACCGGGAGTTTGCCGAATGGTGCAAAGCCAAGAAGATCAAGTGGTTGGCTGTAGACTGTGGCAGTGCCGATCATCCCATGAACACGATCATCCGGCAGTGGATGCCGCGCCAGGCGAAGGAGGCGGAGGCCCACTTCCAGGCCAAGTACGGC
>JAULUH010000052.1:0-2611 GCA_032111745.1 Anaerolineae bacterium | reverse complement strand
ACCGCCAGCACCAGCATGATCAGCACGGGCACGGGGATGCCCAGCACCCGGCCGTTGCCCAGCCACAGAAACGCCGGGCTGAGGCCGGCGATCGGCCGGCCCTCGGTGTAGACCAGGGTCAGGCCCCGGGCCACGGCCAGCATGGCTAGGGTCGCCACGAAGGGCGGCATGCCCCCCTTGACGATCAACAGCCCGTTCACCCCGCCCAGGGCCATGCCGGCCAGCAGCGCCAGCGCGATGGCGGGCACGGTGCCCAGGCCCTGGCGGGTGCTCAGCCCGGCAGCCAGCGCGCCGCACAGCGCCATCAGCGAGCCCACCGACAGGTCGATGCCCGCGGTGAGGATGGTGAAGGTCATGCCCATGGCCACGATGGCGATGATGGAGGTCTGCAGGGCGACGTTCAGCAGGTTGGAGCTGGTGAGGAAATCGGGGGAGCCCAGGGCAAAGACCAGGGAGATGCCCAGCAGGATCAGCACCACGCTGAAGCGGCGCAGCAGGTCCAGCGAGCGGCCACGGCTATCGCCCATCTCAGTTGGCTCCTGTGGCGCCGGTGCCATTGCCGGCGTTGGCCACGGTGCCGGTGGCCGCGCGCATGACGTCGTCCTGGTTGGCCTGCTCGCGGCTAAACTCGCCGGTGATGCGGCCCTCGTGCATCACCAGGATGCGATCGCTCACCCCCAGCACCTCGGGCAGCTCCGAGGAGATCATCAGCACGCCCACCCCCTGTTGGGCCAGGTCGCCCATCAGGGCATGGATCTCGGCCTTGGCACCGACGTCGATGCCGCGGGTCGGCTCGTCCAGGATCAACACCCGGGGCTTGAGGCTCAGCCAGCGAGCGATGATCACCTTCTGCTGGTTGCCGCCGGACAGGTTGGCCACCCGCTGGCCGAGGCTGGGGGTGCGGATGTCCAGCTGCTGCACCAGGTCACCGGCCAGGCGGTCGGCGGCACGGAAGTCGATGATGCCGAAGCGGGTCAGCTGGTGGAGGGTGCTGATCACGGTGTTCTCCCGCACGGCCATGGCCATGAACAGCCCCTGCAGCTTGCGGTCCTCGGGCACCAGGCCCAGGCCCAGCTTGATGGCGTCGGCGGGGGAGCTGAGCCTGACCGGCTGGCCCTCCAGCAGGATGGTGCCGGCGGTGGCCGGGCGGACGCCGAAGAGGGTCTCGGCCAGCGCGGTGCGGCCGGCGCCCACCAGGCCGGCGATGCCCAGGATCTCACCCCGGTGCAGGCGCAGGTCGACGCTGTGCAGCTCCCGGCCATCCTCCAGGCCCTGCGCCTCCAGGACTATCGTGGGCTGGGTGGCGCCGGAGGGGGGATACAGCTCGCCCAGCTCCCGGCCCACCATCATGCGCACCACCTGGTCCTCGTCCAGCTGCGCCGCAGGCGCGGTGCCGATGAGCTGGCCGTCCCGCAGCACGGTGATGCGGTCGGCGATCTGGAACACCTCGTCCAGGCGGTGGGAGATGAAGATCAGGCAGACGCCCTCGGCCCGCAGCGCGGCCATGACCTGGAACAGGACGTCGGTCTCCCGCTCGGTCAGCGCGGAGGTGGGCTCGTCCATGGCGATCAGGTCGGCGTTGTAGGAGAGGGCCTTGGCCACCTCCACCATCTGCTGCTGGGCGATGCTCAGGCCGTGCACCTCGGCCCGGGCGTCCACGTCGACGTTGAGACGGCTGAGGAGCTGGCGGGCATCGGCGTAGAGCTGCCCCCAGTCCACCAGGCCCCCGGGCCGGCGCATGGGCTCGCGGCCCAGGTAGATGTTCTGGCCGACGGTGAGGTAGGGGATGAGGGCCAGCTCCTGGTGGATCATGCTGAGCCCCAGGTGTTGGGCGTCGGCCGGGGTACGGATGGCCACGGGCTCCCCGCGCAGGAGGATGCGCCCGGCGTCCGGCTCGAGCGCGCCGGTGAGCACCTTCATCAGGGTGCTCTTGCCGGCGCCGTTCTCGCCGACCAGGGCATGGATCTCGCCGCGGGCGGCCTCGAAGGTCACGTCCCTGAGGGCCTGCACGCCGGGGAAGGTCCTGGTGATGCCTTCCATGCGCAGGAAGGAGTCGTCAGTGGCCATGGGTACCGGTATCTATCACTCGTAGAGACGCAAGATTTTGCGTCTCTACACGGCACTCCGTCTCACCGTAGAGACGCAAGATTTTGCGTCTCTACGGCAGACCTCTTACTCCTTGGTCACCAACGCCAGGTCGACGGGCACACTGGCCTCGACGGTGTCGCCGTTGAGGTACTTGACCGCGAACTCCACGCCGAGGCGGCCCATCTCGGAGGGTTGCTGGGCCACGGTGGCGGCCAGCTGGCCGGCCTGCACGGCGGCCACGGCGTCGTCCACGGCGTCGAAGCCGACGAAGACGATGCCCGTGCGGCCGGCGGCTGCGGCAGCCTCGATGGCGCCCAGGATCATCTCGTCGTTGTGCGCAAACACCCCGGCGATCTCAGGCTGCGCCTGCAGGATGTTCTCGAACACCGTCAAGCCCTCGGCCCGGTTGAAGTTCGCCGTCTGCTTGGCCACGATCTCGGCCCCGGCGCACTCCGCCGCCATGACCTCGTTGAAGCCCTGGCCGCGATCCCGTGCCGCCGACGTCCCGGCGATGCCCTCCAGC
>JAULUH010000051.1:0-61953 GCA_032111745.1 Anaerolineae bacterium | reverse complement strand
GGACACGATCACTCGCAGCGCGTTGGGATCGGCCAGGCCGACGTCCTCGCTGGCGAAGATCAGCATGCGCCGGAAGATGAAGCGGGGGTCTTCCCCGGCATACACCATCTTGGCCAGCCAGTAGAGCGCGGCATCAGGGTCGGAGCCGCGCAGCGACTTGATGAAGGCGCTGATGGTGTCGAAATGATAGTCACCCTCTTTGTCGTACAGCACAGCCCGGCGCTGGATCGACTCCTCGGCTACGGCCATGGTGATGTGGATGACGCGGTGATCGGTGATCGGTGATCGGTAACCGGTTACCGATAACTGATCACCGGCTACGGATGACCGATCACCCTCTGGCGGCGTGGTCTCTACGGCCAGCTCCAGGGCGTTGAGCAGGGCGCGGGCGTCGCCGTTGGCTACGTTGACCAGGTGGGCCAGCGCGTCGGGGTCGACGACCACGTTAAGGCGGCCGTAGCCTCGCTCCGGGTCAGCCAGGGCCTGGCGGGCCACGGTGAAGAGATCCTCTGCGACCAGGGGCTTGAGCTGAAAGATGCGACTGCGGCTGACCAGGGGCCGGTTAACGGAAAAATAGGGGTTCTCGGTGGTGGCGCCGATGAGGATGACGGTACCGTTTTCCACCCAGGGCAGCAGCGCATCCTGTTGGGCCTTGTTGAAGCGATGCACCTCGTCGACAAAGAGGATGGTGCGGCGGCCGACCATGCCACGCTGCTGCTGCGCAACCTCGATGGCCTCGCGGATATCCTTGACCCCGGCCAGGACGGCATTGATGGCGATGAAGTGGGCCCGGGTGGTGTTGGCGATGACCATGGCCAGGGTAGTCTTGCCAGTGCCGGGTGGGCCGTAGAAGATCAGGCTGCTCAGCTGGTCGGCCTGGATGGCGCGGCGTAATAAGCGCCCTGGGCCGACGATATGCTCCTGGCCGACGAACTCGTCCAGGGTGCGGGGCCGCATGCGCGCGGCCAGGGGCTGCTCCTGCTCGATCAGAGTATTCCGGCGATGGTCGAAGAGGTCTACGGTACTCATGGAACTGGCAATACGATGGTCAATCCGTTGGGCCAGGAATAGCTTGGGGACCGCACTGGAGGAACAGGCTAAGGCACAGAGTGGCGTTCTGAACGGCAGTTCCCCCTGTGTCTTCAAGCGCAACTGCAGACATTTGCCAGATTATACTCCACATGTTATGCTCAAACGAATCGTCGTATTCAGCCGGCATTTGCGGTTGAGACTATGGTTAGGCGGCATCGGTGAATGCCTACTCGACAAGGATGACTGCCTCATGGCCGAGTTTGCAGAAGAGTACGAGGATGTCCTGCAAAACATCGAGTTCGCTATCGTCAGCGTTTATCGCGAGCACTCAGGATTGCTGGACTTCGAAGTGGAAAGAGCTTTGAATGCTTTGATTGTGGCCTATCAGGCTGAACAACAGCATCGAACTCCCAGTCCGATAGAGTTTTCCCCCTTAGTCCAGCTGGTCTTCACGCGTGTGCGGGTGATGTGTGAGTGGCGGTTGGGACGAGAAACGTTTACTTTCGCTGAGTCAGGTGAAGAGATACCCCAACCCTTGCCGCTGTCCCTGGATGAGATGGTCGCGTGTCTTAAGCGGATTCGCAAATCGGTGCAGAAATGGAATCGGCGACAGGGGCGACAGGGCTATCTACAGTTTGTGGATGGGTTTATCGTATGAGTCTCTTACCGGTCCACCAGCCGGTAGACCGTGCCCCCATAGTCGACCACCAGCACTTCTCCCTCCTCGGTCTCGCCAAAGGAGCTGATCTGCAGGTTGGTATCCAGCAGCAGGTCAGAGCGCCACTGGCCGGCGGCGTCCTGGCTTAGGGCCCAGATGCGGCCGGAGCAGTAATCGCCGTAGAAATAGGCGCCCTGCAGGCTGGGCTGGGCTGTGCCGCGATAGACGTAGCCGCCGGTGACGGAGCAGCCCTGGCTGTGATCGTACTCGGCCACGGGCAGGACGAGACTGGACTGGTCGCAGGTGCCGCTGCTGAAGCACGTACTGGCCTCCATGATGTCCCAGCCGTAGTTCTCGCCGCCTGGACTGGTGGCCGGCTGGACGTTGACCTCCTCCCACTGGTTCTGGCCCACGTCGGCGATGTAGAGGTCGCCGGTGGCCCGGTCAAAGGCAAAGCGCCAGGGGTTGCGCAGGCCGTAGGCCCAGATCTCTCCGCGCACGCCGTCGCGACCCACGAAGGGGTTGTCGGCTGGCACCGCGTAAGGATCGCCGCCGTCCACGTCCAGGCGGATGATCTTGCCTAGGAGGGTGGATAGGCTCTGGCCGTTGCCCCAGGGATCGCCGGCGGCGCCGCCGTCGCCCAGGCCGGCGTAGAGCATGCCGTCAGGGCCGAAGGCCAGCATGCCGCCGTTGTGGTTGGCTGCGGGCTGGGCCTGGGTGAGGAGCACGGCCTCGGTGGTGGGGTCGGCGGTGGTGCGGTCGGCGTTGGCCTGGAAGCGGGAGATGACGGTATCGCCGTTGGTGCCGGTGTAGTAGACGAAGAGGAGGCCGTTGGCGGCGAACTGAGGGTGGAAGGCCAGGCCTAGCAAACCCTGCTCCGAGGCTCTGCTACCGACCCGGTCGCGGATGTCGAGGAAGAGCTGTGCCGGCTGGCCGCTGCTGAGGGCCACGATGGTGCCGCTCTTCTCCAGGATGAATAGCCGGCTGCTGCCATCGCCGGCATGAGTGGCGAAGACAGGCGCCTCCAGCCCACCGGCCACTTCCTCAAGACTCAGCTGGACGGCCTCGGAAACAAAGCCGGTGGACTCCGGGGTTGGGGTGGGCGGGAGGGGTGTGGGCACAGGCGTGGCCGGCGGTGCCGGTTGGTTGGGCGCAGGAGTAGCTGTCACAAGCGCTGGGGTCGCCGTAGCCGGCGGCAAAGCAGGTGGGGCTGTGGCAACCGCAGGTGCCGGGGTATGGGATGGCTGCGCTGTGGGGGATGCCGGCACGGCTTCCGGGCCGGACACGCCACAGGCCGCCAGGATTAACAGCGTCAGGCCAAGAGCGACGGCGAGAGCTTTGTTTTGATTGACCCTGCTCATGGTCTGCACTCCTCAACATCCGGGGATTCGGTGACCGGCCCACGCACATTCATGCATCGCAAGCGAAACCGACGCGGCGGGCCTGCGAGGGTAGAATAGCACAGTCCATAAAGAAAAACAGTGGTGTAGTTTCCCGAAGCGATGGACCCATGGCCTCTCGATCAGGCGCAGGCGCGAAAAACCAATCCGCCGGGCAATCCCAATCGCTGGGGCAGACTAGAGCCATTCCGCCCGTAGGTCCGGTACCACAGCGGACCTACCCCGTTCCGCGATCCCTACGCCGCGCAGGTGGCTGGACAGCTCACCGTGCGGGCTACAGTCTCAGGCGACCGAAGCCCGCCGGCGCCACAGGACGATACCGGCGCCCAGGACAATCGCCGCCAGGATGAATGCAGCCAGCGATGGCAGCACGGTGTTGGCCTGGAAGTTGCGCAGGCCAATGGCGTTGGGCGAGCACGAGGGACCGGTAATCAAACCGGTGGCCTCGTTCTGGCCGGCCTTGACGCTGACGGGCACGTCCTCCTTCAGAGGGGGCGCCATGCGGGACAGGGTCACGGAGAACAAGTAGGGGCCCGGGTGGTCGGGACCGATCTGGGGAGTGCAGTCCTCCCACTTGATACCGTAGAGCCCCGTGGTAGGGTCTTTGCCGAACGTATCCTGGCAGTTGAGCTCGTTGGTCTGCGAGACGTACGAGTAATCCGGGCAGACCTCCAGGGTCCAGTGGCTGAGCTCGTACTTGTCCGGCCCCACATATTCCACCTTATAGGTCCAGGTGCTCAGATTGCCGCTTTGGGTGGCACTGACGAAGGTGATCTGGTAACCCAGCAAGATCACCCCTGCGGCCAGGGCAACCCCCGCCAACAGCGCCGCCAACACGAATGCTATGACAGCAGGGTAGACACGACGGATGCGATGGTGGCTCATGACTTTCCTCCTTAGCGGCACGATTTAATGAAGACCAGGTGTCAAGCCCCTTAACCCGCCGGTGCCCAGGGCAAAAGCCGGCATCAGCCTGTCCGGCGCCACCCTGAGCCTCCCTCAGGTTCTAACCTGTTGAACGAAGACCGGTTCACTTTCTATGATCGCTTACCTTGAATCGACACCCCTTCCTCCGCGAACAGCGAGACCAGTCGAAACTCGTCTACATCCACCAATCCCAGGTCGGTGATCTTCAGATGCGGGATGACCTCCAGGGCCATGAAGCTCATGGCCATGAAGGGATCATGCAGGGATGAGCCCAGCTGCTGCGCGGCCGCCAGCACAGCGTCGAACTGCTGGCGCACGCGCTCGATGGGCTGGTCGGACATCAGGCCGGCGATGGGAAGGGGGAGGCGGGCCAGGACCTCGTCGCCGTCGGCCACGGCCTGGCCGCCGCCCATGGCGGCCACGGCGTGGGCGGCGGTCAGCATGCTGGCATCGTCGGCTCCCACCACCACCAGGTTGTGGTGGTCGTGAGCGATGGACGAGGCCAGGGCGCCGCGCTGCAGGCCGAAGTTCTTAATGAAGCCTTTGCCGACGTTGCCGGTGGCCCGATGGCGCTCGATCACGGCGATCTTAAGCATGTCGCGGGCAGGGTCGGCCACGGCCAGGCCATCGACCTGCTTCACGTCCATGACCAGGTGCTCCGTGACCAGCTGCCCCTCCACGGCGCCGATCACGCGAGCTCGAGGCCCCTGGGCGGGAATGCTCAGGTCTACCTGGTCCCAGGCGATAGCCATACATGCCGGCAGGGGCCAGGGGGGCGCCGGTGGCAGGTCTGCAACCATGGCCCCGTCTCTGGCCAAAAGCTGGCCGGCCACGAAGACCAGCCGCGGGTGCGGTCGCTGCAGGTCATCGAAGACGCCCAGGTCGGCCCGGCGGCCGGGGGCGATGGCGCCGCGGTCGTGGAGGCGGAACCATTCGCTGGGGTTGAGGGTGGCCATCTGGATGGCGGTGACAGGATCGAGGCCGCGAGCGATGGCAGTGCGCACCATATAGTCGATGCCGCCCTGGTCCAGAAGGTCGTGGGGTTGGCGGTCGTCGGTGCAGAAGCAGCAGCGGCGGCTGTTGCGGGGGTTGACCAGGGGCAGCAGCATCTCCAGGTTATGGGCGTTGGTGGCCTCACGGATGAGGATGACCATGCCGCGGCGCAGCTTCTCGGCGGCCTCGGCCACGGTGGTGCATTCGTGGTCGGAGCCGATGCCGGCGGCCACGTAGGCGTTGAGGGCCTGGCCGGCGAGGCCGGGGGCGTGGCCGTCTGCCACGCGGCCGGCGAAGGCGTCCAGCTTGGCCAGGACCTCGGGCTGGCCGGCGACGACGCCGGGGTAGTTCATCATCTCGGCTAGGCCGAGCACGCCGGGCTCTTCCAGCAGGGTTGCCAGGTCTTGCGCAGTGAGCGCGGCACCGGCGGTCTCCATGGTGGTAGCGGGGACGCAGGACGGGACGTTGACCAGGACGCTGAGCGGGGTGTGGGCGGCGGCGTGCAGCATGTAGTGGATGCCTTGCAGGCCGTGGACATTGGCGATTTCGTGGGGATCGGTGACCACCGTGGTAGTACCGCGGGGAAGGACGGCACGGGCGAACTGGGTGGTGGTAACCATCGAGCTCTCGACGTGGACGTGGGCGTCGATGAAGCCGGGAGCCACGAAGGCGCCCGCCAGATCGATCTCGTCCATGGCGGTGTAGCCAGGACCTACGCCAGCGATCCGACCGCCGGCAATGGCGATGTCCGCGTTCTCGATCTCACCGGCGAACACGTTCACCAGCCGGGTGTTGCGCAACAGCAGCTCCGCCGGCGCGTCACCCCGCGCCACACGAATGATTTCAGGCAGGTTCATGAACGATCTCCCGGGCCGCTGACCCATGCACGCAACCTACGTTGTCGCTATCATTGTACCACCAAACCAAGATCGCGTCTATCATGAGTTCCGGTGGTTACGCTAGATATGATTCAGGTCATAGTGCGATACGCAAGCTTGTGCTAAACTAGAGAAACTATCGCTTAAGCGGCATGAAACTGGATTGCCGGTGGCTGGGCTAGATATCGTGCCTCACCACCACAACCGGGTTCAGGCCGCTGCGGCGCCCATAGTCCTAACGGCAAGCGCCGCCGGCTGCTACCACTTCAGTCAGGAGGAGATGTATGCGACACCTTTCAACCCGCTGGTTCGTCTTGTTAGCCGTGCTGGTGCTGGTCAGCCTGGTGGCTACCGCCTGCCCGGCCCCTGCTAGCCCGGCTCCGGCCGAGCAGCCCCCGGCTGAACAGCCGGCAACCGAGCCGCCTGCGGCTGAGGAGCCGGAACCCGCCGCGGCGCAGGTCAAGCCGGGCTTCGTCTACGTAGCACCTGTCGGCGACCTGGGCTGGAGCTGGGCCCACGACCAGGCCCGCCTGATGGTGGAGAAAGAATTGGGCGTTGAGACCACTTTCGTCGAGAACGTGCCCGAGGGACCCGACGCCGAGCGCGTGATCCGCGACCTGGCGCAGAAGGGCTACAACCCGATCTTCACCACCTCCTTCGGCTTCATGGATCCCACGATCAACGTGGCTCAGGAGTTCGCTAACACCTGGTTTGTCCACATCTCGGGCTTCAAAACCGCACCCAACGTCTCGACCGTATTCGGCGGCATCGAGGAGGCGCGCTACCTGAGCGGCCTGGTGGCCGGCAGCATGACCGAGAGCAATGTGATCGGCTACGTGGCCGCCTTCCCCATCCCCGAGGTGATCCGCGGCATCAACGCTTTCACCCAGGGTGTGCGCGAGGCTAACCCGGAGGCCGAGGTACGGGTGGTCTGGACCAGCACATGGTTCGATCCACCCAAGGAGAAAGAGGCGGCCGACGCGCTGCTGGACCAGGGCGCCGATGTGATAGCGCAGCATCAGGACACGACCGAGCCTCAGAAGGCTGCCGAGGATCGCGGTGCGTATTCCATCGGCTACGACAGCGACATGGCCATGTTCGTGGGCGAGACCGTGCTGACCAGCCCGATCTGGAACTGGGGTCCCAAGTACGTGGACATCGTCAAGCGCGTGCAGGAGGGAACCTACGAGAGCGAGTCCTTCTACGGCCACTTGAAAGATGGCACGTTCGACTTGGCCCCCTTGAGCCCGCTGGTGCCCGACGACGTCAAGCAGCTGGTGGAGCAGCGCAAGCAGGACATGATCGACGGCAACTTCAACATCTTCTGCGGCCCGCTGAACGCGGCCGACGGCACGGAGGTGTTGGCGGAGGGCAAGTGCATGACCCTTGGGGAGAAGCTCTCTATGGACTTCTTCATTGAGGGCGTGAAGGGAGATTTGGAGCCCAGCAAACAGCTGGAGCAGCCCCTGCAGGGTGAGCCTGCACCGGGCGCCATGTTGGGAGTGGCTGCCCTCCCAAAAGCCAGTGACCAGCCCGGGGTGGCCTTCGTCTACGTGGGTCCCGTAGGCGACCTGGGCTGGAGTTACGCACATGATCAGGGCCGGCTCAAGATGGCGGAGGCGCTAAGTGTGGAGACGGCAATCTCGGAATCCGTGCCCGAGGGGCCGGATGCCGCCCGGGTGATCCGTGACTACGCCGAGAAGGGGTACAACCCCATCTTCGCCACCTCCTTCGGCTATATGGACAGCGTGATCGAGGTAGCGCAGGATTACCCGGACACCGTTTTCCTGCACGCCACCGGCTACCAGACGGCCGACAACGTAGGCATCTACGACGGCCGTGGCTACCAGGGCTGGTACCTGGCCGGCCTGGTTGCCGGTGCGACGACCGAATCTAACAAGCTGGGCTATGTGGCGCCCTATCCGATCCCGGAGGTGGTGCGCAACATGAACGCCTTCGCCCTGGGCGCGCGGAAGGTAAACGCCGAGGCGACGGTACAGCCCATCTGGATCTTCAGCTGGTTCGATCCGCCCAAGGAGCGCGAGGCGGCCCAGGCGCTGCTGGACGCCGGCGCCGACGTCATCGCTCGCGAGAGCGACAGCACTGAGCCGGACAAACTGGCCCAGGAGAGAGGCGCCTACGTCATCGGCTACAACGCGGTGAGCGCGGACCAGGCGCCGGATGCCCTGCTGACAGCGCCGATCTGGAACTGGAATGTGTACTACACCCAGGCAGTGCAGGACGTCATGGATGGCACCTGGAACAACACGCCGGTCTGGTGGGGCCTGAAGGAAGGGATGCTGGAGCTGGCGCCCATCGCCGACTTCGTGCCGCAGGACGTGAAGGACCTGGTGGAGCAGGAGAAGGCGCGCATCGTGGCGGGCGAGTTTGACGTCTTCGAAGGACCTATCAACGACAACCAGGGCGTCGAGCGCATTCCGGCCGGCCAGGCCATGACCGACGAGCAGAAGCTGGCCTTCGACTGGCTGGTCGAAGGCGTGCAAGGCGAGATCCCGCAGTAGTTTCCAGGCTTGCCATGAGCATGGGCCTGCCTCAGAGGCCTGGCTCTCTATCTATGCCAAGGGACGACAGTCCCGCCCAGACGCTTAGGACGCGTGCGACGGGACTGTCGCCACATTTGGCGACCCAAGTCCGCTGAAATACCCGACTTCCGTCCCGAAGCTCACATCTCTGGCCTAAGACCAGCCACAGGCTCTGATCGCAACAGGCTAACCATGACAACGACTCCCCTCGCCGTCGAGATGCGCGGCGTCACCAAGCAGTTCCCCGGCGTTCTGGCTAACGACTCCGTCGACCTGGAAGTGCGCCCGGGGGAGATCCATGCCCTGCTGGGCGAGAACGGGGCCGGCAAATCCACGTTGATGAACATCCTGGCCGGGCTGTACCAGCCCGATGCCGGCGAGATCAGGCTGCATGGGCAGCCGGTGCAAATCCGCTCGCCCAAGGACGCCATCAGCCTGGGTGTTGGCATGGTGCACCAGCATTTCAAGCTGGTGCCCACGCAGACGGTCGCCGAGAACGTCATCCTGGGGCTCAAGGACCCGGCCTTCAGGCTGGACATGAAACGGACCGGCCAGGAGATTCAGGAGCTGGGGAACCACTACAAGATGACGGTGGATCCCAACGCCTACATCTGGCAGCTGAGTGTGGGCGAGCAGCAGCGGGTGGAGATCCTGAAGATGCTCTACCGCAAGGCCGACATCCTGATCCTGGATGAGCCCACGGCGGTGCTGACGCCCCAGGAGTCGGAAGAGCTGGGCCTGACCCTGCGCCACATGATCGAGCACGAGGGGAGCAACACGCAGCAGAAGGCCGTGATCTTCATCAGCCACAAACTGGACGAGGTGACGCGCTTCGCCGACCGGGTCACGGTCTTGCGTGGGGGCCGGGTGGAGGCGACGTTGCCCACGGCCGGCACCAGCAAGGCCGAACTGGCACGGCTGATGGTAGGGCGCACGGTGCTGTTCCGGATCGAGAAGCCTCCCTTCGAGCCGCACGTTACCGACGCGGTGCGCAGCGACGTGTTGTTTGCGGCACGCGATGTCCACGCGCTGAACGACAAGGGCCTGCCGGCGCTGAACGGCGTGACCCTGGAGGTGCACGTGGGAGAGATCCTGGGCATTGCCGGCGTGGCGGGCAATGGGCAGCGCGAGCTGGCCCACACCCTCACCGGCCTGCGCAAGGTGACCAAGGGCCAGGTGCTGGTGCGCGAGGGTGGGGCGGATGGCGAGCTGGTGGACGTGACCAACCACACGCCGCACCAGATCATCGACGAGGGCCTGAGCTACGTGCCCGCCGACCGGCTGGGCACCGGGCTGGTGGGCAACCTGCCGGTGAGCTCCAACCTGATCCTGAAGGATTACCGCAAGACGCCCCTGTCGCGCGGGCCGTTCCTGAACCGCACGTCCATCGGGCTGTTCACCGACCGGCTGATCCAGGCCTTCCAGATCACCACGCCCAGCGCGGAGCGGCCGGTGCGGCTGTTATCGGGCGGCAACCTGCAGAAGGTGATCCTGGCCCGGGAGATCACCGCCGGCCGGGGGCTGCTGGTGGCGGTGAACCCGACACGCGGCCTGGACGTGGGGGCTACGGAAAGCGTCCAGCGCACGCTATTGGAGCAGCGAGCCAAGGGCGCGGGGATTCTGCTGGTCTCCGAGGATCTGGACGAGCTGCTGACCATCTGCGACCGCATTGCGGTGATGTTCGAAGGAAAGGTCATGGGCATCCTGCCGGCCCAGGATGCCAATCGTGAGGAGCTGGGCTTGATGATGGCCGGCGAAGTGATCACGGAGGACTAGGCCATGGGGCTACGACTGGAAAAACGCATGGAGCCGTCCCGGGCGGCGAATATCCTGGTGCCGATACTGTCGGTGGTCCTGGCCCTGCTAGCAGGTGCCGTGCTCCTGATGCTGGCCGGTGTCAGCCCTCTGGAGACCTATCGGGCTATGCTAGAGGGCGCGTTCGGCAGCGCCTATGCCATCAGCGAAACCCTGGTGCGGGCCACTCCGCTGATGTTGACGGGCTTGGCCGTGTCCATCGCCTTTCGCATGCTGTTCTGGAACATCGGCGCCGAGGGCCAGCTAGCCATGGGTGCATTTGCGGCAGCCGGGGTGGCGCTGTTCCTGCCCCAGGCCGTGCCCGGGCTACCCGGCTGGACCCTGCTCCCCCTGATGGCCCTGGCCGCCTTTGCAGCTGGAGCGGCCTGGGGTCTGATCCCTGCCTCCCTGAAGGCCTTTCTGGGGGTCAACGAGATCATCACCACGCTGATGCTGAACTACGTGGCGATCCTGTGGATCCAGTATCTCTATTATGGCCCCTGGAAGGATCCCAAGGGCTTCGGCTTTCCGGGCACCGCGCCCTTCCCGGAGGCGGGCTGGCTGCCGCGGTTGAAGGATACGCCCTGGCTGCCCCAGCTCATCGACACCGGCCGGGTGCACTACGGTCTGGGCCTGGCTATTCTGGCCGCGATTCTGATCTGGATCGTGCTGGATCGCACCCGATGGGGCTACGAGATCAAGGTCATCGGTGAGAATCCCCGCGCGGCCCGCTACGCCGGTATCAGCCTAGTACGCAATGTCTTGCTGGTCATGATCTTGAGCGGTGGCCTGGCTGGCCTGGCTGGATTCAGCCAGGTATCGGCGGTGTCCCATCGCCTGCAACAGGGCATCGTGATCGGCGACGGCTACACGGCGATCATCGTGGCCTGGCTGGCCGGGCTAAATCCTTTCGGCGTGCTGCTGGTAGCAGTGCTACTGGCCGGCCTGTTTGT
Organism: Anaerolineae bacterium; assembly: GCA_032111745.1. GTDB lineage: Bacteria > Chloroflexota > Anaerolineae > JAAEKA01 > JAAEKA01 > JAULUH01. Next base: position 50,775 of record JAULUH010000051.1, on the reverse strand, counting down.
GGGCGGTGACCAGATCCAGATCACCATGGGCCTGCCCGCATCGGTGGCGCTGGTGTTGCAGGGGGCCATCCTGTTCTTTGTCTTGGGCGGCAACTTCTTCACCCAGTACCGCATCCGTTGGGTCAGTAGCCAGCCCCAGGCGGTTGAGCCCAACACCTGAGCCAAAAGTGACCTCATCGACTCACGAATCCAGGATCATGCCATGAACCTAGCAGCCATTTTCGACTTCTTGATCACTTTGTTGCCTGTCGCCATCGCCGCCGGCGCGTCGCTGGTATACGCCTCCATCGGTGAGATCTTCACCGAGCGCTCAGGAATCCTCAACCTCGGCGTTGAAGGAATGATGATCATGGGGGCGGTGACGGCCTTTGCCGCCGCCTATCACACCGGTAGTGCCTGGGCCGGCGTGGCTGTGGCCATCGTGGTCGGTGGCCTGATGGCGCTGATCCACGCCTTTCTCACCATCACGCTGCGGGCGGACCAGGTGGTCAGCGGCCTGGCCCTGACCATCTTTGGCACTGGCCTGGCTAGCTTTGTGGGCCAGCGCCTGGGGCCTGGGGGCACACCGCTGGTAGGGCTGGTAGGCCCGCGCTTCGAGCCCATAGCGATCCCCGGCTTGTCGCAGATCCCAGTGGTGGGCCAGGCGCTGTTCAATCAGAATGTGTTGGTCTATGCCATGTTCCTGCTGGTACCCGTTGCCTCCTTCTGGATCTACCGCACGCGACCAGGGCTTCATTTGCGGGCCGTGGGCGAGAATCCGGCCACCGCCGACGCGCTGGGCATCAATGTCTACCGCACGCGGTACCTGTATACGATCCTGGGCGGGATGCTGGGAGCCGTCGGCGGCGCGGCGTTGAGCCTGGCCTACACGCCCGGCTGGACGGAGAACCTCACGGGCGGCCGCGGCTGGATCGCCATTGCGCTGGTGATCTTCGCTATGTGGAACCCCTACCGGGCCTTCCTGGGCGCGCTGTTGTTCGGGGCGGTGAATGCGGCGCAGTTCAAGCTGCAAGCCATCGGGACGACGATTCCGGCGCCGTTCCTGAACATGTTGCCGTATATCTTCACCATCGTGGTGCTAACGATTGTGACCGTGTACGAGGGGATCAGCAAGCGGCTGGGCGCGCCGGCCGCGCTGGGGTTGCCATATGTGCGGGGGGAGCGGACGGGGTAGGAAGAAGATCGCAAGATCACGAACGCACGAAGGTTAGACGAACGCACGAAGCTCAGAGGCGCGAAGTCCAGAGGTGTTGAGACTAGAGGTGTGAGGACCAAAGGTACGAAGATCTAGGGCGCAGGAGTGAGGCGGGGGAGGCGTGGCGCCCTGATTGATGGTGAGTGTGGCAGGAATAAACTGCCTGGAACGTTTTACATGGAGGGGTGATAGTCAGCGATGCATCAGTTTGAACAGACATCCTACACGGTGCTGGGGGCGTGTATCGAGGTGCAACGACACCTTGGAACGCACTGCATGGAGGTCGACTATCAGCGGGCGCTGGAGATTGCGCTTCCAAATCGGGGGCTGGAGTATCTGCGCGAGGCGGAAATTCCGATCATGTTCGAGGGCCATGAGCTCACGCGGCGCCCGGTTGATTTTGTGATCTGGGATGATCGTGCCACGGTTCTGCTGGAGACCAAGGCGGCCAAGGCTATTCAACCTGAGGACTTCGAGCAGTGCCTGCTCTACCTGCGCAACGGCAGCTTCAGGCTATGCCTTCTGGTCAACTTCGGCCAGGTGCCACTGGGCAAGAAACGACTCGTGCACAGCCCCTCAAGCCCAGCTCTATACGGTCCACACCCAAAGAGTTCATCACAACTAAACTGATGTTCAATCGAAACCAGGAGTTTGCCGCTGTCACAGTCGCTAGAAACCTCCCGATCTCAAATGAACACCAGTTTAACCCATTTCTTCAAGTCTGGAACTTCGTGCCTCTGAGCCTCGTGCTTCGCGCTCCGAGGCTCAGTTTTTCGTGCTCCGTGCTTCGTGCGTTCGTCTAACCTTCGTGCGTTCGTGATCCAGGGGCTCCGTGATCCAGGGACTTCGTAGCGTGGTGACGCATCGCTTGCATTACTCCGTTTAACCCTTTATGATCAGTTGTAATCTCTGCGCATGATAAGGAAGACAACCATGGAAACCTATCCTATCCCCCTCGTCCCCGGCCCGGTCTCTATTCCTCCTGAGATTCTCGCCGCCTACCAGGTCGACTACGCCAGCGCTGACATGGAGGAGGAGTTCTTCCAGCTTTACGCAAAGTGCGAGGCTGGACTGCAAGAGATACTAGCCACCAGCAATCCCATCGCCATCCTGTCGGGCGAGGGCATGCTGGCCCTGTGGGGGGCGCTCAAGAGCGTCGTCCGGCCGGGGGACCGGGTTCTGGCCGTTGCCACCGGGGTGTTCGGCTACGGCATCGGAGATATGGCCCGGGCCATCGGCGCCGAGGTAGAGACCGTGGGCTTTGGCTACGATGCTGTGGCCGATCCCCAGCAGGTGCGCCAGGCGGCGCATCGCTTCCGGCCGCGACTGATCACCGCCGTCCATTGCGAAACACCCAGCGGCACCCTCAACCCCCTGGCAGAGTTAGGGGTGATCTGCCGCGAGGTCGACGCCTTGTTTTATGTCGACTTTGTGGCCAGTGCTGGCGGCTGCCCGGTTCTGGCGGACGATAGCCATATCGACCTGGGGCTGTTAGGCAGCCAGAAGGTGCTGAGCCTGATGCCCGACTTATCGATGGTCAGCATCAGTGATCGAGCCTGGGCCACCATCGAGGATGTGGCTTACCCGGGGTATGATGCCCTGCAGCCCTGGCGCACTGCCTTTGCCAACCGCTACCTACCTTACACCCACAACTGGCAGGCCATGGCTGGCCTGGCCAAGGCCATTGAAATGCTTCAGACCGAGGGCCTGGACAACGCCTACCGGCGTCATGCCGATGTGGCCGCCATGTGCCGGCACCGGCTCCAAGAGATGGGCGTGGCGCTGTGGCCCCAGAGCGAAGAGATGTGCGCTCCCACGGTGACTGCAGCTAAGGTACCTGAGGGATGGACATGGCCTGAGTTCGACTGGGCCTTACGGGGACATGGCTTGGTGGTGGGGGGCAGTTATGGACCGCTGGCTGGCCAGGTGTTCCGCATCGGGCATATGGGGAGCCAGGCTCATCAAGCGCTGGTGCAGAAGGGCATGGACGTACTCCATACGGTGCTCAAGAACCGGTAGATCGACAGGCCTGGCTGGATTCCGGTCCGGTACGGGTTGGGTACACCATGCGCGAAGTCACCATCTGCCTACCCGTGCTGGGATGGCCAGCACGGGCCGTGCTGCTGGGCTTGAAAAAGCGCGGCTTTGGCCTGGGGAAGGTGGGGGGAGTCGGCGGCAAGATCGAAGACGGCGAGACGAACGCCGCGGCTGCGGCGCGCGAGCTGAAGGAAGAGGCGGGGTTGTCCGTTGCCGCGGAGGAGCTGGAGTACATCGCCACCCTTCGCTTCCTATTTCCTGCCCAGCCGGATTGGGATCACCTGGTGCACGTGTACCTGGCCCGGGCCTGGCAGGGGACGCCTACAGAGAGTGCGGAAGTTTCTCCAGCCTGGTTCGCCGTCAACCGGCTTCCCCTGGACCAGATGTGGGATGATGCCTCCTACTGGCTACCCCAAGTGCTCGCAGGCCAGCGCTTGCAGGGCACTTTTGTCTATGCAGAGGATAACGTGTCGGTGGACGAGTATTCGGTAGAGCAGCTGTAGGGCTCGTCCAAACTCATGCCGGCCCCGGGTCTCGCTCCCTAGGCTCCCAGGGAATGGGAGGTATGGATTACCCGCCGCGTGCCGGTCTCGGCCCGCAACACCAGCGACTCGGTCTCGGCCTCATCGCCGAGATACTTCACCCCGGCAAGCAGCAACCCATCGGTAATGCCTGTGGCGGCGAAGAAGATTTCATCGCTGCCAATGAGCTCATTGCACAACATAACGCGACTCGTGTCCAGCCCGGCCGCCTCAACCGCGGCGCGCTCCTCTGGACTCTGGGGAGCCAATCGGCCCATGATGCATCCCCCCAAAGCTTTGACGGCACAGGCCGCGATGACGCCCTCGGGCACGCCTCCAATGCCCATCAGTAGGTCGACTCCGCTGTTGGGATAGGCTGCCATGAGGGCACCTGCCACGTCGCCATCGGAACGCAGCAGGATTCGAGCGCCAGCCGCCCGAATCTCCTCGATGAGATGTGCATGCCGTGGCCGGTCCAGTACGAATACTACCAGGTCTCGCACTGGCTTGCCCTTCATCCGCGCCACCAGGGCCAGGGTCCACGCCGCAGGCGCATCCAGGCACTCAGGCACCATCGCGCGGGCTGCCGAGCGGTCGACGATGATCTTCTCCATGTAAACCGCCGGGGCCGGTGACCACATGGAGCCCCGCGGGGCAACGCCAACCACGGCGATGGCATCGGAGAAGCCCAAGGCCAGACGTCGGCGCCCATCGATAGGGTCTACAACCAGGTCGACCTGGGGGCCGTCTCCGGTGCCCACGATAGTGCCACTATCCAACGGCGAATGACGTCCCAGTTTGCCCTCCTCCCCGATCACGATGCGTCCGTCGATGTCGAGGGTATTGAGCACGCTGAACATGGCCTCCGCCGCTTCACTGTCTGCGACGTCGGGATTGCCCAGGCCCATCCAGCGCGCAGCCTTCAAAGCGGCCGCCTCGGTGGCTCGCACGATATCAAGTCCGACGTTGCGGGGAGGATGTGAAGTCATAGCGATCACTCCGATCTTGCTAGGCGATTCAGGGCCGGCTTATGCGATGACGTCAACAGCTTCCAGAAGACCCTCGGCCTCCCAGGCCTTTACCCCGCCTTCAAGCACGGCGACTTGGTCGTATCCCTGGTTGCGCAAGGCATAGGCCGCCCGGGCACTGCGTCTGCCGGTTCGACATGTCAAGACAATGCGGCGGTCCCGGGGCAGAGGTGGCGGCGCGGTCAACATCTGGGCCAGGGGAACTGACTGCGCGTAGGGCACGTGGCCCTGATGAAACTCGCGCGGCTCGCGCACATCGCACACTACCGGTGGCGTCTCGCTGTGCAGCTCCTCCCACAGGGCACGCGGGCTGACCGTTGGGATGCTGTCCGCCGGAATGTCAGTATGGACCGACAGGCCTGGTGGCAGGGACTGCTTGGGAAGGTTCTGGCACTCCTTGAACACGCGCACGTCGCACTCGTAGATGCAGATGGCCGGGTCCAGCACCCTATAGAAGAGATGGCTGATGGCCGTATCTTCGTCCAGGATGTGGTTTGGCCCCAACAAACTGTCGAAATCCGTCGACTGGAGAAAGCTCATCACCTGAGGCTGCACGCGCACCAGGAACACGTCCCCACCACGATCGCGATAGGTGCGCACCACGCTCTCCAGCATATGCACGCCGCTGATATCAATTTGGGTCACGCTCAGCATGCGCAGCAGGAGAAAGAGCTGGTCTGGATGATCTTTCAGGTTTTGCAGAATGGCACCCTCGACGTGTGGCGCGGCGCCGAAGTAAAGATCGCCTCGAATCTCGAGAATACCTAGCTGGGGGCAGGCCGGCCGGCTGGCTCCAGTCTCGGGATCGACTTGGCTGACCAGGTGGTTGAACCCCTCATCCGGCACCACCGATTCCACGCGCGGCAGGCTGGTGCGCCAGATATAGTAGACCAGGGACATGAGCACGCCGGTCAAGACGGCGAACTGCAGGGGCAACAGCAGGGTAGCCAGAAGTGTCACCACCATGATGATCTTGTCACCCTGGGTTCCCTCCCATATCCGCGCCATTTCCTGCCGGTCAATCATGGCATAGGCGCTCAGCACCAGCGTGGCGCCAATGGCGGCCAGGGGCACGTAGGCGGCGACCGGAGCCAACACGAACATGACCAGAAGCACGACCAGGCCAGAGAAGACGCTGGCCAGGGGCGTGCGCGCACCCGACTCGTAGTTGAGCGAGGAGCGATTGAATGATCCAGAGCAGGGGTAACCGGTGAAAAAGCCTGCCGCAACGTTCGCCAGGCCCTGGCCGACGAACTCCTGGTTGCTGTCGAGTCGCTGTCCGGTTTGGGAGGCAATCGAGCGTGCGATGGCCATGGCCTCCACCAGGCCGATGACGGCGATAGCGAGGGCACCCGTCGACAGCTCGCCAATTAGCGAGAGGTCGAGCAGGGGCAGCTCGGCCAGGGGCGGCAGGCCCCGCGGCAGTGCACCTAACACAACCACACCAAGTCCCTCAAGGTTCAGGGCCCAGACTAGTGCAGCAGCCAACCCCATAGCGATCAGGGGTGCCGGCCATCCGGGCCTGGTCCGGCGGATGAACACCGTGGCTACAATGGTACCAGCACCGAGGAGCAGGGTCAAGAGGTGGGCTTCCGGGATGTGGATGGCCAGGTTGGCAACGGTCTCGGGCAAACGCGGGGAACTGGGGAAACTCAACCCTAACAGCGCACGCAACTGACCGACAATGATCAAAATCCCAGCGCCAGCGGTGAAGCCGACGATCACCGAGTCGGATACGAAGTTGACCAACAAGCCCAGGCGCGCCAGGCCCATGCCCACCCGGAGTGCCCCGGCCATGATGGCCAGCATTCCGGCAGCGGCTACGTATGGGGCTGAACCAGGCACGGCCAGTGGCAACAGGATCGAGAAAACCAGCAGCGAGGAGGAGTTGGTCGGCCCTGTGCTGAGATGGTTGGATGAACCCCACAGGGCGGCAACGATCGCAGCGACGATCGAGGCGTAGACCCCCATCTCGGCTGGCAGCCCAGCCAGGATGGCAAAAGCGATGCCCTGGGGCAGCGAGACAACGCCCACCGTGAGCCCGGCCAGCAGGTCTGCCCGCAGGTTAGCGACCTCATAGCCGCGCAATAGGCGCAGTGGCTGGAGAAAATAGCCCGGAATGCTTTGCACGCCGGTCAGCAGCGGTTTGTAGCGCTCGGAAATGGGGGGTGCACTGGCTTCCATAGTGTCGTAGACCAGACCAGGTCCGGGCTTGTCAGCTACGCATGTCTGCACGAGGGCGAAAGAGTCAGCCAGGACCGATACCGGGGGCTCACCCTGCGATTCTAACACAGCGGTGCCGAAATGCCAATGCTCTTGCGGTGCTGCCCGGATTTGGGAAATTTCGCTAGTGGAAGTAACATGCCCCGGCGACAGATATGAACCAGGCATAGGCAATGCGCATGAAACGACTCTTTTCCCGGGAAGCCAGACTTCCAAACCCTGTTATCATCGTCTCAGGCCTGCCGCGCTCCGGCACGTCCATGATGATGAAAATGCTGGAACAGGGTGGGCTGACGATAATGACAGACCAGATTCGCGAGGCAGACGAAGACAATCCCAAGGGCTATTATGAGTTTGAACGCGTTAAGCAGCTGGACAAGGGCGATCAGAGCTGGCTCGCCGACGCCCAGGGCAAGGTGGTCAAGGTGATCTCTGCGCTTCTGGAGCATCTTCCTCCCGGGTTCCAGTACCGGGTCATCTTCATGGAACGGCAGATAGGCGAGGTGCTGGCATCCCAGCGCAAGATGCTGGTCCGGCGGGGAGAGCCCACCGACCAGGTCGACGACCAGGAGATGGCCAGGCTGTTTGCCAAGCATCTGGCAAAGACACGGGCCTGGTTGGCCAGCCAGCCCAATTTTGCAGTCCTTTACGTGGACTACAACCAGATGCTGGCTGACCCCCTACCGTTCGTGCGGCAGGTGAACCAGTTCCTGGATAACTCCCTTGATGAAACCGCCATGGTCCATGCGGTCGACCCCACTCTCTATCGGAACAAGGCATCATGAATCAGCAGGTGATCGCTTCGCTTGGCCTGATTGGCCTATCGATCATCACTGGGGTAGTGGGACAAACGGCCATCAAGATGGGTGTCAGCAGGCCAGGTACCGCCGAGAATGCAGACGGGCTGGCGGGCCTCATCAAGATGATTGCGGGCTCACCCCTGGTGCTATTGGGACTCTTCTTGTACGGCCTGGGTGCCCTGTCGTGGATTGCTGCGCTGACCAGGCTGGACCTGAGCGTGGCTTATCCCTTCCTGGCTCTCAATTTCGTATTGATCGCCCTGTCCTCATGGTTGATACTGGGCGAGCGGGTCCCCTTGCTCCGTTGGTTGGGAATCCTGGTGATCTGCGGGGGCATCCTACTGGTAGCGGCCAGCATCTGATTGGGGCCATGGGGCCAGGCAAGGACGCAAGAGTGCTGGCTCACCGGCGCTCCTCACACAGTTGCCCTGTCGTAGTGCTTGAAGTAGGCCAGTGCCTGATCCTCATCCGCACTCATCACCACCTCCAGCAGGCGGCCATCACGCACCGCCATCACCGTCCAGGCCAATCTCGATCAGCATTCGGGAAATGAAGATATCGGCGTAGGTGACCTTGACGCCCAGCTCCAGGTTAGTGCTACCCCAACGACCGAGCCCCATCAGGATGAAGCGCTGACCTTGTAGGCACCGGTTGAGCCTCCCCGCCGCGCGAGCAATCTGAGGCGATGGTCACCGATCGACTCCAGGTCGGCAACGGTCAGAAACTCACGGGCGATGCCGACGAACCGTAGCTGATCATGGCCTTGATCAGCACCACCTTGATCTCTTGAAGATGGTGCTGCACCTGGCTGCGCTCCTCAGGTGGGAGTGCCTCGTACTGCCGACCCTTGGCAAAAAGCAGGTCCAACGGTGCCAATTCAGGATTGAAGGTCAGGTCCTGGCTATGAGCTGTAGCGTCAACTCCGGCTAGCTCCCCGATAATGCGGTCGTGCAGCAGCCATGAGGGCAAATTGTAGGCAAAGTAGAAGTCGGTCAGATGATCGCCAATGGCGCGTTTGCGTTGTTCCCAGATCTACTCCGACTCCTGACCAAAGGGATCCTGCAGCCCTTCTCGCTGCTGCGACTGGATGGCTTTGTCCTCAATCTCCTGCTCAAACACCTCCTTGGGAATCACGTCCCGCTTGAAGATCTCCTCCCGCATACGCTCGCGCAGCCGGTCAGCCAGGATAGGATAGGGGGCCAGCTTGAGGAAGATCTCGAAGACCTTAGGCAGCCGGTATTCGGACTGGCTCACGAGTAAACCGCAGGCTTGAGCACGCCGATGTAGGGCAGGGTACGGTGGGTATCGGCATAGTCCAGGCCGTAGCCCACTACCCACACGTCTGGAATGGTGAAACCCAGGTACTCCACCTGCACTTCCTGTGTCTCGGGCCGCTGCTTGCGCAGCAGCGCTGCTGTGCGCAGAGAGGCCGGGCTGCGGCTGGTCAGAACGTGTTGCAGATAGTGCAACGTCTTCCCGCTATCCACGATGTCCTCGACCAGGATGACGTGCTGGCCTTCGACCGGCACCCGCAGATCAAGCACGATGCGCACGGCGCCGCTAGTGGCCGCCATGCCGTAGCTGGAGACAGCCATGAAGTCCACACTATGGGGCACGGTCAGCCGCCGCGACAGATCAGCCAGGAAAATGAAGGCGCCCTTGAGGACGCCCACAAGCAGGAGTTGGTCTACCCCAGCATAATCCCTGTTGATCTGGTCCGCCAGCTCACCAACCCGGCGCTGAATAGTTGCCTCGTCGATGAGGACGCGCTCGATATCAGGATGGACAGAGTGATCCATGGGTGACCTCCTGGCAACTTGGCTCGCACAGCTGGCTATCTGGAATTATAGCCCCCGCCTTGGGCGTCGTCAAGGAGCCTAGCGAGCGGGGCCTCTAGAAAGCCGCGGTGTCGGGCTGTAACCAGGCGGAGCAGAACACAGAGGAACACGGATGAGCACGGATGAGCACGGACGAACACGAACACCGGACCGGAATACGGACGTTATGAGTGATCAGGAGGGTTTTTTGAGAAGCCCTGTCTAGCGATCTTCCCGCGTGGCGTGATTCCTGGTATAATGGTCGGGTGAGTGTTCAACTGTTCGTCGGGTGCCCGCCGCGGGCTTTCACGGGTAGCCGGTTCTGACCACCATGCCCAGCCGGAGAGACGGCATGAGCTTTCTCCAAAGACTGCGCCAGATGTCTAGCGGCGGCTCGAACGTAGCCAACTCGCCGGCACTCTACGAGGTACAGGTCCGTTGCCGTCGCTGTGGTGAGATCCTGACAGCCCACGTGAGTCTGGCCAACGACCTGAGCATGGACTACGAGAGTAACACCTACTACGTACGCAAGCTCCTGGTAGGTGATGGCTCCAACCGCTGTTTTGAGCGAGTTGAGCTTCAGCTCACTTTTGACGCGAACCGGCAGCTATTGCACCGTGAGGCCATCGGGGGCACCTTCGTAGACCCGATAGCGGCCGAGCCTGAAGAGCAGGCCGCGTAAGCAACAGCATGGCACCACAGGGTAGAGATCACCAAAAGCATTCCGTCACTAGGAGGATCCTTTCATGCGCAAGCCGATCATTGCCGGCAACTGGAAGATGTACAAGACCATCGAGGAGGCAGTGGACCTGGTGCGAGAAATGCGCCGGGCACTGAACGCAATCGAGAGCGTTGACAGCGTGGTCTGCCCCCCCTTCATCGCCGTTCCGGCGGTAGCTGACGCGCTTAGCGGCACCCGTATCGGCGTCGGCGCCCAGAACATGCATTGGGAGAAAGAGGGCGCCTTCACAGGCGAAATCTCCCCGCTAATGCTGCAGGGATTGGTCCAGTATGTCATTCTAGGCCATTCCGAGCGGCGCCAATACTTTGGCGAGACCGACGAGAACGTCAACAAGAAGGCTCACGCCGCATTTGCCCACGGCCTGATCCCCATCATCGCAGTCGGCGAGAACCTGGCCGAGAACCAGGCGGGCCAGACCGAGCAGGTGGTGCGACGCCAGATCACCGGCGGCCTGGCCGGCCTGACCAAGGAGCAGGTGCAAACCTTGATCATTGCCTATGAGCCGGTGTGGGCCATCGGCACGGGACTCAACGCCGAGCCGGCTGACGCCAATCGGGTCATCGGCGTCACCCTGCGCGGTGCGGTGGCTGATCTATATGGCGAGGCCACGGCCCAGGCCGTTCGCATCCAGTACGGGGGCAGCACCAAGCCATCCAACATCGCCGCGTTTATGGCCATGCCCGACATCGACGGCGCGCTGGTGGGTGGCGCCAGCCTGAAGGCGGCGGATTTCGTGGACATGGTCAAGCTTACGGCGCAGACGCGCAGTTGAGACTCCCTTTAGTCCCCACGTGATCTTCCAGACTGCGAGAGCTGGAAGATCACGCGGACTGCTTTCCGCTCATGTCCGACCCCTGGGCCACCCTCTTCATTTTTGCCACCAGCGTCGTCCTGCTGTATCTGTTGCAGCGTTGGATCTCTCGCCACGTGCAGGGCATTGGCATGCTGGTTTTCGGCAGTCCCAATGCCGGCATGGGGCTACTTTGGTTCCTCCTGTTGCCCGGGACCATGGTGCACGAGTTCAGCCACTGGGTGATGGCTAAGCTCCTGGGATTGAAAACCGGGCGTTTCCGCATCGCGCCGGACTTCAAGGGCAAGGACGTCATCCTCGGTTCGGTGGAGATCCAGAAGACCAACGCATTTGCGGACAGTCTGGTGGGGCTGGCGCCGTTTATCGGTGGCACCCTGGTACTGCTGGCCATTGGCTACCTGGCCTTCGATATGGAAGCCCTGGTCAGTGCCTGGGAGAGCCGGGAGTGGCGCCGGGTTTTGGGCCTGGCCGCGGACATGCTGCAGGTGCCGGACTCGTGGCTGTGGCTTTACCTGGTGGTAGCCGTCAGCAACGCCATGATGCCCAGTCCATCGGATCGCGCTTCCTGGCGGCTGGTAGTGATGTACCTGGGCCTGATGATGGGCGTGCTATTGGTCTTGGGCTGGCTGCCAACCCTGCCCGACGCCTGGATCGACGTCGTGGTGACAGGCGTGCGCTCCCTCACCTACGCCTTTGCCATGACCCTGGCTATCGACCTCGGCTTCGCCCTGGTGGTGGCGTTGAGTGAGCTCATTCTGATGGCTGTGAGCAGACGCCGGGTGGTCTACAAGTGAGGAGCCAGACAGGGACAGTGCCAGCTTGGAGCCCTGGCTTGAGCAAGCTCGCCAGCGCGATGCGGGCTCAGGGCAGAGGAAGTTATCCCATGATCAAATACCTGGTAGACTAACGATGAAAGTGATTGGCACGGCCGGCCACGTCGACCACGGCAAATCCACCCTGGTACGGGCTCTCACGGGCATTGACCCCGATCGCCTGGCCGAGGAAAAGGCTCGGGAGATGACCATCGACCTGGGCTTTGCCTGGCTGTCCATGTCTGGTGGGGAAACAGTGGGAGTCGTCGACGTGCCTGGACACATCGACTTTATCAAGAACATGCTGGCCGGCATCGGAGGCATCGACGCTGCCCTGTTCGTGGTCGCCGCCGATGAGGGCGTCATGCCCCAAACCAAGGAGCACCTGGCGATCCTCGACTTGTTACAGGTACCGGGAGGTGTAGTCGCCCTCACCAAGGTGGACATGGTCCAGGGCGACCCGGAATGGCTGGAACTGGTGCAGGCGGACGTGGCTGCCGCATTGGAGGACACCTGCCTGAAGGACGCACCAATCATTCCGGTGTCGGCCCGCTACGGCCAGGGGTTGGACGCGCTGGTGTCGGCGCTGGCAAAGATCCTGGAGGCTGTGCCCGACCGGCCAGACCTGGGTCGCCCACGCCTTCCAGTAGACCGGTCGTTTTCCGTGGCCGGATTCGGGACCGTGGTCACCGGGACCCTCAGCGATGGCCATCTGGCCACAGGCCAGGAGGTGGAAGTTGTGCCAGCTGGCTTCAAGGCACGCGTCCGCGGCTTGCAAACCCACAAGCGCAAGATCGATCAGGCCGTTCCGGGCAGCCGGGTGGCGGTCAACCTGACCGGCGTGAGCAAGGAACAGGTCAACCGCGGTGATGTCCTGGCTCTGCCCGGCACCTTGTTCCCTACCGTCCTGGTGGATGTACACATGCGCATGTTGGCCGATGCACCCCACGAGCTGCAACACAACCAGCCCGTGGAATTCTACTGTGGTGCAGCCGAAGTAGCAGCTCATACCCGGCTGTTGGACGCGGAAATCCTGGCGCCCGGTGCCTCAGGATGGGTACAGCTGCGGTTGACTAGCCCTGTGGCTGTGCAGCGCGGGGACCATTTCATCCTACGCCAGGCCTCTCCCAGCCGAACCATTGGAGGGGGAGTTGTAGTTAATCCCTACCCTGGCCGGCGCTGGCGACGCTTCCGGCCTGAGGTTCTGGAGACGTTGGATGCGCTGCGCAGCGGCGATCCGGCCCGTGTGCTAGAGCAGGCCTTGCGCCGTGAAGAGCCCACCAGTTATGCCCGGCTAACAGCCACCAGTGGCTTACCAACCGACGCCGTAGTACCAGCTTTTGGCCAGCTGGCTGAGGCCGGTCGTTTGTTGGTGTTGGACAAGGACTGGCAGCCCTCCTCGGAGCTGACTCCGCTAAGGGTTGCCAACCTGCAAAGCCTGATGTCGCCCGATGGGTGGCAGGCCCTGCAGCATCGCTTGGCAGACTTGCTCACCGAATATCATCGCCAGTTTCCTCTTCGCCAGGGAATGCCCCGAGAGGAGCTAAAGAGTCGCGTGCAAAGCCGCCGCAAGCCCTGGTCGTTGCGCTTATTCAACGATGTGGTGGTCAGCGCAGTTACTGCAGGGATCCTGGCTGACGAAGGCGCCATCATCCGCACCGCCAGTCACGACGTGCATCTGTCAGCGACGCAACAGGCCAATATGGATCGGCTGTTAGACGCGTTTCAAGCCGCTCCCTATGCCCCGCCTAGCACAGCGGAAAGCCTGACTATCGTGGGCGAGGACGTGTTCCAATGGCTGGTGGATAGCGGCCAGTTGGTCAAGGTGAGCGAAGAGGTCGTGTTTTCTCCCCCGGCCTACGAGGCTATGGTACAGCGCATCATGGATCACCTGCGGGCCGAAGGCAAGATCACCGTCGCCCAGGTGCGCGATATGTTTGGCACCAGCCGCAAGTACGCCCTGGCCCTAATGGAACACCTGGATGCCCGCCGCGTCACCCGACGCGTTGGAGACGAACGAGTCTTGCGCAGAGGCGACTAGCATGCTGACCGCCTGTCGCAACCTCTCTAGTTGTCCCCCTGGCCTTGTGCTGGGTCGAGAGGCAGTGCAGCACTTCGTCCCGAGCCTGCCAGTCTTCCCAACAACCAGCCACTAACCCCCATCAGCACCAGCGCCCAGATCTGAGGAACCCGCCAGCCATCGCCGACAGTGGAGCTGTCCGCGGCCAGCGGCGTCAGGAACAACACGATGGCAGCATAGCCAAAGAGGCTCAACAGCGCTACCCATGCTGGCGGCCGCGGTTGGCGACGTTCGGCCCATAGCACTACCGCCAGCCAGGCCAAGGTCGCCAGGGCCATGATGAGCCCTACCGGCTGGCGGCGCACGCCGAAGACCTCCATCGCCCAGGGCACGTCGCCGGGTATGCCCAGGCTGCGGCCGACCAGGAAGTCCCCGATCCCGGCAATCGCCAACCCCAGGAGCACTCCCGGCGCCAGAGTATCGGCCATCTGCAGCGGCGGTAGGCTCATGCGCCAGGTGTAGAACGCCAGTACCAGCAGGGCGCCAACCAGGCCGGCCGGGGGCAGCAGTGCACCAGGGCTCAGCGAAAGCACCTGGAGTGGATCGGTGCGATAGACCTCGAAGAAGGCGATGACGTGGCCGAGCCGCGCCGCCAGCAGCCCACCCAGCAGGGCGAAGAACCCGGCATTGTAGATGTGATCAGGCTCTAGCCCGTGCCCCGCGGCCCGCCGGGCGGCCAGCCATTGCCCGGCAACATAGGCCAGAATCAGGAAGAGGCCATAGGTTTGCAGTCGTAGGGGGCCGATGGGGATAGTCGGTAACATTGGCGTCTACGGGTAGATCGTCCTCAGGTTACTGGCCAGTACAGCATCGGTCATTGGACCGATGAAGATATTGCGGATGATCCCGTCTCGGTCGACGAAAAAAGTGGTGGGAATGGAATTCACTCCAAACGCCCGGCTCACACCTAGCCGCTGGTCCATGGCCGTCGGAAAGTCGATGCCCAGCGCCTCCCGATAGGCTCCCACCGTCTCCGGCCTCTCGGACTGGTTGACGCCCAACACAACAACACCAGCCGGCGCCAACCGTTCGTGCAGTCGCTGCAATTCTGGCATTTCTGCCCGGCATGGCCCGCACCAGGTGGCCCAGAAGTTCAGCACTACCGGTTGGCCCCGCAACTCGCTCAACGCCACAGGCTCGCCACTAACGGTCCGTAGCGTGAAATCAGGTGCCGGATGGCCTAGCGCCGGAGCCGGCGGTAGAAAGCCACCAGCTGCCTCAGGCACAATGCGACCCCAGGCCAGGGCGCCCAGGCCCAAGACACAAAGCAAGGCTGTCAACACGGTCCAGTGGTTTCTTGTCATCACCGGCCATTATATGGACATCCGGGTTCGGAGACAATTGTGACCACCATTGCGGCGAGCAGCTGGGCAACCGGTATGGCACTCTACAGACTTTGGCCTTGCATTCTGGCAAACTTAGGTAAGGTACGTCGATGCCTGGCTCGTGGCGACGGATACCATTCCCGATGTCGCCCTGATGCCACCCATCACGTGCACGGCCGTCCTAAACTCATGTTCAGTTACCCCATGCCCGGCACCCTCCGACTCCTGCGCATATCCGTCTTGCTGCCAGTGTTCAGCATGCTCCTTTTGGGGCTGACCACTATCTGGCAAGAGGCACGGTTTCCCGATCCTCAGGTGATCCTGTTGGTTGTTGTTGCCCTGCTGCCGACGGTCTTCGCCTGGCTCCCGTGGATCCAACACAGGCTTGAGACGCGCTTTCTGCCCGTGGCTTTGGGAATATACTTGGTCTGCCAGACCTTGCTCACCAGCCTGCTGCAGAACTTGGGTCTGGTGCGTTTCGACATAGTGCCGGTCGGCCCGATCTACGTGGTTGAGCCCGGCGTGCTGCTGATGCTACCTTTACTCCTAATTGCCTGGGAATATGGTTGGCAGGGTGCGCTCCTGGCCTCAGCGACGGCCGGCACGATTCATCTGGCAGTTGGCTTGGTCATGCATTGGTTCTTCCCCGGCCTGAATCATCTGGCACCGGTCACTCCTTTCCTGCGCCCCGATTTGTTGTACTTCCTGCCACTGGTGGTAGCCTACCTGGGCAGCCTGCTGCGCCGCCAGCTACACCACCAGCACATGGTCCAGTCGCAACTGCGCGACTACGCAGCCCGCGCTGAAATGGTCGCCACGGGTCGCGAGCGCCATCGTCTGGCCGAGCAGCTCCAACAGACCGTGGTCCGGTCTCTGGCAGTGCTCAACGACCAGATCGCGACCGTAGGGGCGGTCTATGGTATTGCCCCCGACCAGGCCGCCCAACAACTGGCCGGGCTGCAACAGCAGGTCAGCGCCGAGGTTCAGAGGACGCAGCAGGTCATCGACGAGCTCCAGGCACACCCTCTGGAGGATGTCGAGCTTGTTGAGGCCATTCATTGGCGAGCCGAAACCTTTGCCCAACGTCACAACGTGCGGGTGGACTTCCAAACCGAGGGTGAGCCTGCCGCCCTGAGTGCCGAACAGGAGATTGAGCTCTATCACATGATCGACCAGGCGCTTAACCATCTGGCCCACCATCGTAGCGTGCGCCAGGTCGACCTGCGATTGACCTGCGTGGGTCCCATGGTAGCGTTGACCATCCACGACGATGGGGCTGGGTGCCATTGCGCTGATGGTGTGGAGCATATTAAAACCTATGCCAAACTCATCGGCGGCCACGCCTGTATCGACAATGACGGCGAGCACGGGAACACCTTCGCCCTTTGGTTACCGGTCAAGCGCGAGGAATAGCCACGATGCCTCGCGACGGCGAGTCCAACCAAAAAGGCAAGGCGGAAACCATCTACCGCTTGTTGCGGGACGCCTACGGCCACCCAGACTGGCGGCCATCGTACGCTCCTGTGGACGAGTTGGTGCTGACCATTCTCAGTGCCAACACCTCCGATGTTAACAGTGGCCGCGCCTTCCAGCAGCTGAAGGCTGCCTATCCTGACTGGCAGGCAGTGATGGCCGCACCTGTCGATGAGCTGGCTGAGGTCATTCGCCCTGGAGGCCTTGCACCTACCAAGGCTCCGCGCATTCAGGCCGCTCTGCAGCGCATTCTGGACGAGCGCGGAGAGTTCAACATCGACTTTCTCCGTGATCTTCCCGTCGAGGAGGCCATGGGCTGGCTGACCCAGCTCGACGGCGTCGGTCACAAGACTGCTTCCATTGTACTGCTGTTCTGCTATAACCGGCCGGCCTTTCCGGTAGACACCCACATCCAGCGTGTCAGCCAGCGACTAGGTATCGCCGGCCCCAACGACGATTCGGCTAGGATCAAGGCCACCTGGGAGCGGCTGGTGCCTGAGGAGTGGTTCTACCCCCTGCACCTCAACCTTATCCGCCATGGCCGTGAAGTTTGCGCAGCCCGCGATCCCCGCTGCGCCACCTGCGTGCTATCTGCGCACTGCGATTGGACCACACGAAACGCCAACCCCGGGTCGCAAAAAGCTTAGAGTAGGATTTTCAGCTGCTGCCCTGGCGCCTTTCACACCTCCAAGCCCCCAGCGAAAGCGCCAGGCCCGTTCCAACCAGTCCAGCCATCACCAGGAACTGGTCATGAAGTGCCTGGGTCAGGATGGCCGGCGCAGCCTCGCTGATATCCACCGGCATCCCGGCGTAGTGATTGAGCCGGCTGGCAAAGAGCGCTCCCATGAGGGCAATACCCGTGGTCTGGCCCAGGGTACGCGTCACACTAAGCATGCCCGAGGCCACGCCCAGACGGTTGCGCGGGGCTGCTCCCATGATGGCACTGTTATTGGGGCTCTGAAAAGTGCCCATGCCCAGGCCGATTGGGAACATGCGCAGGACAAACCCCAGGGGAGTCGTACCAACGCTAAGGGTGCTTGCCGTAAGGTAACCGATCACCAGCAAGGCCAGCCCCACGACACTTACCGGGCGAGTGCCAAAGCGGTCTGACAGACTGCCTGCCAGAGGTCCCAGAACTGCCAGCGCCAGGGGAACGCTGGCAATCAGGATGCCGACCTGGGCCACGGGCAGGTCTAGCACCAGTTGGAGGTAGAAAGGCAACAAGAAAGTCACCGCCGCAATAGCAATGAAGGTCAGTGCCCCAGTCAACAGATTGAGGCTGAACTGGGGGTTGCGAAAGAGGCTCAGGTCGATGAGGGGATAGGGCACGCGCTGTTCTACCACGACAAAGGCTGTGGCTGAAGCGACAAACAGGACCAAGAGGGCCACGATACGGCGATCGGTGAAGCTCAGACCCTGGCCGGCGGTCAAAGCCAGGGTTAAAGCCAGCAGGCTGAGGCCCATGATCCCTGCCCCCGCGAAATCGAACGGCTCGCGGCGCCCTGACGGCTGCAATGGCGGCACATAGCGCAAAACCAGGAACAGGGCGAGTGCACCCAGGGGCAGGTTAACAAAAAAGATCCAGCGCCAGTTCAGAACGCTGATAATCAGGCCACCCAACGCCGGGCCTATCACAATCCCGAGCGAGATCACGCCACCCGACACGCCGATGGCCTTGCCCCGCTCCTCAGGCGGCCAGCTTTCCGTGACGATCGCCACCCCTAACGCTACGGTCATGGCGGCGCCAACGGACTGCAACAGACGAAAGCCGATCAACCAGAATACACCCGGGGCCAGGCCACATAGCACCGAGCCGATCACGAACACAGCCAGCCCGGTGCTAAATATCCGCCGCTTGCCCGCAATATCGGCCAGACGGCCCACGCCAAGCATCAAAACGCTCAGGCCCAGTAGGAATGATAGAACCACCCACTGGATCGTTGGAAAGTTGGTGGTGAACTCCCGCACCAGGGTTGGCAAGGCCACGTTCACGATGGTGCCGTCCACTGTGCCCATGAACAGGCCCAGGCTCACGGCAATCAGGATCCACCATTTGTGACGATAGGCTCCCGGCATTACAGACGATGGTGCGACGTGTTGAGTCATGTCGAATCGTGTGCTATGGTATAATCTGACCCATGGACCTTCGCCAAGGCACCCAGTTGATGGGACTGGAGTTGAATGACCGGCAGCTTGCGGCCTTTGATCGCTACCGGGCTGAGCTGGTGGAATGGAATCAGCGCTTCAATCTCACTGGTGTGGCAGAGCCCGCCCTGATCGACACCATGCATTTCCTGGACTCGCTATCCTGCCTGGCAGCGTTGCCAGCGTTCGACCGGCGGCCGCTGAATACGTGGCTGGCATCAGCGCCCCTGGCGGTGGACGTCGGTGCTGGTGCCGGTTTTCCAGGATTGCCCTTAAAGATCATCTGGCCGCGCCTGAGGCTAACCCTGGTGGAGGCCACCGGCAAAAAAGTCAACTTTCTGCACCACGTGATCCAACAATTGGAGCTCAAGGACGTAACCGTCGTCAACGCCCGCGCCGAGGACTTCGGCCAGGGTGAAGGCCGGGAGCGCTTCGACCTGGCCCTGGCCCGTGCCCTGGCGCCGCTACCGACGACGCTGGAACTCACCTTGCCGTTGCTACGCATCGGCGGCTGGCTGATCGCCCAAAAAGGCCGTCATCCCGACGAGGAGCTTGCGGCATCCCGGGTTGCCCTGGACACCTTGGGCGGCAGTTTCCACGATGCGTTACCTGTTGCGGTCCCTGGTCTCGATGCCCAACGTACCCTGGTGATCATCGCCAAGGCCGGACGGACGCCGCAGGCCTATCCCCGTCGCGCTGGAACACCCAAAAAACAACCCTTGCTTTGACCTGATCACGAGCGCCGGCCCCGGAGACCTATCCTACCTGGGTTTTGGCGAGGGTGCCAACGCCCATTGTGCCTTCGCCAGCGTGGGCAATAAAGACCGGCCCCAACTCCATCACCAGAATATCCGAGCGTGGCAAGGCCAGCTGTGCGGACAGCTCTTCAGCCATGGCTGCGGCTTCTTCCGGACGACGGGTATGGCCCACCACGGCCATCTCTACCGGCGCTGTCTCAGTCGCCTCCCCAACCAGCCGCTTAATAGCCCCTCGGCGGCCGCGCGCCGGGCCTACCAGGCTAATCCGCCCTTCGCCGTTGACCGTCAGCAGCGCGCGCACGTTGAGTGCCACCCCCAGTCGGCCCAGGATGGGCATAAGCGCATCCAGGCGCCCGCCCCGCTTGACCTGTTCCAAGGATTCCAGAAAAAACCGTAGAAACGTGCGCTCGCGCACGCTCCTGATAATCTCCAGGACTGCGGACACGTCAGCACCCCCACTTGCCGCCTGGGCCGCCCTAAGCACCATCATACCGTAGCCCAGCGATAGAGACCGCGAGTCAACCACGGTGACCTGGCCCGGAAAGGCCTGGGCTGCAGCCCAGGCACTGCTATAGGTCACGCTATGCACACCGGTTAGGGTGACACATACGATGTCGTGGCCCTGGGCAACGAGAGGTCGGTAGGCCTCCTCGTAAAAGCCGATGGGCGGTCCAGAGGTGTCGCAGGGCAGGCCGGCATCGATGCGCTCCCACAGTACCGCCCGCGATGTAGACGTATCGGGCATGTCCCGATCGTCAAAACGCATGATCAGTGGCACCAGGGTAATGTCATAGCCAGTGACCAGTTCGGTGGGCAGATCGCATCCAGTGTCGGTGACAATTTTGACGGTCATGATGGGCCATTATAGCCACATCACGAGCACAGTGCAATCGCCTGAGCCACGTCCAGCACTGTCCTGCCATGATGCCGGGCGGCCCTGTGGAAAACTCCTGGCAAGCCCTACCTAGATCTAGGGGTATCCAGCCTGAATGAGACTAGCCTTGCCAGTGTCCAAGCCAGCCATCACTGGCAAACCAAAGTTATCCACAACGCGTGTAAGTTTTCCACCGTTCTGGGCTAGTTTTCCACCGTTCTAAGCTGTTCCTTGCCTCCCCACCGCCAGTGGATTGAGGTTGAGCATGGTGCCGCTTCCCCAAAGGGGCAACCTGAAATGGCCTCTGTCGCGGCTTGCCCGGATCACCCGGGGGGGGTGGAGTAAGAGACTCCTCAAGGCGGTCGCGAGCGCACACGGATCGGTTCGGGCATCAACAGCTGCTCCTCAACGCCGCCCACCTGTCGTTGCAGATCCTCGTCCTCCTCCAACAGCTCGGTTACCTTGCGCACGCTGTACATGGCCGTGGCATGGTCTTTGCCACCAAGCAAGTCGCCGACATGGGCAAAGGAGAGGTCCAAAACTTTGCGCAAGAGGTACATGGCCACCTGGCGCGCCTGCACCAATTCCTTCTTGCGACTGCTGCCTGTAATGTCAGACACGCTGAGCCCGAACGTTTTGGCCACCAGTGCCAAGACCACTTCCGGCTCAACCTGCACCTTAGGGGGCATCATGTCGGCCAGAATCGCCTCAGCGACCTCGGCCGTCATAGCCGTGTCGCTCAGGCTCGCATGCGCCACAACCCTGGTCAGAGCCCCTTCCAGTTCACGCACGTTGCTGGGGACCAGGGTCGCGATCCGCTCGAGCACCGCGTCCGGTACCACCATGCCCTGCGCCGCCACCTTGGCCTGCAGAATAGCCAGGCGGACCTCCAGGTTTGGGGCCTGGATGTCCGCGGTCAGTCCCCACTCAAAGCGCGAGCGCAGCCGGCTCTCCAGGGTCGAAATAGCCTTAGGCGGTCGGTCAGAGGCCAATACCACCTGGCGCCCGGTGGAGTGTAACGCGTTGAAGGTGTGGAACAGCTCTTCCTGGGTGGTCGGCTTGCCCGCCAGAAACTGCACGTCGTCCAACAGCAATACATCACTGGTCCGGTACTTGGCCCGGAACTGCTCGGTAGATCCCAACCGGATGGCCGTCACCAACTCGTTGGTAAACATCTCACAGGAGACGTACACCGCTTTGTAGCCGGCCTCGCGAATCTGGTGACCAATGGCATGCAACAGGTGGGTCTTACCGAGTCCCACGCCACTGTAGATGAAGAGTGGATTGAAACGAACACCGGGCTGGTCGGCTACCGCTTGCGATGCGGCGTGGGCAAAGCGATTGTTAGACCCAACGATGAAGTTGTCGAAGGTGTAGCCAGCAACCAGGGGTTGGCCATCCGACGACCCGTTCAAGGTCGGAGGTGGCGGTTCTGCTTCCTGCTCCGCTAGCTTCAACAAGGGCGGTGGCGATGGATCCACAGGGCTTCGCGCTGCCCCAGACTCCACCATGTACTTGATCTCTACAGCACGGTTCATGATGTGTTGCAGCGTGCGCTTGACAACTCTGTTGTATCGGTGTTCCAACCACTCCTTGACAAAACCATTGGGGACGGCGATCAGGAACGTGCCGTCCTCGTAGGCCATAAATCGCGTCGGATGCAGGTACATCTCGAAGGTATCGGAGGTCACCTGCAACTCCAATTCCCCCAGGGTGGCCTGCCACGCCTTGGGGGGACTGATGGACGGCGCACCCTGACCAGGGGAGGAATGGGGAGAGCGATGAGGGGTCATGGGGTGGTACCTGTGTCCAGTAGAAGGCCGCGCGAACTCGTCTGCCGGCCACTGTGTTTTGCCGAAGGAACATACCAGCTGTGCACTTGTATCTAGCACCGATCGGTTGTGTAGTGGACCGCAGAACGCTGGAGAAAACAGGGTGCGCTTGCTGGGACGCCTGAGGCTGCTACGAACGCTTGGCACCAAATCGACTGTCCACAGAAGTGTCCGGCGGGGATCTTGGCCCAGACACGCCGTCTCTGCAATCCTCCTCGATTGTAGCGCAACCGCCCCTCAAGTCAACTGCCGATACCCCGGGAGTCAATGCAAGGCCTGGACTTTTACGTCAACACCTGGCTAGCGAACGTTTGTTTTACGCGATATCTAGTGGTGAGCCATCAGGCACAGCACTAACACAATTCGCCCACTTGGCATAAACGCACCTGTTATGTCACAACTAGGCACCATCAGATCAACGAAATTTTAAGGTTGGATTAAGCTTCATGCTTGGACATGGCTACAATATATAGATTCAAGACACAACGCACATACTAGATATAGGCATCCAGGGCTTACTGATGCTCCCAGAGACTACTGGTGACCCGGACCCTATGGGGGCGGGGTCCTCTGATCTCATCCTTACTTCTGGCGCGCCAGCACCTGCTGCACGGCAGTCGCCGCCTCCCGGCGCACGGCCCAGTGTTTGTCGCCAGTCAGCTGTTGCAGCGGCCGCAACGCTCGCCAATCGCCCACCTGGCCGAGGGCCCGCACCAGCAGTCGCCTCGTCTCTCCGTCCTGCTCAGTCTCCAGTGCCATAATCAGCGAGGCCGTCGCCAGGGCATCACCGAGAGTGCCCAGGGCCGTAGCCGTCGCGCGGCGCACCTCCACTCGCTGGTCATTCAGTCGCTGGCACAGGGGGATCACGGCATCGACTGTGCCTAGCTTCCCCAGGCTCTCAGCAGCCGCGGCCCGCACCCGAGACTCTCCATCGCTCAGCGCATGAACCAGCGCCGACACAGCCTCTGGCCTCGCCAGGTAGCCCAGGCGTCCGGCAGCGTCCAACCTGATCAGCGGATCCAGGTCAGTGAGCCTGGCCAGCTGTGCGTTAAGCGCACGTCCTTCCCCTCCATCCCCTGTAGCCTGGCTCATAGATTGCCATCCTCCCCTGCCCGGACGTCGACGATGGTTGCAGCGGTGACCCGGATCAGTTCTTCCGGAGCAACTCGCAGGAGCGTATGTTCGTCCCCGCCGCCGCCGTATACCATGGATTGCTCCAGTACGTACTGATCCACATAGGTGGCAATCGTAGTGGAATAGCCAAATGGCGGCACCCCTCCCGCCGGATAGCCTGTACATGCCAGCACGATTTCCGGAGGTGCCAGCCTGATGCGCTTGCGACTGACCCCAAACACACCAGAGAGCTTATGGTAGTCAATGGGCATGCTGCCGTTGGTGATCACCATGGCCACAGCCTGACCACTGTCCACCTTAACAATGAACAACACCGACTTGATAATCTGATCCTCAGCGCAGCTTAGCGCACTTGCCGCGAGGTATACCGTAGGCGTCTTCTGTCCTGGCACCACCAGGGCGGCGTCGATGCCATAGTCCGCGATATACCGGATAAGATCGTCTGGCGTTCTCATGGCTGTATGCCCAATCGCTGGCCCTGTACTTCCGCCAGTGCCTGCTCCAGCAACAGGCGGAGGGCCGCCTCTTCAGGGTTGCCCAGGGAGATCACGCGATCGTTAAGGACGTAGGTAGGGACGGCAAAAACCATATCCGGTACATTCGGCGTATGGGCCAGGTCATGCACTCGGACCTGGACCCGTGGATAGGCTTGCGCGGTTACGTTAGCCAGCTGATGTGCGTAACTGCAATTGGCACAGCCGGTCAACACGTATACATCCAAGGTTATCAACGGTCTGCTACTCCTCTCATGCCTTGCGAGTGGATTTTGTGGGCCGATCCCAGCGACGCTCTATCAGCCTAGCAGGCGAAGCTAGGGCAGTCGGTAATGGCGGCTACGCCCGCTGCGAGGTGGTCGGCATTCCGGCGAACTTGTGGTACACTGCTTGCACCGTAGGAAGTGGACGCCATGCCCGAGACGATCGTGCGCCCAAGCGCTTTGGTCCTGTACAAAGGCCAGCCAGCCATCGTGCGGTCTGGTGGCGACAAGCTGGAGATTGCTTTACCCGATGGCAGGGTGGTGCGCGTGCGTCCCAAGGATATCGCCCCGCTGCACCCGGGTCCTGTGGCCAGCTTCCAAGAGCTGCAGCTGGCCGGGGGTGATGTGGAGACCGCCTGGGAGCTGGTGGCCGGTGGCACCATCGGCCTGGCCGAGCTGGCTGAGCTCGTGTATGGCCAGCAGAGCCCGGCGGCGTTTTGGGCCGCCTGGCAGCTGCTGGAGGAGGGCCTCCATTTCTACGGCAGCCCTGAGACCATCACTGCCCGGACTCCAGAGGAGCTGGCCCAGCTTCGAGCCACCCGGGAGGCCAGGGCTGCCGAGGATCAGGCCTGGGCCACTTTCATGCACGGCGTCCGGCGAGGTGAGGCCAGCACCGACCCTGCCCATGAACGCTACATTCGGGAGCTAACAGACCTGGCCTACGGCCGCTCCGACAGAAGCCGGGTGCTGCGGGAGCTGGGACGTGCCCAGAGTCCCGAGCATGCCCACGCCCTGCTGCTGGAGCTGGGCTATTGGGACGAGTTCGTCGACCCGCACCCACATCGGGTGGATGTGAG
Organism: Anaerolineae bacterium; assembly: GCA_032111745.1. GTDB lineage: Bacteria > Chloroflexota > Anaerolineae > JAAEKA01 > JAAEKA01 > JAULUH01. The sequence continues at coordinate 25,614 of JAULUH010000051.1, read as the reverse complement.
TCTCAGCGCACCTGCGGTGCCCCTGCCGCCAGTGCCAGAGGAAACGCGACTGGACCTGACCTATCTGCCAGCCTTCGCCATTGACGACGAGGATAGCACCGATCCTGACGATGCGGTCAGCCTGGAGAATGGACGGCTTTGGGTTCACGTTGCCGATGTGGCGGCTGTGGTGTGGCCCGATAGCCCGGCCGACCTGGAAGCCCGCGATCGGGGAGCCAATCTCTACCTGCCCGAGGGCACCGTGTCTATGCTTCCCGAGGCCGCGACCGAACTCCTGGCCTTGGGCCTGGCCGAGACCTCGCCGGCCCTCTCCTTTGGGATCGACGTCGACGATGAAGGGGAGATTGCCCGCATCACATTGGTGCCGAGCATGGTGCGAGCCACCCGGCTCACCTATGAGCAGGCCGATAGCCGGCTGGACGAGTCGCCTTTCCGGGAGCTTTACGAATTAGCGCAGCGCCGCGCGGCGCTGCGCCTGGCCCAGGGCGGCGTCGCCATCGACCTACCCGAGGTTAAGATGCGAGTCTCGGGTCACGATATCCAGATCAAGCCGCTGCCATCCCTGCGCAGCCGCAGCCTGGTGTCTGAAGCCATGCTATTGGCCGGGGAGGCAGCCGCACGGCTGGCCATCCAACACAATATCCCGGTGCCCTTCACGGTCCAGGAGCCACCCGACATGGTGCAGGACGAGCTACCCGACGGCATCGCGGGCATGTTTGCGTTGCGCCGCACCCTGAAGCGCAGCCAACAGAGCAGCGTGCCAAGGCCACATAGTGGCCTTGGCCTCCGTGCCTACGTGCGCGTCACCAGCCCGCTGCGGCGTTACCTGGATCTGGTCGCCCACCAGCAGCTGCGCGCGCACGTGCAGGATTCCACCACCTTGGGCACCCAGGCTGTGCTGGAGCGGGTGGGAGCAGCTGAGGCGGTCACGGGCAATATTGGCTACGCCGAGCGCCTGGCCCGCCAGCACTGGACGCTGGTCTACCTGAAGCATCACCCGCACTGGCGCGGGGAGGGCATCGTGGTGGAGGTCCGGGGTGACCGGGCAACCGTCCTCATCCCCGAGCTAGCCTGGGAAGCCAGGGTGCACCTACGCGGCGAGATGCCACTCAACCGCGTGGTGACCGTAGCCGTGCAAGGCGTCGACCTGCCGCTACTGGAGGCATATTTCAGGCTGGAGAGCTGAAGCCGTCGCCGAACAGGTCCTGCTGCACCTCGCCAATGGGTGGCGCCGGAAAGCCCTGGGTGAAGGTCTCGTAGCCCATATAGCGCCGAGTAATCCAGCCAGGCAGCCCGCGCATTTGCTGCGTGCCCCCCCCCTGGCTTTTGTGGCAGGCCGAGGCGCGTTGCTTGATCTCCAGGTAGGGGCGAACATCTACCCGCGTATGGACTGGCGTCTCCCAGGACACAATCTGGATGAGGTCGATATCCTTGTTGCGGCCAAACTGCCGGGGATTGCGCCCCACCAGGGGCATCAGGCGGACCAGGAGCTTGAGCAAGCCTGGCGAGAAGGCCGTGAAGTAGAGCCGCTGGGGCTGGTACGGGGAACCTGCCTCGGGATAGCGATCGGCAGCGCCGGCCGCAGCAAACGCCTGTATGGTGGCCTGGTGGAGCTTGATATGGTCGGGGTGGCCGTAGCCACCGTATTTGTTATCGCAGATGATCACCTGGGGCCTGTGCTCCCGGATTGCCGCTACGATGCGGCCCACCACCTGCTCCATGGGGGCCTGATAGAGGCTCTGGGGATGCTGGTTATCAGGTGAGTCGGCCATCCCACTATCGCGATAGCCCAGCCAGTCCACCCCTTTTAGGCCCAGGGCCTGAGCGGCACAGCATAGCTCAGCCGCGCGCAATTGGGCGGTATTGCTGTAGCTGCTTAGCATCTCGGCGTCTACGGTGCCGGCGTCCCCATCGGTGGCACATACTAGCCACACATCAACGCCTTCCGCCGCATACCTGGCCAGGGTACCGCCAGGGCCAAAGGATTCGTCATCGGGATGGGCAAACACAGCCAACAGCACCCGACGGGTCTGATTGTAGTCAGAGAAGGTCGCATCTCCAGGTTGAGGCATTCGTACTGTCATCTCGACGAGTGTATCTGGGCACGGCCGGCGACCTCAGGCCGCCAGCAATACTTCCAGCGCTTGCTGATTGTCGGGGGCCCGGCGCAACACATGTAACAGGTCTGCCAGGGCTTCGTCCGGGGCCATGCGAGCAAGGAGGCGGCGCAGGCGGGCCATCAGTTCCATAGTGGCCTCGTCCAAAAGCAGGCCCTCGCGCCTGGTTCCTGAGCGCAGGATATCCACGGCAGGGTAGAGTCCTAGCTGGGCCAGGCGCCGGTCCAGATGCACCTCCATGTTGCCCGTGCCCTTGAACTCCTCATACACCAGGTCATCCAACCGGCTGTTGGTCTCCACCAGACAGGTGGCGATCAGGGTCAAGCTGCCGCCCTCTTCGGTGGCGCGGGCGGCACCAAACACCTGCCGCAGGGGTGTCAGCGCAGAGGCATCCATGCCGCCGGACAGGGTACGGCCCCCACCGCGCGCGGCCAGGTTGTGCACCCGGGCCAGGCGGGTGAGACTATCGAGCAGGACGACCACATGGCGGCCTTCTTCGGTCAGCCGGCGAGCATGGGCCATGCCCAGCTCCACAACTGCGGCCTGCTGCGCATTGGGGGTATCCAGATCAGCCACCAGCACCTCACCGCGAACATCGCGGCGCAGCATGGTCGCCTCCTCGGGTCGCTCGCCGACCAGTAGGACCAGCAGCTCCAGCTCGGGGTCGGCGGCTACGCCGTGAGCGATGTGCTGCAGGACCGTGGTCTTGCCGGCCTGGGGGGGGGCAACGATCAACCCTCGCTGCCCGCGGCCGATGGGTGCCACCAGATCCAGCACGCGGCCGGTGATTGCCTCCGGCCGGTAGCCCAGGGCAATCTGGGTGTCAGGATGGATGGCCGTCAGCTGCCGGAAGTCAGGACGACCTCCCAGATTCCGAGCGCCATTCCCGTTTACCCGCCACACATGCTGCACGGTTAATCCATAGTCGTCCACCCGCGCCATGCCATCGACATAGTCGCCATGCCGCAGCCCAAGGCGATGCACCAGTGCCGCAGGCACAAAGGGATCGTCGCGTCCAGGCACAGCGTTCGCCCGCACCTGGCCTTGGTCCCGCGAGTCCAGAGCCAGGTAGCCAAAAACCGCTACCTGCCCGCGCTGCACCTGGGGCGGCTGCGGAGCCGGCTCGGCGCGCCACGGCTGATGCTGCCTGGCCTCAGCACGCCAGCCAGAGATGTCATAATTCGTCGGCACGCTCCTCCGAGAGGACATGACCATCACCTATGCAAGCTAACCTGAGCCCTATCGGGCTCGTCTAACCGGCAGCACCTGGTGCCTGACCCGCCTGGGTGCCCCAACCGAGCGCAGCGTAACTCCGGTGTCTCATTGTACCATAGCTTTGTCCAACGGCCCACTGGCCGCGCTTGCGACCATCCCCGCCCTGCCTCACCAGCGCCCATGTGGGTGGCGGGCCCGGACCAGGCAAGGAGCACCCATAAAGCATTTGGTACACGACAGTTTTGCCGCTATACTACGTGACTGCCTACACAAGCTGCGGCCGTATCCTACCGGCCGTGCCTCGCTTTGCCTCAGCCCAAGGAAGGTGCATCGATGAAAGTCCTTTTCCTTACCCGTGAGTATCCCCCCTACGTGTACGGTGGTGCTGGCGTCCACGTGGAGTACCTGTCCCTGGAGCTGGCGCGCTTGATGGACGTAGAAGTCAGGAGCTTCGGCGACCAGGACGTGACTGGACATCACCTAAGCGTCAAGGGCTATCCCTTCGCCAATAGCAGTTTTGCCCGGGTCGACGGCAAGCTGCGCGGTGCCCTGGACACCCTGGAGACCAACGTGGATACGATGGCCGACCCCATCGATGCCGACGTGGTTCACTGCCACACCTGGTACTCCCACTTCGCCGGCATCCTGGCCAAGATCCTGTATGGCATTCCCCTGGTCGTCACCACCCATTCCCTGGAGCCCCTGCGTCCCTGGAAGCGCGAGCAACTCGGCCGCGGTTACGATCTATCATCGTGGGTGGAGAAGACCGCCATCGAGATGGCAGACGCAGTGGTAGCGGTCTCCCAGGAGACCCGAGATGATGTCCTGCGCCTGTTCGACGTCGATCCGGCCCGGGTCAAGGTAATCTACAACGGCATCAATATCGAGGAATACAGGCCCACGGTTGACGACAGCGCGCTGATCAAATATGGTGTCGATCCGGACCAGCCCTACGTCCTGTTTGTGGGCCGGATCACCCGCCAGAAGGGGATCATCCACCTGGTCAACGCCATCAAACACATCAACCCTGAGGCCCAGATCGTGCTGTGTGCCGGAGCGCCTGACACCAAGGAGATCGCGGCGGAGATGGAGGCAGCCGTCGCCGAGGTCAAGAAGACCCGGGACAATGTGATCTGGATTCAGGAAATGCTGTCCAAGCCTGACGTGATCCAGATGTACACCCATGCGGCGGTCTTCTGCTGTCCCTCCATCTACGAACCCTTCGGCATCATCAACCTGGAAGCCATGGCCTGCAAGACCGCTGTGGTTGCCAGCGCGGTCGGGGGCATCAAAGAAGTGGTGGTAAGCGGCGAGACCGGCATCCTGGTGCCGGTGAAGCAGCTCAACGTAGCTCCCTTCGAGCCCGAGGATCCGGAGAAGTTCTCTCAAGATCTGGCCGCCGGCATCAACAAGCTGCTGGACGACCCGGCACTGCGGGAATCCATGGCGGAAAAGGGGCAGGCGCGGGCCAGGGACGTCTTCAGCTGGGCCAGCATCGCCGAGCAAACCAAGGCCCTCTACGAGTCGCTCACGGCCGGGGAGTAGGCCAATGGTACCACAAGATTACCCCCGGGTCATCATCGAGGCGGTCGAGCCGCAGATCGACTGCGGCCGATTCCCCATCAAGCGCACGGCCGGCCAGAAGGTCGTGGTTATGGCCGACATCTACAAGGAAGGGCACGACGTGTTGGCCGCAGTGGTCAAGTTCCGCCAGAAGGGCAGGGACACCTGGCACGAGGCTCCCATGGCCTTCTGGGACAATGACCGCTGGATGGGAGAGTTCGTCGTCGAGGAAATCGGCCGCTACGAGTACACCGTCGAAGGCTATGCCGAGCATTACCTGTCCTGGGTGAGCGAGATCACCAAAAAAAACGTGCCCGGCGCGGTGCTGACCAGCGAGCTCCTGGAGGGCCTGGCCATCGTGAAGCGCTCCCTCGCCCTGGCCGCGGGTGCAGACCAGGCCCAGTTGGCCGAAATCGCCGCCGGCCTGGAGGCCGCCGTTGTCGGAGGCGAGCAAGATCAGGCCATTCAGCTTGGCACGGCCGAGGCCACCAGCGCCCTGATGACGGCCTACCCTGACCGCTCCGAGAGCTATGCCTATGAACCAGTGCTGGAGGTCGCGGTCATCCCGGAGAAGGCGCGTTTTGCCGCCTGGTACGAGTTCTTTCCCCGCTCCCAGGGCACAGTGCCTGGCCAGCACGGCACCTTCGGCGACTGCATCCGCCGCCTGCCTGACGTGGCGGCTATGGGCTTCGACGTCATCTACCTGCCCCCCGTGCACCCCATCGGCCGCACCTTTCGCAAGGGCAAGAACAACAGCCTGGTGGCAGAGCCCGACGACGTGGGCAGCCCCTGGGCCATTGGCAACGAACAGGGCGGCCACATGGCCATCGAGCCCGCCTTGGGCACCATGGACGATTTCGTGCGCTTCGTGCAGGCCGCCAACCGGCTGGGGATCGACATCGCGCTGGACTACGTGATGAATACCTCGCCTGACCATCCTTACGTAGCCGAGCACCCGGACTGGTTCTATTGCCGGCCCGACGGCAGCATCAAGTATGCCGAGAACCCGCCGAAGAAATACCAGGATGTCTACCCTCTGAACTTCGCCACGCCGGATCGGGAGGGGCTGTGGCAGGAGATGCTGAAGATCTTCCTGTTCTGGATCGACAAGGGCGTGAAAACCTTCCGAGTGGACAACCCCCACACCAAGCCTGTGACTTTCTGGGAGTGGGTCATCGGCGAGGTGCACAGGGAGCATCCGGAGGTGGTTTTCCTGTCCGAGGCCTTCACCAAGCCCAAGATGATGAAGATGCTGGCCAAGGCGGGCTATACCCAGTCCTACACCTACTTCACGTGGCGCAACTCCAAGTCCGAGCTGACGGATTATCTGACCGAGCTGACCGCAACGGAGATGAAGGAGTATTTCACGCCCAACTTCTTTGCCAACACGCCCGACATCCTGCCGGAGATCCTGCAGATCGGCGGCCGGCCAGCCTTCATCATGCGGGCGGTGCTGGCTGCCACCCTCTCTACGGTCTACGGCATCTACAGCGGCTTCGAGCTGTGCGAAAACGAGCCCGTTCCGGGCAAGGAGGAGTACCTGGACTCGGAGAAGTACGAGATCAAGGTGCGCGACTGGAACGCCCCCGGCAATATTACGTCGATCATCACCCGGCTCAACCAGATTCGCCGCGAGAACCCGGCCATGCACGAGTTCGACAACTTGCGCTTCATCCAAGTCGACAACCCCTTCATGATCGGCTACTACAAAGCGACCGCTGACCGCTCCAACATCGTCACCTCGGTGGTCAACTTGGATCCCTTCCATGGCCAGAGCTCCCTGATCCACCTGCCCCTGGAAGAGTTTGGCATCGGGCCCGACGAGCTGTTCCAGGCCCACGACCTCCTGCATGACGAGCGTTACCTATGGCGAGGGCCGGCAAACTACGTGGAGCTCAGCCCCGAAGGCAAGATGGCCCACGTCTTCCGTATCCGGCGCTGGAGCCACTACGAGTCGGGGTTCGACTACTTCATATGAGGTCCTGACCCTGGTTCTCCCCGCAGAGCTGTGGCAAACGACAGGAACGCCCTGCACGGGATTGCCGTGCAGGGCGTTCCTGTCGGAAGCTACCCGGGGCCTACGCGGCCAGGGTCCGGTCACAGTACACTTCCATGGCAGCCTGCATGAAGTCGGCCAGGCCAGGAGCGTAGGCTTCGTAGTAGGCCCGAAACTCCGGATGCTCCACGTAGAGCTGGCCCAGGCCGCGATAGATCTGGGGGGTCACAGTGTAGAACTGCCCCATCATGGTGAAATGGCGGCCGATGGCCGCCTGCACCGCCGGATCGCCAGGGTCGCTGCCTATCAGGCTGGCCAACAGGCGGTTGACCTCCTCGCCCTCTGCCTTCAGAGCTGCCCACTGTCCCCTGGACATCTGGCGCACTCGCCGGTCAGACTCGGCCACAACCGTGGGATCATACTGCTCGCGTACCTCGCGCTGATAGCGCTCGATCTGCTCTTCCGAGAATCCCTCGTACAGTTCAGCATCAGTGAGAGGCATGGTCTCCTCCTGTAGTCTCTCAATAGTCCTGTCGATAGTGCGCACGAGCACGGCCAGCCGTGCGGTTCGCGCCAGCAGCATCCTGCGATGACTCTCCAACGCCTCTACTCGATCGAACCCGGGATGATCGAGGATGCGCCGGATGTCCTCCAGCGGGAAGTCCAGCTCCCTGAAGAAGAGGATCTGCTGCAGGCGCAGCAGGTCGTTCTGCTCGTAGAGCCGATAGCCTGCCGCCGAACGGGAAGATGGCTGCAACAGCCCGATAGCGTCGTAGTGGTGGAGCGTCCGGACGCTCACCCCAGCTAACTGCGCCAGCTGGCGTACCGTGTAGACTGGCATGCGCTCGTTCACAGGCCCCATACTACACCCTAACGGTACGTGAGAGTCAAGTGGGGAAACCTTAAAGATCTCGCCAGGTCAGGCAAAGAGACGGGCAATCTCATCCACAGCAAACCTGGGGTAGGCCACCTCCCGGCCGCCGCGTTGCGCGCGCATGTTGCCGCCCCACCCAGTGGCCTGGCCGATCACACAGGCCGGGATACCCGCCTGCTGCAAGGCCGCCAACAGCCGTCCGGTCTCGGCGACCGGCAGTGCTACCAGAAGTGCCCCCGAGGCGATGGTACCCAGGGGGTCGAGCCCCAGCGCGTCGCACAGCATCCGGCTCTCCAGCGCCACCGGCACGGCGTCCAAATCCACAGCCATGCCCAGGCCCGAGGCGCTCGCCATCTCCCAAATGCCCGTAGCCAGTCCCCCCTCGGTCGGATCATGCATAGCGTGGACAGAAGCAGACTCCACCGCCAGCCGCGCGGCGGCCACCACGCTGATGCCAGGGTCGTGCAGGAAACCCTGGGCCCTCCTAACCAGCTCCGGATCGATCCCCTGCGCCAGCAGGGCCTCGGCCTTCTCCCGGGCGATGATGGCCGTGCCCTCGATCGGCACACTCTGCACCAATACCAGGGCATCACCTGGCTGCACACCCGATGAGCGCACCAGCCGGCTGGGGGCGACCTCGCCGAACATGGTGCCGGAAAGGATGGGTCGCTTCAGACCCACGGTGATCTCGGTGTGTCCACCGGCCAGGGCCACCCCGAGCTCATCGCAGGCCCGCGCAATCTGCTGGTAGATCGCCTCGGCCATCGATGGAGTCGCCTGACCCTCAGGCAGCAATACCGTGGCCATGAACCAACGCGGTGTAGCCCCCATCACGGCGATATCATTGGCGTTGACGTTCACGGCATACCAGCCGATCTCGTCGGTCGCAAAAGTGATGGGATCGGTCTTGGCCACCAGGTATACCTGGCCAAAGTCGATGACCGCAGCGTCCACACCCATTTGCGGGCCGACGATCAGGCGGGGATCATGGGGCGCAAAGCGTTGGAGCAGCCTGTCGAGCAGCTCAGGGGGCAGCTTGCCGGAGGGCAGGGCTAAATCATCACTCATGGATCTCTCGCTGCGCCATAGTAGCACCGCCGCATCCAGAGATGTGCCGCGGGCGGATATCGAGTATAGTGTTGAACGCCGGCCTTGTCAACCGGCTTCTTCCCCTGTCCCCCGGTTGTGGATACAATGGATCTCTGAGCACGCCGGTACCGGCGCCCCGGGTAGCTCGCCCGGCACGCCGCCGCAGGCACACCTAGCAAAGGATCCAACTCGTGTTTCACACCCTCGATCTGCATTTCCAGGGCACCCCCGAGATCATTGCCAGCTACGTACTGCGCGGGCCCCGAGGGGTGGCCCTGGTCGAAACCGGCCCCGCCACCAGCTACCCTGCCCTCAAAGCGGGCCTGCACGCCTTGGGCATTGCCCTGGATGAGGTCACCGATATCCTGGTCACCCACATCCACTTGGACCATGCCGGGGCTGCCGGGTGGCTGGCCCGCGAGACCGACGCCACGGTGCACGTACACCATGTGGGTGCGCCGCACCTGGCCGACCCGTCCCGGCTCCTCAGTTCGGCACAGCGCATCTACGGCGACCAGATGGACATGCTCTGGGGCGAGACCGTGCCCGTGCCGGCGGACCAGGTGGCCGCGCTGCAGGACGGGGACGTAGTCGATGCCGCCGGCCTCAACGTGCGCGCCGTGGACACCCCCGGCCATGCCTATCACCACATGGCCTACCTGTTGGACGGCCTATGCTTCACCGGCGACGTAGCGGCCGTGCGGTTGCCGGGCTGCCGCCACCTGCGCGTGCCCACACCGCCACCGGAGATCGATATTCCAGCCTGGCACGACAGCGTGGCTCGCCTGCGCAAGCTGCAGCCTGACCGCCTGCTGCTCACCCACTTCGGCCCGGCCGCGGATGATCCGCAGGCCCATCTGGAAACCGTAGGCCAGAGCCTTGACGCAGCGGCCAATTTCGTCCGCCAGCGCTGGCAGGCCGGCGAACCCGCCGCCGCGATCGCGGCGGCCTTTGCCGGGTGGGCCGCGGAGCAGGCCATAGCGCAGGGTGCGGATCAGGACGCCGCCCACCGCTACGAGATCATCACGCCGTCTCCCATGCTGGTGAAGGGCTTGCTGCGTTACTGGCGCCAGCGGACTTAATAGCAAGGAGACGGCCGCTGGGCCGTCTCCTCAGTTCACTCGCGGGAATACGCTAAGTACTCACTCCGCAGCCGGCAAGTCGACCACAGGCACCTTCTTGGAGCTAGCCGAGCTCGAGTCGATAGCCGGCTCCGGCAGTTGCCAGGGCCCAGGCTGGGCCGGCAGCTCCTCCCGCCGCACCTTGGGCACCGATGCCGAGCTGCCGCAGTAGGGGCAAATGGTCCAGCCCAGCTCCAGCAAGCTGCCGCAGGTGGGGCAATCCTTCTTGACCTGCGTGTGGCAATAGGCGCAGAAGCGCCACGTATGGTCCACTACACGCTGGCAGTTGGGGCAGACTATTTGCTCCTCGATGGTGCGCAGCAGTGCCTCCTCCTCCAACGCCCGGTCATAGGCCTCGGCCAGGGTTTCCTTGGGGCGCAGCAACAGATACAACAGCAGGCCGACAACTGGGAAGACCGCCACCAGTAGCACGGCCAGGAGGGCAGCAAAGATGTCGCGCGACCTGGCACGGATATCGCGCCAGGTCCAGATCACCATCGCCAGCCAGAAGGCCAGCGTGGACCCTGCACACACGGCCACCACAACCTGCAACACGGTGCCCAGGGTATTGGACAGCTCACCGATATTCATATCCGGCAAAACCCTTTCTCAGGCGCACCTCCGAGGCTCGCCGTAGAGCGCGCCGCCCGGCCTTATCCGGCCCGCTGCAGGCGCTGGCCCGGCAGCATGGGCGCCAGGCTCGCCATTATACTGCAAGCGACGGGGACGCGCAATTGCCGCCGGGCTCACTGCCACAGGTCCTCTTCCTCGTCACCCTCGCCGGCCAGCAGCACCTCACGCCCGCGGCCCGCGCCCTCGTCGGGTCCGATATAGCCATCGGCCTCCATGCGGGCAATGAGCTCGGCCGCCTTGTGGTAGCCCACGCGCAGCCGGCGCTGCAGCCACGATGTACTCACCCGCTCCTCCTTCTGCACCAGGTCGAGGGCCCGGTCGTACAGGTCGTCCTGGTCCTCCAGCTGAGCCATCAAACCGGTCCACGGATAGCGGGGCGCATCGGGCGCCAAGGCCTCGGCGGGCATCGCCTCCTTCCAGAAGCTCACCAGCCGCCCAACCTCCTTTTCCGAGACAAAACAGCCCTGCACGCGCGCCAACTTGCTGCTATCCGGCCGCATGAACAGCATGTCTCCCCGGCCCAATAGCTTGTCGGCTCCCGGCGTGTCTAGGATAACCCGGCTGTCAGTCTGGCTGGTCACGGCAAACGCAATGCGGGCCGGGAAATTGGCCTTGATCAGCCCCGTCACCACATCCACGCTGGGGCGCTGGGTAGCTACCACCAGATGAATGCCCGTAGCGCGTGCCATCTGGGCCAGGCGGCACAGGTGGTGCTCCACCGCCTCCGGGGCCGCCACCATCAGGTCGGCCAACTCGTCAACTACCAGCACCATATAGGGATAGGGAGCCAGGTCGCGCCATTCGGCGGGCCGGCGCTTGTGGCCGACCTTGCGGTTGAAGTCCTCCAGGTGGCGGGCGCCAACCCTCGCGAAGGCCCGGTAGCGCTCGTCCATTTGCATCAGCAACCAGGTCAGCCCACCTACCACCTGGTCCACCTCGGTGACCACGGGCGCCAACAGGTGGGGCACGCCATTGTAGATACTCAGCTCCACCCGCTTGGGATCCACCAACAGTAAGCGCAGGCGATCCGGACCGTTGCTGAAGAGCAGGCTGCTGACGATGCCGTGGATACACACCGACTTCCCCGAGCCGGTGGCGCCGGCAATCAACAGGTGGGGCATGGCCGCCAGGTTAGCGGCCACCGGCTCACCGGACACATCCCGTCCCAGCGCGAAGGCCAGAGGGGCATTCACCGCCGCGTACTCAGGCGATTCCAGCACAGCCCGCAGGGGAACCTGCTGCGCTGCGCTGTTGGGCACCTCGATGCCAACATATCCCTTGCCAGGCACGGGCGCCTCGATGCGCAGCGTGGGGGCCTCCAAGGCCAGCGCCAGGTCATCCGCCAACGACTTGATCCGGCTCACCCGCACCCGCCGGCGGATCAGCCGGCCATCCGGCGCCCGCCTTTCCGTGTATCCCGGCTCCACGCCGAACTGCGTTACCGCCGGGCCAATGTTGATGTCCACCACGCGCACCGGCACGCTGAAACTGGCCAGGGTCTCCTCGATGACCTGCGTCTTGTAGGCCAGGTCAGCCTCGGGGACCTGCCCACTGCCCTCGCCGAAGAGCAACTCCAGAGACGGCAGGTAGTCGGGCCGTGGCCGCAGCTTGGCGGGCGCCTTGCGCCTGGCCCGGGCCGGCTTGGCCGGCGGCTGAGCAGCGGCCATAGAAGGCTCCGCATCTGCTACGGCTGCCTCGGACGGTGGGTTGCTACCCCTGGCCTGCGCTGGTTTGCCACCCCTGGCCGGCGGCGGGCGCTCCCTTGCTGCCGGGGCAGGCATCTCTTCCTCGGTGGGCAACAGGCGCCGGGCAAACTCGGTCAGGTCCGCCACGGCTCTGTCCCGATCCAGCGACACGACGGCAACCGACCGCACAGCCACCCACAGACCCAACCCCAACAGAATGAGCAACACCAGGGTTGCCACAAGGCTGCTGAGCAAGGTCGCAGGCAGCGTGCCGACGGCCCACCCCACCAGGCCGCCGCCCTGGCCCTGCAGCGCCCACTCCAGTGCATCCCCCTGCGCAGTCGCCAGGTGCACCAGTCCCAAAACCGACAGCAGCACCAATCCTAGGCCCACAGCACCCTCGCCCAGGCGCTGCTCGCGCAGCAGATGCCCCCATCCCAGGCGCTCGGCCAGGGGCCGAGACAGGAGGGCCAGGCTGGCACCCAGCAGGATGATCACTGCAGGCCAGGCGCCCACGCCGAGCACCTGGCGCAACAGCGACGGATTGGCGGCATCTCCGTTGGCCAGCCCCACGGCCAACAGCCCACCAGCTACCACCCCAATCAGCGCAATGGTCTCAGCATTCGCCGCCAGGATAGTACGCCAAGAGGAACGCTCGGCGGTTCTGGGAGGATCCTTCCGGCCACGGGTGCTCTTGCCGCTACGCTCCTTGGGGGCTGCCTTCTTGGCCATGCCACACCGCCGCCGGGCAATGATTATTGCCCGGACCTACCAGGACGTCTCCGTAGTCTGCGGACCAACGCCCGGGTCCACCGTGGCGCCCTCGCAGCCATCACGCCGGGAGTGCCCGTGGTTGACCTGCCTCAGGCTCAACCCAATCCGGCGGTTGACAGGATCGATGTTCATGATCCGCGCCGCTACCCACTCGCGCTCCCGCACCACGTTGCGCGGGTGGAGAAAGTTGCCCTCCGCCAGCTCGGAGATGTGGACCAGGCCCTCCACACCTTCCTCAAGCCGGACAAATGCCCCGAAGCTGACCACATTGGTGACCTCACCCTGCACCAATTCTCCAATCGTATACCGGCTCTCCACGGCCTGCCACGGATCAGGCAACAGCCGTTTGAGGCTTAGCTGCACCTTGCGCTCTTCCGCGTTGACGTCCAGCACACATACCTGGACCACATCCCCGGGTTGGACCACATCTCCCGGATGGTTGACCCGGCCCCACGACATCTCCGAGATGTGGATCAGGCCCTCAAACCCGCCCAGGTCCACAAAGGCACCAAAACGCCGCAGGTTACTGATCCGGCCCTGCACGACGTCCCCGGGCTTCAGGCCGGCAATGATCCGATCCTGGTCAGCATGCTCCAGCGCGGCCCGCTCCGAGAGGATCAGCCGGTTGCGACCGCGATCGATCTCAATGACGACACAACGGGCCGGATGGCCCACTCGATGCAGGAGGGCCTCCTCGCGCTCGGGGGAGTCTGCGTAGACCGGGAAACCTACCAGGTGGGAGCTGGGCACAAACCCTGTGAGCAGGCCGAACTGCACCAGCAGCCCGCCACGGTTGTAGCCGATCACTGCCAGCTCACAGCAAATGTTGCCCTCGCGGCAATCGGCCGCACGCTGCCAATCGCCCGGTTCGGGCTCACATCCATCGACGCTACTGATTGCGTCGGGCTGGGATTCTTCAATCCAGGGCGGGGGGCTATCCAGGACGACCGTTTCGCCATCCTGCAACAGGGCCGCCCAATAGGCTTCATCAAGAGAGGGTTCGGGTGTGCGCTGGGAGGAGGATTCTTCTCTGTCTTTCCGGGGCCAACTGTGGCCATCTCGTGCCATGCTCATTCGTTTCTCCAATTCGGATGCTGTGGGGTGCTCTTCTGTATAGCAGTTGCGACTGTTGTGCGGTTCAACACAAGATTATAGGTTGATTAGCGGGCATTGTCAAAGAAAGTCAACGCGTCCTTGCGCTCCGAGCGAACAATTCTTGAGCAAGGCACGTGTCTAGTGTATAATCGAGTCGGATTATGCAGCGCCCATGCCTCCCGCCGGAGGAACTTCAGCGTATGCGCAGACGTGATACAAACACCGTCCTCTTTCTTATCCTGGCCGATATCCTGATCACCCTGCTGGCCCTATTCACAGCCGTGCAGGGACGGTACTGGCTGCCGTTCGGAGCTCGCCTCACCTGGGCCGAGGTCAGCCAGCCCTGGTCCATCTACGTCGTGGTGGCCATCATCTGGGGCATGACTTTCATCCTGACCCAGGTTTACGACGCCCGGCGCTCGTCGAAGGTGCTCGACGAAGCCCAAATCATCGTGTTCGCCGTGGCTATTGCCAGCCTCGTCTTTGCTGGCGTGCTCTACCTGACCTTTCGCGAGGTACCGAGACGGCTCTTCCTCTACTTTGCCGCCATCGACATCCTGCTGCTCCTTGGTTTCCGGCTGGCCTTGCGCGGGGCATTGCGTTTCGCCGGCCAGCATGACCCCATCACCCGCCGCGTGCTGATCGTCGGCGCCGGCCACCTTGGCCGCACCGTGGCCGAGAGCGTCCACCGGCAGCGGGCCACCGGCCTTACCCTGGTGGGCCTCGTGGATGACGACCCCGAGAAACTCGGCACACTGGTCGGCACCGCGCCCGTGCTGGGCCCGGTGTCGTCGACGGCCATGCTGGTCGGCCTGCACCAGGTGGACGAGGTCATTTGCGCCCTGCCCCTGCGCGCCCACGATACCATTGAACAGGTGATCCTGGCCTTGGAGAAGAAGCCCGTGCACGTGCGCGTCGTGCCTGGCTTCCTGGACATGGCCATGAGTCAGGCCACCATCGAGAACTTCGATGGCCTACCCTTGGTCGGCCTACGCGACCCGGCCATCGACGGCTTTGACCGGGTGGTCAAACGGGCCTTCGACCTGGCGATCGCCACCGTCACCCTGCTCCTGGTCTGGCCGTTGCTGGTGCTGATCGCCTTCGCCGTGAAGCTGGATAGCCGGGGCCCGGCCCTATTCGTGCAACAGCGGGTAGGCGAAAACGGCCGCCTGTTCCTGATGTTCAAGTTCCGCTCCATGGTGGTGGACGCAGACCAGCAGCCACCCCAGTCCGTGCAGGTGGGCGACCAGTACCTGGTGATCCACAAGGTACGGCATGATCCCCGGGTCACCCGGGTCGGGCGCTTCTTGCGCCGCACCAGCCTGGACGAGCTGCCCCAGCTCTTCAACGTCCTGCGCGGGGAGATGAGCCTGGTGGGGCCCCGGCCCGAGCTCCCCTGGCTGGTGGAGCACTACGAAAGCTGGCAGCGCCGCCGTTTCGCCGTGCCCCCTGGCATCACCGGCTGGTGGCAGATCAACGGTCGCAGCGACCGCATGATGCACCTGCACACCGAGGATGATCTTTATTACATCCAGAACTACTCGCCCTTGCTCGACCTGCAGATCCTGTGGCGCACCGTCGGGGTAGTGTTACGCGGCCGGGGTGCGTTCTGAGATCTCAAGAGGCCCCCTGTTGTCATAATTAGAAGGTTGGGGGCCAAAGAGCCGCAGCGAGGTGCGAAAAGGGGCCGGATTACTCCAAAAGGGTTATTGCTTTCTGGGCTCAGGCATGCTAAGGTTAGGCTGGGAACAGTCAGATTCTTCGACGGGCCTGCAATTAGCTCTGCATCACCCTACCTGTGTTCCCCAATCACCAGACCTGAGGAGGAGAGACACCTATGACGAAGATGCGCCTCGCCAGTATCGCCATGGTCATCCTGGCCTTGCTGATGGCCGTCACCCCCGTCCTCGCCGCGGACCCCGTCCCCGGCAAGGGCAACACCGATGTGGTCGTGCAGAACACCAACCAGTCTCAGCCGACGGATGTCAAGGCCGTCTACTACGACACCGACGGCAACATCGACTTCGAGAAGCCCCAGTCCATCAACGCCAAGGGCTCGCATATCTTCAAGGCGTTCGACGCCACCCTGGGCGACAACTGGACCGGCTCCATGATCCTCCAGTCCAGCGAGGAAGTGGCTGCGGTGGCCGAGATCCTGTGGACCGAAGGCAGCTCGACGGACGGCACTACGGCAGCCGCCTACACCGGCTACGCGTCCGGGGCTACCACGATGTACCTCCCCTTCGCGGTGTACTCCAAGGACTCCCAGTTCACGCGGGTGACCGTGCAGAACACGGAAGATTTCGCGGCCAACATCTCGATCGATTACGTTAACCGCGAGGGTGGCAAGGACTTCACCACCACCGACTCTATCCCGCGCTTCGGCTCCAAGACCTACGACCTCAGCAAGCCAGGCGGCGCGGTGCCGAATTTCAGCACCACCTCCTTCTGGCAGGCCCGCTGTAACGAGGGCCAGTGCTTCTGGAGCGGTGCCCTGAAGATCACCGCCACCAACAACGCCAAGCTCACGGTCGTGGCCACCAACCACTGGCGCTGGTACGCCGCGGCCTTCAATGCGTTCACCGCCGGCAACGCCACCAACTTCGTTCCCTCCGTGGAGCGCCGCTGCACCGACTGTACCTTCAACGGCGGCGTGTGGCAGGGCTACTCGGTGATCACGGTCCAGTGCCTGGAGACCAGCCAGAACTGCAACGTCGTGATGGACTTCGTCAAGGAGGACGGCACCTCGTCGGGCACGCTGCCCGAGAAGACCATCGTCGCCGGTGGTGCCCTGGCGGCCAGCACCCGCAACGGCAACGACTGGGAATACAGCTGGTTCAACACCAACCTGCCCAACCCGTGGGCCGGCTC
This sequence comes from Anaerolineae bacterium, assembly GCA_032111745.1. GTDB lineage: Bacteria > Chloroflexota > Anaerolineae > JAAEKA01 > JAAEKA01 > JAULUH01. Next base: position 8,581 of record JAULUH010000051.1, on the reverse strand, counting down.
CGCCGTGGTGCGCTCCACCAACGGCACCAAGCTGGGCGTGGTCAGCTACTCCATCCGGCCTGAGAGGATCTATGCCGCCGGCGCCAACGGCGCCAGCACATCAGTGGCCGGCACCGAGACCTTCCTGCCCTCGGCGCAACAGATTGGACCCTGCCCGGATACGAACTTCCAGTTCCAGGCGTTCTCCATCATCCGCATCCAGAACCCTGGCACGGCCAAGGCCAACGACGTCGACGTCTACTACTACAACCGCGACGGCTCCCTGGCCTTCCAGAGATTGAACCAGCAGATCGATCCCGGCAAGTCCATCAGCCAGCATACCCGCGTTGACTGCTCGTCGATTACTGTAAACCCTGGCAACAACCGCAACTGGCTGGGCGCGGTCTACGTCAAGTCTGACCAGCCAGTAGTGGCGGTGCTGGAGAACCACTACTGGGGCAACCGCACGTTCATGACCGCCTACAACAGCTATAGCGTCAACCGCTAACCAGCCTGTCCCCTCCCGAGCAGGCCTCCAGCGCAAGCTGGGGGCCTGCTTTTTTGTGCTGGTTGGGACCTGCACCCCTGATCTCCCGATTGGACGCCACACCCCTTGAAAAGGACCATCAGATCGGCTATAATCAGGATAGAGGTTAGCCTTCGCGATGCTAACCCTGGTTCATCAGACAGGCAGGCCAACCATGGCGCACGTCAACCAGAGCTTCAGGATCTATAGCTTGCGATTGCCGGCCAGGTGGCTCCTCCTGGGGCTCCTAGCTTTGCTCCTGCTAGTTACCCCCATGGCCGCACAGGACGCCAACCCTGTGCTCCTGCTCACCTTCGACGGGCCCGTCAATCCCATCCTGATCTCCTATCTTGAGCGCAGCATCGAGCAGGCCGAAGGGCTCGGTGCGGCGGCGATCATCCTGCGGCTGGACACGCCAGGCGGGCAGGTGGACCTGACCCAGGATATCGTCAAGATGATGCGCTCCTCTCCGGTGCCAATCATCGTGTACGTGTGGCCCTCCGGCGCCACGGCCGGCTCAGCCGGCACCTTCATCACCCTGGCCGGGCACGCGGCCGCCATGGCTCCCGGCAGCTCCATCGGCGCCGCCAGCCCCGTGGCCGAGGGTGGCCAAGAGATCGGCGAGACCCTGCGCAGCAAGATCACCAATATCCTGGAGGCCGACATCGAAAACCTGGCCCGGCGCCGCGGCGACCAGGCCGTGGAATGGGCACGCCAGGCCGTGACCGAGGCCCGGGCCGCCACCGCCGAGCAGGCCCTGGCCCTCGGCGTGATCGACACCATCGCCGTAGACGTCGACGACTTACTGCAACAGCTCGATGGGTTTGAGGTAGAGGTGAACGGCCGCAGCCAGCCCCTACGCCTCGCCGGTGCCAGCGTCCAGGAGCAACCCCTCACAGGCCTGGAGGCCTTCCTCAACACCATCATCAACGCCATCGTCATCCCTGGCATCGCCATCCTGCTCATCGTGCTCGGCGTGCAGGCCATCATCGGCGAGGTCTCGCAGCCCGGCGGCTATGTCTTGGGCATCGTCGGGGCCACCGGACTGCTCCTGGGCCTCTATGCCCTGGGCATACTAAACGCCAACTGGGTTGGTCTGGGCTTCCTGGCCCTGAGTTTCGTCCTCTTCCTGGCCGATATCAAGGCCCCAACCCACGGAGTGTTGACACTCAGTGGCGTCGCCACCTTCATTCTCGGCGCCGTGATCCTGTTTAGCGGCACGGAGGTGGCCATCCCCTGGGCCACCATCATCATCCTGGCCCTGGCTTCGGCCCTGTTCTTCAGCTTCGTCGTCGCCAAGGCCTTACAGGCTCAGCGACGCCGGCCTACCTGGGGCCAGGAAAGCATGGTCGGCAAGCAGGCGATGGTACGCGCCGAGCTCAACCCGGCCGGCAAGGTGATGCTCCAGGGCGAGTGGTGGAACGCCGAGCTGCAGGATGATCCCGGGCCGGCCCCCGTCGGCACAGAGGTTACGGTGGTCGACCGTCGCGGCTTCACCTTGCTGGTCAGGCGCAGTGCCTAGGCCGGCGCCAAACCCCCTGCCGCCCGCCAAAGACTCAGCCGTTTTGGCGCCAGACCTGTCATCGACTATAATCCGGGCGCCAGGCGGACAATGCCCCTAAGGAGGACCCATGACTGAAGTTGATAACCAGATCTCGATCAAGCTGAGCGACTATGACCGGGAGGCTGTCGATCTCTTGCGCGAGGAGATGGGCCTGGAGGACGCGTCGGAGGTCGTCGAGATGTTACTGCGCCAGGCCGCGCAGCGCGCGGCCATTGTCTGTCCCACTTGCTCGCACCTGGCCCGCAAGACCGCCGAGGACGAGGCTACCTGTAGATCGTGTCTCTCGGTGATCCACCTGTCAGACGGGATCTGGGAGGTCATCAACCACCCGTGAGCAGAGGAAAGGTTCCGCTCCGTGCTTAATATCACCTGCACCTATTGCCGTGCCCCCATCAACCTGAGCGACGCTGACCTGGCCCTGGTCATGCAAGAGATCGGCGACAAGCACCCCAAGTCCGCGCCCATCCCCTGCCCTACCTGCCGCCGCGCCAACAAGGTACCCTTGCGACGGCTGCAGCAGGCCTATCGCCAGGCCGGCAGCCCCCCGGCCATAACTGAAGACGCCTCCTGAAGCTCATCCTCAGCGATGGCCCGCGCCATCGGGAGCTACAATAACAGGCCTGTGAACCGGCCAGTGGCTGGACTGCAGGCCTGTTGCCGTCACCCCACCGGGGCTCAGGCTCTCCTTAATCCTGCCACTTACAGAATCTGCGACAGGAATAACTTGGTCCGCTCCTCCTGCGGCGCCTCGAAGATCTGCTGCGGGGTGCCCGACTCTACGATCTTACCCTCGTCGAAGAAGTACATGCGGTCGGCTACCTCGCGAGCGAAACCCATCTCGTGGGTAACCACCAGCATGGTCATCCCGCTCAGGGCCAGCTCCTTCATCACATCCAGCACCTCCTTGATCATCTCCGGGTCCAGGGCGCTGGTCGGCTCGTCGAATAGCATGATCTTGGGCTGCATGGCCAGGGCCCGGGCAATGGCCACCCGTTGCTGCTGGCCGCCTGATAGCTGACCGGGGTACTTCTGCGCCTGCTCCGGGATGCCCACCCGTTCCAGCAGCTCTATGGCAACTGCCTCCGCCTTGTCCTTGGGCCATTTGCGCACCCAGATCGGCGCCAGGGTGACGTTGTCGATCACCTTCAGGTGGGGGAACAGGTTGAACTGCTGGAACACCATGCCCACCTCGCTGCGGATGGCCTCGATGTGGCGCACGTCGTTGGTCAGCTCGATGCCGTCGACGATGATGTCGCCCTGCTGGTGATCCTCCAGCCGGTTGATGGTGCGGATGAAGGTGGATTTGCCTGATCCCGACGGCCCGAAGATCACGATCACCTCGCGCCGCTTCACCGTCATGCTGATACCGCGCAGCACGTGAAATTCATCGAACCACTTATGCACGTCCCGGCAAACGATGATGTCTTCCGTACCTGCCTGCTGGCTCATCGGTGTCCTCTCCTCGTCTAGCGCTTGCCCAGGCCCACAGCCACTTCCACGCGCCGGCTCGCATAAGCCATGGCGAAGGTGAAGATCCAGAACACCAGGGCGATGAAGCCGTAGACCTCCATGTCCAGCAGCAGCCACTGCGGGTTGCTGTTCAGGATCGCGCGGCCGACGGCCAGCAGCTCCAACAGGCCCACGATGATGGCCAGCGTAGTGTCCATGAACAGGGCGATGAACTGCCCCACGATGGCCGGGATCACCACGCGCAGCGCCTGCGGCAACACAATCAACACCGTGGTCTGGAAGTTGTTCAGCCCCATGGCCTTCGCCGCTTCGACCTGGCCCCCGGGGATCGACTGCAGCCCACCGCGCACGTTCTCCGCCATGTAGGCTGCCGCAAACAGCGTCATCCCCAGCATCGCCCGCAGCACGCGGTCGATCCGAATGGTATCCGGCAGAAACAGGGGCAACAGGATGGAAGTCATGAACAGGATGGTCACCAGAGGCACCCCGCGCACCACCTCGATGAACACCACGCACATGGCCTTGACCACGGGCAGACTGCTCTGGCGCCCCAGTGCCAGCAGGATGCCGATGGGGAAGGAGGCCACGATGCCCACAATGGCCAGCAAGAAGGTCAGCAGCAGGCCACCCCACTGGCCGCTCTCCACGTAGGGCAGCGCCACCGCGTTGCGCAGGCCGCCCAACAGCACCAGGGTGAGCACAAACGAAACGCCCCAGGCTACTGGAATCCAGCGACTCTTGATGGACAACCTGCTCCCCGCCAGGTACCCCAGCCCGATCAACAGGGGATTCACCATCAGCCTGAGGCGGCTGTCCAGAGCCAGATATTCCAGGCTGATGGGCAGCAGCGCCAGCACCAGGTAGCCAATACCCATCGCCCAGGCAAAGGTGAGCACCGTGCCGCGCCACTTGCCAGCGCTGACCCCCATCAGGAAGGACACCATGCCCACGATGAACCAGACGCGCCACATCTGCTCCTGGGGATATGGCCCCACCGCATACAGGCGCAGGTTCTCCACCACCGGGCTCCAATCGGCCTGGAAGAATATCCAGCCCAGCAGCCCACGGGCCACCAGGAAGATCACCGTCGCCGAGGCGATGGTCAGCAGGGTATTGAACCAGCCATTGAAGAGGTTCTTGCGCAGCCACAGCAGTGGGCCGGGCCGGGCCGGCGGGCGCAGGGTAGTCTCACCGGTTATCGCCATCTCAACGCTCCACCACCTGCACGCGGCGATTATAGAGGTTCAGCACCAGCGAGGTCAGCAGGCTCAGCGCCAGGTACGCGGCCATGATCAACAGGAAAACCGGCACGGCCTGCCCCGCCTGGTTGATGATCGTCCGCCCGACGAAAAACAGGTCAGGATAGCCGATCACAATCGCCAGGCTGGAGTTCTTGGTCAGGTTCAGATACTGGCTGATCAACGGCGGGATGATCACCCGCAGCGCCAGGGGCAACACCACCAGGCGCAGGGTCTGCAGCGGATTCAACCCCAACGCCCGTGCAGCCTCCACCTGCCCCTTTTGCACCGCCAGCAGGCCCGATCGAAAGACCTCGGCAATATATGCCGCCGTGTAGACCACCAGCCCCACCAGCAGCGCGGCGAACTCGGGGGTCAGGCGCATGCCGCCCTCGAAGTTGAAGCGCCCCAGCTCAGGCGCGGTCTTCTCCAACGGCGTGCCCACCATCAACCAGCCCAGCACCGGCAGGCCGACGAGCACCAGCGTGGCGAAGACGAAGGCGTAGGTGCTGCGCCCCGTGCGCACCTGGTACCGGGTCAGCGCCCACTGGACCAGGCCCCCCAGCGCCAGGCCGGCAATCACGAACGGCAGCCACTGGCTAAAGGTCGCGGTAGGCTGCACCCCCACCATGTACAGCCCGCGCTGGCTCAGGTAGACCGGACCGGGCAGGGTCATAGCCTCCCGCACCGGCGGCAGCTGCTGAAACACGGCGAAGTACCAGATGAACAGCTGCACCAGCAGGGGTATGTTGCGCACGATATTGACGTAGACCCCGGCGATGTTGCTGACCAGCCAGTTGCTGGACAGCCGGCCCAGGGCCACGATGAAGCCCAGGATGGTCGCCAGCACGATGCCGGCCGCGGCTACCTTGAGGGTATTCAGGAAGCCGGCCCACAGGGCATAGCCAAAAGAGCGGGCCGGGTCATAGGGGATGACGGACTCTCCGATAGGAAAGCCCGCAGTGCCGTCGAGGAAACCGAAGCCCAGCCCCAACCCCCGGGTATTGGCGGCCCGTACCACGTTGCTGACGAAAAAGACCAGGAATCCCACCACCAGCACCGCCGAAGCGATCTGGGCCACCCACTTCAGCACCTGCACGTCGCGCCAAAGGGGAACGCCCTTCCTGGTCAGAAAGCCGGGTAGGGTGGTCATAACGGTTGCGACGAGAGGGGGAACAAACCTCGGAGGTCTTGCAGACCTCCGAGGTCCGTGAGTTGCGCTACCGCAGCGGCGGCGCGTAGATCAGGCCGCCATTGGTCCACAGTTGGTTCAGGCCGCGGTCCAGGGTGAACGAGGCGCCGCCGGGCCCCATATAGCGGTCGTAGATCTCGCCATAGTTGCCCACCGCCTTCAACACGTCGACGGCGAAGTCCAGGTCCAGGCCCAGGTCCTCCTGGCCGAAGCTACCCTCGCCGCCCAGCATGCGCTTGATCACCACGTTCTCGCTGTTCACCATCTCCTCCACGTTCTGGGAGGTGACGCCCAGCTCCTCGGCGTTGATCAGGGTCCACATGACCGTCTTCACCACGTCCGCCCACTTGTCATCGCCGGCCGGCACAGCCGGGGTCAGCGGCTCCTTGGACATGGTCACGTCCATGATGACGTGGTCGTCGGGGTTGGCGAAGCCACTGCGCACGGCCGCCAGCTGCGACTTGTCGCTGGTGGCGGCATCGCAGCGCCCATCCTCATAGGCGCCATAGACTGCAGCCGTATCCTCAAAGGTGACCGCGGTGAACTCCAGCCCCAGCTCGCGAAAGGCATCGGCCAGGTTCTGTTCCGTGGTGGTGCCCGTGGTCACGCAGATGGTGGCCCCGCTGAGGTCCTCCAGCGTCGTGAACCCGCTGTCCGCCTTCACCAGCATGCCCTGGCCATCGTAAAACATGACATGGGTGAAAGTACCCCACTGGGCCTCCCGGCTCGAGGTCCAGGTCATGTTGCGGGCCACCAGGTCCACCTCGCGGGTCTGCAACGCCGGCCCCCGCTCGGCGGCCGAGATGGGCACGAACTCGACGGCGCCTGGGTCGCCAAACACTGCCGCGGCCACGGCCCGGCACAGGTCGATGTCAAAGCCGGCGCTCTTGCCGTCGGCGTCCAGGTAGCCAAAGCCCGGCAGGCTGTTGTGCACGCCGCACACCACCTTGCCGCGCGCCTTCACAGCGTCCAGGATCCCTGCTGCAGTGGGCTGCGCTGCTGGCGCCGCCTCCGCCGGCTGCTCCGCCGGTGCAGCCTCCCCTGGCTGCGCAGCAGGTGCGGCGGCCTCGGGGACCGGAACAGCAGCGGGCGGCGCACACGCCGCAAATACCACCGCCAGGGCCACGATCACAGACAAGATGCCCAGATGCTTGAGTTTCATCGCACTCCTCCTTGAAATCACGGGTTGAACAGGCCATGCTCCGGCAGACGGGGATGGGCGATCGCCGGAATCGTCAGATGGTCAGTTTGTGCCAGATATCCTCCTTCCTGCATGGATCAGCGCTCGCTTGCGAAGCTGCCGCTCGAGCTCTGCGGGTAGTTGCCGGTCCAGGTACCATCACAACCTGCCGGCGATGCCAGCCGCCTCAGTACACCCCAAGCACCCCTTTGTGCGTCATGCAACCATCCCTCGCGGGATGGGCAACTATACCATGAGTATCGGCGATGTGTCAAACCAACTTTTTCCACATCGATCAACTGCCATCTCACCCGCCGACGCCGACGCCAAAATCATAGACCAGGATGCCGCCGATCCCTCCCTCCACTACGACCACGGCCACCCCCAACACCAGCAACAGGAACAGGACCAGGCGCTGCCGCGGGTTATCCAGCACGCCGGGCTCGCGCAGGCGCAGATAGAGTAGCAGTCCGTACACGACGATCAGGGCTATGCCGGCCGCGATGTGCATGTTCATCAGGTCCAGCGCCTCGGCGTCGATGACGGCCCGGCTCTGGTCGATCAACCCTGTGAGCACGGCGGCAAACACCGCCAGCCAGCCCAGGAAGATCGTGGACCAGGCCAGGAGCGCCAACGGCGCCCGCCGCCAGAACAGCATATAGGCCAGCGCAGCCACGCTGCCGGTCACCAGCAGGGCAATCGGGAAATGTACGAAGCGCGGGTGCAACGGGGAGAAGATCGGCATGGGGCGAGTATAGCATAGCTGCCAGACGGGCCAAAACGCCCGCGCCAGGCCAGGCCCTTGCTTGCTCCGTGGCCGTGTGCTACAATCCGTGCCGCGCGGCCGGCCCTGTTCCAGGTGCCGGCCACCTCAGGCGGTGGTGGATACCAGGTGTGATAGAGCTTTTCGACCTGCTGGCAACTACTGGTGGACGGCTGCACGGCCCTGGTTTCGCGCAGCGCTTCTCCGCCTTCTCCTACGACTCACGCCTCCTGGCCCTGGAAACCGAACCCCCGGGCTACAGCACCCACGCCCCCGGCCCGATGTTCGTCGCCGTCAAGACCGACAAGGGCGATGGGCACGACTATATCGAGGAGGCCGTGGCCCGGGGTGCCCGCGGCGTGCTCTGCCAGCGGCCCGTCGACCTCAGTAGCCGCGGCGTCACCTGTGTGGTCGTGCCCGACACCCGGGCCGCGCTCACGGCCTACGCCCGCCACGCCCTGCAGCGCCCCGGCCTCACCACCGTCGCCATCACCGGCTCCACCGGCAAGACCACGGCCAAGGAGCTGATCGCCGCCGTGCTGTCCCGTGGCCCCCAGCCGGTCTTCCGTAACCAGGGCAGCATCAATGGCCGCTACGGCCTCTCCATCGCCGCCGGCGAGCTGGAGCCGCAGCACAGCCTGGCCGTGCTGGAGCTGGCCGCGGACAGTT